>JACRID010000002.1 GCA_016220145.1 Candidatus Peregrinibacteria bacterium
AAATTAATAGGTTTTCTCCTAAAAAATTTTTTGACCCCCGTTTTTATTGTCAATGCCTTTCTGAACTTCCAGGTTGCCAGTTTCCCCTTTTGTTATGCCAAAAAAACACCCTCTACTTCACGGATTATGGTGAAGCTCCAATCTTTTTGGTAAAGTATCTTACGTTCTTAAAAGGTTTAAAATCGGCATCTTGAGTAAAAATAGTGGCGTTGTGCTTTTGGGCGGTGGCCAAAATAATGCTGTCGGCCATCGGCAATTGGTGTTTGCCGCTTAATTGAGCGGCTTTTAAGGCTATTTCCAGATCCATATCTATAATTTTGCCGAGTTTCATGTGGGCAATTACATGCAGAGCCGTGTGTTCATCCTTCTCCAATAATATTTTCTTAAAAACCTCGTAAATGACAATTGCCGGAACCAACAAAATTTCGGTTGCCTCAATGGCTTTTTCAAAATTCTTTGCGTATTTTGTGCCGGCGAAATATTCCAACCATGCGGAAGAATCCACTATATTCATATCCTGTCTTTTTCCCTAATTAAGATTGTGTCCATCCCTTTAAGCGACCCTTTTAACGTCTTAAGCGACTCCACCGGTATCAGTTCGATTCTGTTACCATATGGAACAACTTCGAGTTTGATGCCCGACGTCAACGACAGAGATTCCCTCACTTCTTTTGGGATTACAACCTGGAATTTTGGCGAAAGAGTTACTGTTGTCATACGAATTTATTATCGATGGCTTATATGTAAGATTATAGCATGATTGATGGCTTTCGTGCAAGTTCTAATCTGTTATTGTCGATCCAGCAGCCTCCAGACCGTATTCGGTGAAAATCCTCTGCTTGCAAGCAAACCGGCGATTTTCTTTTTGCGGAGAAGGGAAGACAATCCTGCGAACTTTGTTTTGCGACTATTGACCAAGACTTGCGCCAGTTCGTCTTCATCGATGTTGCGTTTGCTCCAAGCTTCTTTGGCAACGTCTATTGAAATTCCGCGCCTTCGCATCTCGTGCAAGAAAGCGAACTGCCCTTGCGGCTTGGCCGGCAATTTATATTCAAAGTAATTTTCGAGGATTTTATCGTCATCCAAATACTTTAATTCCTTCAACCGCGCGATTACTTTAATAACGGCGCTATGAAGCGCCGCAAGCTTTACCTTAAGCCCGCGGCGCGTGAGTCGACGTTCAATTTCGCTTTCCGTGTAGGCTTTGCGGCCCAGCAAACGGAAGGAGTAATTCAGCAAAGTTTGATAGGAGTCCTTCATCATGGGAGTATTGGCGGTCAGGTGGCGCACTTTTGTCTTGCGCCACCGCACCCCTCCGCTCGCATGCCCCGCTAAGCGGGGCGCTCGCTCGGGGGCTCGGCGCAATCCAAATAGTGCTAGCCACCAGACGCGCCAATGAATGGTTTCTGGTGTTTTATTCATCATCTCCTTCCTCTTCGGCAGCCCCTGCCGCTACCGGCACGGCTGCTTCTTCTGCCGCCGCCGCGAGAGTTTTCTTGATATCGGTTTCTATGGCTTTTGCAACTTTTTCGTTGCCCAAGAGGAAGCCTTTTGCTCCTTCGCGGCCTTGGCCGAGCTTGACGTCGCCATAGGAATAGAACGCGCCGCTCTTGTGAACACGTTCATATTTAACGCCAAGATCCAGAAGGTCACCCACATAAGAAATGCCCTTATTGTACATAATGTCGAACTCCGCAGTCTTGAAAGGGGGCGCAATCTTATTTTTCACAATCTTGACGCGAGCGCGAATCCCGACGATTTCCTTCTTATCGCCAACCGTGTTGGCATCTTCAATCTTTCCAATCGAGCGGATATCCATCCTGACGGAAGAATAAAACTTGAGCGCGTGCCCGCCTGTCGTTGTCTCCGGATTGCCGAACATAATCCCAATCTTCATTCTTATCTGATTGATGAAAATCACGGAAGTTTTCGATTTGCTGATCGAGCCCGTCAGCTTTCTAAGAGCCTGGCTCATCAAACGCGCCTGCAAACCCATGTGGCTGTCGCCCATTTCACCTTCTATTTCCGCCTTTGGAGTCAAGGCCGCGACCGAATCCACCACGATCACGTCAACCGCATTCGAACGAACCAACGTTTCCGTAATCTCAAGCGCCTGCTCGCCGCTATCCGGCTGCGAAACAAGCAAATTGTTCATATCCACGCCTATGCGTTTTGCGTATTCAGGATCGAGAGCGTGTTCCGCATCAATAAAAGCGCACTGGCCACCTTTCTTTTGCGCTTCCGCAATAATGTGAAGAGTAAGCGTCGTTTTGCCTGAAGATTCCGGTCCGTAAATTTCCGTAACGCGCCCGCGCGGAATGCCGCCGCCAAGGGCAATATCCAAAGAAATCGAACCGGTTGGAATGGTTTCTATCGGCAATCTTTTGCCTTCACCCATTTTCATAATGGAGCCTTTGCCAAAATTTTTCTCTATCTGAGACAGAGCGAGTTCAAGCGCTTTTTTGCGTTCCAAAGTTTGTGCGGCCATAGAATTATAAGGTTAAAGATTAATAATTTAAGATATGAACCTAAGTGACGCCACTCTATATGAATGCACACTCACATGCAAGTTTTTGCCGTTTACAAAAAACGAATACGTTTCCCTTTGTCTATTTTCCTTTTGCGATTTCATCGTTTGCCTTATATCACAACTTCATGAAATTTCCATTAACTTTTTATGACAAAAACATTAACTCCAAAACTTGCCTTAACGAGGACGAACGAAACGAGTACGCTTAAAAGAAACCTTCACTCGTCTCTATGGATAAGCCATTCGCTTACATGACAGGTAGCGCTTATGGCTTACCGCAGGACTCACTTGTTTTCTACTCCCCCATATGATAAAAACTCTTAATGCTCTTCTCTGTTCCAAACGCCACGCTCTTAGTATGGCAAATCGGACATTTATAAACGTACTTCCTTCCAATCTTCACTCCATCAACCAGCTTTTCGCAATCTTTACAGTAAAAAACTATTCTAACCGATGCCTGCTGATCCGGTGGTGCTTGGGTTGCTGTTGCTTCCGCCATAGAATTATGGTTCCATTACAGATCCATTCTTAACATAAAATTATCTTTCTTCGGATCCTTTTGCACGCCTGAATTTGCAGGAGTTGCTGCCGGCGCGGAAGATTTTTCTCCGAGCTGAAATCCCTTAACCGTCTCCTTATAAGGCAAACCTGTGCTTTCGCGCGGATTCAACGGAGAATGATGATGCATGCGTTCCTGAATGCGTTGATAAGCGGATTGCTGAGTGGCGGGTTTTATAATCGAATGCTGCGGCTGAGGAGCGGGAACCTCATATTTAGGCGCAGATTGCAGTTTTATAAGCGGTTCCAATTTCCCTGTTTCACTATCCTTCTTTGTTTCTTCTTTATTCAGCAAATATCCGCCGACAAAAACCAAAACCGACCCGAGAACGGCCAGCGTCATCCCGAAACGGCTTTCCTTTAAAGTGATATTCACACCAAACTTCGGATGGAAAAATATGGAATTCACGACTATCAACAAAAATAAAGATTCCGCGGCAACAAACAAATGAACAATCCCCTCCCTGACCGGCAATCGCGGCATTCTTTTCTCTAAAAGCCGATAAGAAAAAAGCCACATTGAAAGGCCTGCCAACGCCAAAACGACAATTCCAACAAACGATGCCGGCCCCGTCACTCCCAAAAACTCATCTCCGATTTTGTATGAATCCAAATCGCCATACCACGGCAAAAGCGTTGAAATGACCAGAATTAGACTGCCGATTCCAATAAATTTTATTTGCTTCGGTAATCCGAAGAAAGTTTCCTTAAGTCGAGTTAGGCTCATATGGAAGTTGTGGCTGCGGCCACGTTATTATTCAGGCCTTCGCTTCGCTGCGGCCTGCTATCCCTAAAATAACAAAAACAATATACAATTGCCACATGAAAATCGGCATAGACTTGAGGACGGCGTGCGCCAACAAGGCCGGTAAGGGATGGTATACATATTTCCTCGTAAAAGAGCTTCTTCGTCAAGACCGTAAAAATGAATATATCTTATATACGGACCGCCTGAGCGCCGACATTTCGGACTTTTATAATTCGCATATAAAAGTGATAAGGAAACACAGTTTTTTGTGGCATTTTGCGGTGATAAAAGATTTTAAGAAGGAAGGCGGCGACCTGTTTTTTTCACCGACAAGTTTTATAATTCCGGCTTTTTTACCTAAAAATATAAGGTCGGTGATCACGGTACACGATTTGGTGGCTTTTTTGCACCCTTCGATGCACCAGACAAAAGCGACTCTGCTTGAAAAATTATTTCTTGGAAGAGCTTTAAGAAAAGCGGAGCGCGTACTTGTTCCATCGCACAACACTAAAGTGGATTTGGTGAAATTTTTTAAATATCCGGAGGAGAAAATTACGGTTACGCCGCTGGCTGCAGACGAGGTTTTTTCGCGGAAACCAACTGAGGGCGAACTCGCAAATGTGCACCAAAAATATAATTTGCCGGACGAATTTGTATTGGCGGTTTTAGGACTTGAACCGCGCAAAAACGTCGTAACCGCCATTTCCGCCATTGAATTATCGGTTAAAAAACACGCGGAGTTAAAATTGGTTATTGTTGGAGGCAAAGGCTGGAAGTCAAAAAAAGCGGAGCAGCTTTTAAAAAAATCCGGCCACCATATAATTCACATTGAATCTTGCTCCCCTGCCGAGCTGCCGATTTTTTACAGACTCGCAACGGCGCTGGTTTATCCTTCGCTTTATGAAGGATTTGGATTACCGCCACTGGAAGCCATGGCTAGCGGCTGCCCTGTTATTTGTTCCAATGCCGCGTCTTTGCCGGAAGTTTGCGGCGACGCAGCGATTTCGGTTGATCCGAATGATATTGAAAATCTAAGCTTCAAGATTAACCAGCTAATTGAAGATAAAACTTTGCAGGCCGATTTGATAAAAAGGGGGCTTGAACAAGCCAAGAAGTTCTCGTGGACCAAAACGGCGGAATTGACTTTGCGCGCATTTATATGAAGAATGCCCCCGCCATGCGGGGGCAAAATCAAAGTATCAAATTTCAAAGTTCAAATTTTCAACGACTGCGGGAGAAAACAACGCCAACATGCGGATCAGAACTACGCGGAAGCCAAGCAGAGACATAGGCGCCGGCGGAATCAGCAGAACCGATACCGACTAGATAACCATAGGACGAAAGGCGCGTGGTTCTATCGTAGGTATACGGCAATAAACGTTCTCCTTTGTTATCCAAATAAGTTTGGCAGTCAGACAAGGCTTCCGCAGGCGAGCGTCGGCAAAGCCAATTCAGTTTCAATACCGAAAGTCTGCGATTACATTTTTGCCAATCCGAAGACATCAGTTTTGTAATTTCAGCTTCTTGTTCATAAAATTCCTGCAGCGCATCGGCATATTCCTCGGGCATTTCTTGGCCGGCAAATACCGCATTTTTTACATAATCGGCAAGCACACGAGTTTGTGCCACAGCATTTATTCCAAGTGATCCGGGGATCACTTCTTTTGTTACGAGAACCCATTG
>JACRID010000003.1 GCA_016220145.1 Candidatus Peregrinibacteria bacterium
ATAATATCCCTCAAAATTTAAAAGTCAAATGAATCTTCTAGCTAGGCACTACATTGGACTTTCCAGAACCTTTTACGACTTTTTCCCATCAATTAGCCATCCCGTTTTTAAAAACGTTAAAAAAAGTATGAAGTCGGGAGATGGATACTAATTTTTCATTCATTTGAATTCAATATCCATCTTTTTTATATATTTATCAATAATCAAAAAGTTCACTCTTCTTGATTAACAATCTGGATTTTTGAAAATGCATTGGTCCTATATCCTTTATACCCGCCTCAAGACTACCATCGTAATATCGTCAGCCTGCACGGCATTGCCCATAAATTGTTTCACGTCGGCAATCAGCGCGCTCTTGATCGCCTCGGCGCTCGCAAGCTCTCCGCAGTCATTCAAAGCCCGCTTAAACCGCTGTAAGCCATACATGTCACCGTGCTCCGAAACGGCTTCCGGAATTCCATCGCTGTAAAGAATGATTGCGTCCCCTATTTCAAAAGACATCGTGGATTCGGTAAGCATTTTAGAGTTATCCGGCACCATCCCAAGCGCAATTCCGCCGCCTTTCTCCGTGGAAACTTTCTTGTCTTTCGCAAAATAATGCAGCATTTCCGGATGTCCGGCGCTCATATAAGAAACTTTTCCTTGCCGATAACGCAGCATAAGCAGCGTCATAAACATGTTCTGTAAAGTCTTGTTTTTCAAAACCCTGTTCGCATTGAATAAAATGTCACTCATTGAAGATGACCTCGCATAGCTGTAAATAATGGCATTGGCAATGGAAACGACTATTCCGGACGGGATTCCATGGCCCGTAACATCGCTTATATAAATTATATTCGTGTCCGGATCAACCTGTATAAAATCATAGCAATCGCCGCCGATTTCCGTGGCCGGAATAACAGTAGCCGCAATATCCAAACCGGCAATTGTCGGCAGTTTCTCAGGCAAAATCTGTTTTTGAATGCGCGCCGCAACTTCCAACTCCTTCGACATTCTTTCCTTCTCAATCATGGCTTTGGTGGAGATTTCCAAATCCTGCGCCATTTTATTAAACGTGTCGGCCAAAACACCAACCTCATCGCGGGTTTTAACATTCACCCTCGCCTTAAAATCTCCTTTACCGATGATAAGCGCGCCCTCCTTTAACTTTTCGATGGGATTGGTAATCTTTCCGGAGAAAACCCAACCGAAACCGAGCCCGAGCAAAACACCAAAAACCAACAGCAAAACTATGCGCTTCGTAGTCCCCAAAATACGCGCGTTAAGATTTTCATAAGTGACATCAAACACCACCGAATAATTCGGCGGCAACGGCAAAACCACATTTATAATCTTATCCGTGTCGGAAATCGGCGTAACTTCTTTTTCATTTTCGTTAACAGAGATGTAATTTCCTTCCGAATCCTTTTTTAAATAAACGGTGCGGCCGCTCGCAAGCAGATAACTCGGCAAATTGCGCTGCAAACGAGCTTTTAAATCCTGATCTGCAACGTGCCTCGTTTCGCCTTCGTAAGACCTGTCTTTTTCCTGCACGGAATCATACAAAATCTCACCGGCATAAGTAACCAGCCTAATCTTAGAAATGTCAATATTCTTCCTGAAAATATCCTTAACTTCCCTGTTAAAAATCACGAAACTCTTTTCGGCCAGCAGCGACTTATACAAGTCCACGATTTTGGGCGTCGTCAACTCGCTGAAACTCCTCGCATTTGTATAAATATCATGCGAAAGTTCCTTCGTTTTATCATCTATCAGCAAAAGCGCCGTGATGGAAAACAGGAAAATAATCAGTACGCTGATAGCCGTTATGAGTTTTGTTTTTATTGAACGCATTTTATTGAGGTTGCGCCTTCGGCGCATTAATTGCTTAGCCTCGCCTTCCGCTGCGCTCCATGTTGGATTTGCTGACGCAAATTCTTCTATTTTAGAGCGCACTCCGCTTCGTGCGTGGGCTCGGCCTGTTCATGTTATTTTATCACATTTTTACCTCTTGGGCCAGTATGTAGCCGTCCACTCGAGGCTGCCACTTGATCTTATCCGAAACGCCGTACAAAACCTCCTGGGAGAAAAGGGGCACTCCAATGATGTCGTCCACGGTTATTTTTCGCATAACCGCACGCAACTTCTCCAAGCGTTTGTCGGACTTTATGGTTTCCGCGCTTAATTCTATCAACCGGTCCGCTTCGGAACTGCGATAATTGCTGCCGTTATATTGGCCGAAATTTCCAGCCGGGCTGTGCACAACCGCCGTCAAAAAATCCGCGGCGTCCCCAAGGTCGGTCCTCCAACCAAAGAAATAAAAATCGGATTGACGGCGCTTGATTTTTTCGCTCAACTCAACCGGAGTCAAGAAAATCAATTCAACATCAATTCCGACTTTTGCGAGTTGATCTTTAACCGCCGCTCCAAACACTTCCAATCCTTTCGGAAGATCAAGCGTTGTTTTTATACGCGAGAAATTGGCTAATTCTTTGACCAACTCCTCCGCTTTTTGCACATCCGGCTCCCTGAATTTTATCGAAGGATCATACCCGAAAGTGCCATTGCCGACGAATTGAGTGGCCGGTACCGCAAAACCCTGCGTCAGCTTTACAATATCTCTAATTTTTAACGCATCGGCCACCGCCTCCCTTAATTTTAAAGATTTGAAAGTTCGGTCAAAATTGAACATTAAAAAATTGACCTCAAGACTTGGCAGTGTTTTAAGTGTAAAACCCGAATAACTGAAATCGCGGGCGCTGTCCGGAGGAACATTTGCAATCAAATCCACGGTTCCATCTCCGAGCGCGGCAATTTTATCTTTTTTGGAAGCAAACGTTTTTAAAATAGCCGTGTCGAATGGCGCCAATTTGTCCCAATAATTCGCAAAACGCTTTAATTGAAGAGTGCCTCCTTCGTTTTTCTCGAGCATGTATGGCCCGGTTCCAACGCGATTTGTTGCGGCCGCATTTTTCGGAAAAATAAGCATGTAAGAAAGCTTTTGCAACAGCAGCGGATCCGGAGAAGAAGTAACTATTTGAAATATCTGGTCATCCATTTTCTTTATTTCTTTGATGGTTGAGGCCAAATCCTTCACGCCCGAATTCGGATTTTCCGCAGCTTCCTGAAGAGAATAAATTACATCATCCAGCGTGAGCTTTTTTCCGTCGTGGAAAAGCACATTTGGTCGCAATCTGAATTCCCAGGTTAAATCGTCCGGTGAGCCGAAAGAAGCCGCGAGCGCAGGTTCAATCTGCAAATCGGGCGTAACCCTGACAAGCGCCTCATAAATGTGCAGCAGGCGCGTGCGCGAACCGGTGTCGTTTGCCAGCGGATCAAAGCTCAACATCGGTTCGGAAAAACCGATTACCAGTGTTTGCGCCTTTGTGGAACTGAAAGATTTCATCACGGAAGAAACCGCCGCGTCAAACTGTTTTTCGAAAAACAATTTTCCGGAAACCAGAAGGAGCGCTAAAAAATAAACGGTGAATGCGGCAATTTTTATGGGACGATTCATAGTTTTTGTATCGCTACATTCTATCACGATTTTACAGGTTTGGCTACCGCCTGTCCCTTGACATTACCGTGAATTATGTGTTTAATGAGGTCCCTTAACCTTTTGAAATATGCCAACACCAAAAAGCCACAATGTAAATTGGGTTGCATCGAACTTATGCGAGCAACGTTCTCAACAAGGAGAAGCGTCTCCGCGCGAAGTAACAATAGGCGGTAGTTCGGTGGGAGTACCGGCCGAATTCAGGCGACTTTACGGAGCACAGTTTAAAAATGTGCTTACGGATAGATTTGTCGCCGAAAGAATGATTTTGGAAAAGGGCGACGAAGTGGAATATTCAACTCCGGAAGAAGCGGAGCAGGCCAAACTGGGAATTGCCGCCGGTTATCCGGACTGGAAACTGGAAGTCGTTTCAAGAGACGGATTGGCTTTTTTAAGGAAAATAGGAGGAATTTCCACCCGCCAGGAAGATATGCTCACGCCTCCGCTCAAGCGTGTTCCCAAAACCACTTTTAAGGATGCTAATTTTGCCGATGCCACCAAGAAAATGCTGGAGGATGCCACACCGAATACGCCTATAATTCTCGGTACGCAAACAACCGGTAATTATTTAACCGCCCTCAAGGGCGCGGATGGCACTTTCAAAATTATGGAATCAAGCGGGAAAAAAGTCGTGCGCACTTTGTTCGGAGTTGCATCTTTGGAAATCGCCGCGGAACCGCCGGCCAGCGCGCGGGTCAAATGGGACTCTGGAGATTATTTCATCCGTGAAGCTTTTTTAGTCGATGCTCCGGATGTTACGGATAACATTCAGCTTGATTATGAAAGTCTTTATTCAAATCCCGGTCATGCGCAATGGTTGCTTAATGATTCGGGAATGGGCGCGCGTTTCGGTACGCAGTCAGCCGGTAATCACGTCGATGTAATTAAATTAAACGGTAACACCTGGGCCACGCGCCGCACGATCGGCGGAACCGTTCAACCCATGGAAACCGTTCAAAATTTGGTTTTGACCGGAGACGCGCTCGAAGGCGTCGGCGTTCGCGGCATGCGCTGGGAATATAAAGCAAAAGAGGTGGTGGCGCTCACATCGCTTGAAGGCACGTTGCATCAATAGGTATTTGGACTACCCCCGCAACTCTCTCATCATCTCCACGCGTTTTTTAATCAATTCCGACGTCCCAACGTCTTCCCGATGAAAAATCGGCCCCTTTACAGATGCACAGGCGGCTTCTGCCACTTTCTCGGCTTCATGAAGCGTGTTCTCGATGCCGACAAACGCCACGGCTCTGGAAGAGCTCAGATACAAACCATCCGCCCGTTGATCAACCGAAGAATAGTACATCTTTGCAGATGAGCGCCTACCGGAAATTTCTATCTTGTCTCCGGAACGCGGATTGTCCGGATAACCTTCCGGCACTACGTATTTACAAACCGTCGCCTTCTTTTCAAATTCAACTTTTAATTTGTTTAAAGTCCCGGCCAAAATCGCCTCGCACACATCGACAAAATCCGTTTTCAAGATCGGCAGAACATTCATAACCTCCGGATCGCCAAAACGCGCGTTGTATTCAATCAAACGCACGCCTTTTTTAACCGCAATAAATCCGCCATACATAATTCCCCTAAACATCGCGCCGGTTTCTTTAAACAGCGCCTCCGCAACACGCTCCGTAATTTCATGCGCCTCATCAAGATCGCTCTGCTTCAAAAACGGCAGTGAATGGTTCGCGTCGCTGTATGAACCCATTCCACCGGTATTCGGCCCTTTATCTCCCGCAAAAGCGCGTTTGTGATCTTGCACCGGCGGCATATCAACAACGTGCTTGCCGTCCACGAAACTCATCAAGCTGAATTCCTGCCCGATGAATTTTTCTTCAATCACAACCCGCCCGAATTTTCTTATGCACTCATTCGCATACGCCTCGCCTTCTTCTTCATTCGCCAAATGATCGCCCGAAACGCGCACGCCCTTGCCGCCCATCAAACCGTCGGCCTTAACCACAAAATTTTCTTTTAACTCACGCAAAAATTCGCGCACGCCATTTAGCTCATGGCATGCGCCATGAGTGTCATAAAAAATCTTATAAAGCGGATTTCCCTGAATTTTATATTTTTCCACCAAATCGCGCGTGAACGACTTGGATGATTCCAAACGAGCGACCGTTTTAAGCGGCGCAACGGAACGTACATCAAGTTCCAGCAGCAAATCCGCCACACCATCCGCAATCGGGTCATCCGGGCCTATTAACGCAAAATCCGGCTTCACTTTTTTTGCAAATTCCAAAATCGCCTTAAAATCGTTAACAGCTCCAAGCTGATATTCACGCGCCAATTGAAAAATCCCAGGGTTTTTGGCCTTTCCGTAAGCAAACAACTCAACTCTGCCGCTTTTGGTTAACGCCTCCGCGATACAATGCTCGCGAGCGCCATTTCCAATGAGTAACACTTTCATATAATTTTTGAGCCCTAAAAACCTACCAGCCTACCAACCTAAATTAAGACAAGCTGGTCTTCATCAGGATTGTCAGCGCCGCCACCCTCGGCTTGAATGCTTCCGCGCGCCAATTCGGCCCTTTGCAAAACCTCTTCCGTGATGTCCGAAGTCGGATATTTTCCGCCAAGACACGCTGTGCAGAAATTCTTTATTTTTGGATTTCCGGCTTGCACTGCGGAAACCAAATCTTTTAATTCCTGGTAGAAAATCGCATCCGCGCCAATCGCTTTACCGATTTCTTCTATCGACAAATTATTGGCTATAAAATCTTTTCTGGACGGCATATCGACGCCATAAACGCACGGATTGCGCAACGGCGGGCAGCAAGACGCAAAATAAACTTTCTTGGCACCGGCTTCGCGCACCATCTCGATGATTTTGCGCGAGGTATTCCCGCGCACGATTGAATCGTCTATAAGCAAGATATTTTTGCCTTCAATCTCCAGCGGAATCGGATTTAATTTATATTTAATCGAGCGCTTGCGCATCCCCTGTCCTGGCATTATGAAGGTTCGCCCAATATAACGATTTTTTATCAAACCTTCGCGGCACGGCAGCCCGAGTTCGGAAGCGATTTCAAAAGAAGCGCTGCGGGCTGTGTCCGGAATCGGCATCACGACATCTATTTTAAGCCCTTCCGCCATCGCCTTTTTAATCTTATGCGCCAAGAATTTGCCCATTCTAAGGCGCGATTTATAAACGCTCACGCCATCCAAAACCGAGTCCGGCCTTGCCAAATAAACATATTCAAAAATGCACGGCGCCCACTTCGTCCTCTCTATCTGCTTTGAAAAAACCTGCCTGTTTAAATCTATAAAAATCGCCTCGCCCGGCTTAACATCTCTAACAAATTTAAAACCCAAAGTGTTAAGCGCAACACTTTCGGAAGCGATGACATATTCCCGCCCCGCAGCCGCATCGCGCTGACCAAAAACCAGCGGCCTGATTCCATGAGGATCGCGGAAAGCCAAAAGCCCGTGACCTGCAATAATACACAGCACGGAATAGCTTCCCTTAAGCCTCTTATAAACCTTTTTTAAAGCCCTGAAAATCTGCTCCGGCGACAAATGTTTCGTCCTGATTCTGCCAATTTCATCCGCCAAAACATTCAACAAAACCTCGGAATCCGAGGCGGTGTTCAAGTAGCGTGCGTTAAGATGAGTCACCTGATCCTTCAGTTCACTGTAATTCGTAAGATTTCCATTGTGAATCATCGCCAATCCAAAAGGCGCGTTAACATAAAACGGCTGCGCTTCGGAGGCGTCGTACGAACCCGCAGTCGGATATCTCACATGCCCGATTCCGACAAGTCCTTTTAACCTTTGTATATGCTTCGCCTGAAAAACGTCCCGCACGTAACCATTGCCTTTTTTAAGATAAAAATGCCCGTCATAAGTCACCATGCCGGCCGAATCCTGCCCCCTGTGTTGAAGCACAACGAGCCCGTCGTATATATCTTGCATCACCGGCGAGGTTGTGCAGATTCCAATTATGCCGCACATATTATTTTGGAGTTAAACGCTTGGCCGCACGGACCACATTTTCCATCAGACAAGCCACTGTCATAGGACCGACGCCGCCCGGAACCGGCGTTATCAAAGACGCTTTCTTGCTCACTTTTTCAAAATCAACGTCTCCGGTGAGCTTATTGTCGACTTTTGTGGTACCGACGTCAATCACAATCGCACCTTTTTTCACCATGTCCGCCGTGATCATTTTTGGCCTTCCCGCAGCCGCAACGACGATGTCCGCGTCGCGAGTGTAATCTTCAATATGCGCGGTTTTGGAATGGCACACCGTCACCGTCGCATCTCGATTCATCAACATTATTGCGAGCGGCTTGCCAACGATGTTACTGCGACCAACTATCGTCACGGATTTGCCGGCAATACCAACTTTGTAATATTCCAACATTTTGATTATTCCTCGCGGAGTGCAAGGCGAAAGACATTCGAATTTTGCCGAAAGAAACATTTTCCCAAGGTTATAAGCCTGAAAACCGTCCACATCCTTCATCGGATCGATCGCGCGAATGACAATATTGGCGTTCACATGCTCCGGCAGCGGCAATTGAACCAAAATTCCGTGCACCGTCTTATCTTTATTCAGCTTTTCTATTATCGAGATCAGATCTTCGGTCGTAACGTTTTTGTCCAAAACCTTCTGTATGCAATTAATGCCGGTTTTTTTGGACGCAAGCCGCTTTTGCTTTATATAAGACAAACTGGCAGGGCTGTCACCTACAAGAATTATCACCAGCTTCGGCAAAACTTTCGCCTTCACCAGGGCTTTTACTTCACGACTCACCTCTTTGAGGATAGAGTCCGAAACCAGCCGACCATCAAGGATGTTTGAAGTCATGAGGCTTTTTTAATATAATAAAGAAAAGAGCTCGCTGTCAAGAAAAACAGAGCCTAAAAAGGCCCCGATTTTAAGTAGAGTAACCTGTTAAAAACAGGTATTTGAAAAGCAGCGGTTCCTTGGGCGATTTTTATTGAATCAGATCAACTTTGATTCTGTTTACGGACGTCACTTCACCTACGAGTTTTAATCTCTTGGACGAACCAGCCTTGATTCCTAAAATACCTGAACTTTTAATTGAGACTAATAACTGACCATTTCCGGATTGAATGTTAGCGCCATTATTTCCGACATATTGACCAGCTTTATCAGTTATCACCACGTAATTCGGATGCCAATAGATGACTTCATCAACTACAAGATTAAAATTTTTCATCATTCTACCGCCGCTTTCAAAATTATATTTCACATTAAACTGATCGAAGATCGCATCATTATCTTTAGGTGCAGTAGCCGTAAAATCTAAAAGAGTCACCACTCCCGAATCAGGTAGCGGCGTTTGAAAATCGTATTGTGAATTGATCTTAATAGTTGGCCTAACTACCGAAACTACTGGCGGAGTGTAATTATAAACATTCGAATTAATTGACCCCTTAAAAAGGCCGGCTGTTCCGGAGAAAGCAACAACTGCGATGACGACAGCAACGATCAAAACGCCAACAATTATTTTCACTTTTGTATCTTTCATATTTGTTTCTTTTGTTAAGAATATATTTTTATTATACATCAACATTGCCCACATGTCAAATCCTCAAACAGGGTTCCTAATCGCATTCCAAATTCTTGAAGCAGTCACATCAGAATCTTTATCAACCTTAACTACGCGCCATTTATATCTTTTTGCCAATTTTTTATAAATTCTCCGGCACTTTTCAGCCAACGCATCGTCGCTTTCATGGATGTGAGTTTTCTCCTTTGCAGAAAGCTTTCTTTGGCCATCCATCATAATTGCCACGTCTTCTTGAACTAAAAATTTATTCATACTTTCAAGTTCCGCATGGAGAGCTCCCTTCGCCATGCCCCAAGCAATGCCGGTTCCAATGTAATCTTCCGCCACAACAGTGATTCCTTTTTTAAGCATTTCTTTTAACTTGGGTTCAAATTGATAGCGATTCAAAACAAACCAAAGCTGAAGTTCCTCCTCAGATATTTTTTGTTTGTTGCCGGAACGCAAAATGCTGTTGATGAAAGGGCCGGTAGGTTCAATATCATAAATAGGATATTTCAAATAAACCGCGCGTTTGCCGAGCTTTTTTAAGCGTTCAACAATACGTTTGGCATGCGTTGTTTTACCAATGTTGTTGATGCCGTAGAGAGTGATGAATAGGCCTTTTTTCATACTGAATTCATTTTTGTCATCGCCGATTCAAGCTAAGGCGGGGGCCGGGTGTGTATCACCCGGTTAATCGGCGATCTTAGATCCCCGCCTAAAGCGGGGATGACATTGTTCAGGACGACACGCTCAACCCGTCGACCCGAATCCTCCCCTGCTTTTTTCGCGTATTTGCGCAACTTCCTCAAATTCAAATTTATCTATGTGCACGAAAATCCCCTGCGCAATTCTGTCGCCGCGTGCCACAGTCACCGCGCTTTCGGTAAAATTATAGACCTGGATTTTCACCTCATCGTGCGGACCGCAATAATCGTGATCGATTACACCAATGCCGTGAGGCATCAACAAGCCTTTTTTGCGCGGAGTCGAAGACCGCAACGAAACCAGCAACATGTAATTTGCCGGCACCTCAACTACCACATTTCCGGGCACAAGACCGATCGATTTGGGCGCAATAAGCGTATCTTCGCGCGCCACAAAATCAAAACCGACGGAACCCGCGGTTTCATATTTCGGCAACGGTAAAGCTTTATCGATGCGCTGGATTTTGACTTGCATGCCTTGCCATTGTAGCAGTAATGGCGGTTACCTCAATAACGGTTTTTTGTTCCAAAAGCGCAGCCAAATACTTGATAAAAGCATCTCTGCCGCCGTATTTTTCTATAAGACCGGCGTCAATCGGGTCATAATCATAAAAAGGGCTTTCTACCGGCACATCATATAGCCGCTTGACGCAGGCAACCGATAGATCAAAAGAAATTACCGCCGAACTAACTCGTTTCACGTTTTGAAAATCCGGATTGCCTTGAACAACGCATCTTTCAATAAAATCCAAGCTTTTCGGAGTATCGCAAGATATGGAAACATGCACCCTATTGCCTTTTTCCGTTTTTTCCACCAAAAAATTTAAAAACAGAACATCATAAAGCAGCTGCAATTTTTCATAAGCGCGATATGCATCTATTCCTTCGAACCCTGCATTTGCGGCAATTTCCGCTTCACTTTTGAATTCTGGAGACATAGGTGTAATATGCCTTACAAGCCGCTGTAATTTATCATATTTAAGATGGATGTCAAGGGCAAGCTTGATCTGGCAGTTGGAGGACAGGCGCTGATCGAGGGCGTAATGATGAGGTCGCCTTCGTGCGTGGCGATTGCAGTACGCAGACCGGACGGAACGATAGTCATCAAAAAAAAGCCGTTTAAAGCCATAGTTTCACGCGTTAAATTTCTCGGGATTCCGGTTTTGCGCGGTATTGTCGGCTTTTTGGAATCAATAATAATAGGCATGAAGGCGCTGAACTTCTCCGCACAAGAAGCTCTTGGGGATCGGCAAAACGCGCCGGCAGCCACCAAAACCCGCAAAATCATTGATTCGGCGTCATTTACACTAAGCGTTATTGTTTCGCTTTTAATGGCGATCTTTCTTTTCAAATTCGTGCCGCTTTTTGCAACGGGGCAATTGCAAAAAGTTTTCCCGCAAATAGGCAAGTCAACACTCTTATTTAACGCGACCGACGGAGTTATAAGAATTTTTATTTTTCTTTCTTATATTTTCATATTGTCGCGGGTTTCCATTTTTAAGCGCGTTTTTGAATATCACGGCGCGGAACACAAGTCGATTTTTACTTATGAGAAAGGCCTTTCGCTCACTGCCGAAAACGTCAAACCTCAATCAAAACATCATCCGCGCTGCGGAACAAGTTTCATCGTCATCATGCTTTTTATAAGCATTATCATATTGAGTTTTGTGCCGCGAAATCCGGTGTTTCTTATAAATTTCCTGCACAGACTTTCAATCGTGCCGCTCATTATGGGAGTCGGATATGAAATTCTAAAGTTTTCGGCAAGATGGAGAGAGAAAATGATAATGAAGGCTTTGACCTACCCGGGACTGATGACACAAAGACTAACAACAAAAGAACCTGACGAAAAACAAATGGAAGTGGCTCTTGCTGCGCTGAAAGCGGCGATTGAAAGTTAGAAGCGGAATTGAGGATGCGGGACCCGAAAGAGGCGAAAATCGGCGTTAAAAAAGCGAGCAGCTAGTACCTCATCCTTTAAATTCAGTCTCGTAAAGGCATGGAAATATTTTTTGGGCTTTTTCGGTGGTGAATTTCCATGTGATCGTACGTTTGGCTTTGTTGCTTCTTTTTTCCCATGCCAGAACTTCGCGTTTTAATTCA
>JACRID010000010.1 GCA_016220145.1 Candidatus Peregrinibacteria bacterium
CCTGTTATTCGTCGGCTTGCAAGAAGTGCAGAAACTCAATGTCGCCGGCGGCAGTGTCGCGTCCAAAGCCAAGGATTTCTTCGGCAAGGTGGCGACGATCGCGACCGGTTACGCGGCCGGGAGATGGTTGGCTGGGAAAGCTGTGCAGGGTGCGAAAGCTGGAGTTGGTTTAGCGTGGAAGGGGACGAAGACTGCGGCGTGGTATGGGGTGCGAGGGGAGAATATAAAAAATTGGGCAAAGTGGAATGTGGAGGCGTTTAAGGCTTGGCGTAATAAAACTGGTTATGGGCCGGTGATGGAAAAGAAGATGGTTAGAAATTGGAAAACTGGCGAAATGGAAGAAAAATGGGTGGCCAAGAGGTATACCGAGGGTCCAAAAAAAGGAATGGTGGTGATGGGGGAAGTTCCTGCAAGGTTTGGCGGGCTACAAAAATGGTTTCACGAACGCGCGGTTACCGATGCTTTTAGCGCAAAAAGATTAAGACGGATGACAGATTTTAATAAAAACCGCGAGGATTTACTGCAAGCGCGAGTAAGCGCTAATCCATCTCATGGTTTGTTTATGGTTGAGTGGGAGACGAAGGGTCTTGTGAAAAAAGGTGTGCCAATGGATATAGCGCGATTTGAAAAAGGTGAAATAAAGGCAGAGAAAGCGCGTTCAGAAGGAAAGACCGGCAGGTATGAGGCTATGGGACAAAAAGCGGTAGCAACACAAAAACGGTATAAGATTAAGAAAGACGACAAAACAGGACGCTTAATTATTGGTTTTGAAGATGAGGGGACCGGTGGAACACTCAATGAACAAATGGCAGAACACGAGATTGAGAAAGAAGCATATGAAGCGTCTTTAGCAGCTGGGAAAGCTGAAGCGCGTTTGAAGTATGCCGAGAAAGTTACTGGGGAAGGAGAAAAACCTGGCAGAGAAGCGTTAGAACTTGCTTCTGATATGAAAAAAGAGGCGGAAACGGCAAAAATAAGAGAAGATTTGATAAAAGAAGGCATTGAGATCGCGGAGTCAAAGGAAGCAAAAGAAGAGTTTGTGCAAAAAGGCGAGCAAGAGGCGAAATTGGATGAAACGTTAATATCAGAAGCGGCCAAAAAATTATCCGGTGTTATTAAGACGTTGGATGCGGATATAGAGGCGCGACAAGAAGAGGTGATAGGAAACATTATAAAAGAGGAAATAAAAGCAGAGGATCAGTTTTCTATAGATAAAAAAGAAGCGAAAGGAGCAATTGAAAAGTTTGGTGAGAAGAAAAAGATTTTATTGGAGACAGATGCAAAAATGAAAGAATGGGCCGATATTAGAGATGGGGCGCGGAGTGAAGTAGAAAGCAAGGAAAATGAAATCGCGACCGCGAAAGAAGATTTGGGGAAAGAAAAGGACCCCAAAAAACAAGCAGGTGTGCGGGAGAAAATCGAACAGCTTAAACAAGATCTCGCAGAGAAAGAAGCAATTTTAGCCGGGATTGAAAAAGACAAACCAGTGGAGTTGGGAACGTTAGAGGATCCAATAGAGAAGGCCGGAAAAAGACTGAAAGAAATTGAACGCGAGCAAAAAATGAGCCAAATAAAATTTGGTGTAGAAAAAGAAAAGTCGATTAGCGGCGATGAAGTTTTGCGAAGTAAAAAAGCCGAGAGGGAGGGGAAAGCAAAAAAATTAGAAGAAGAAGAAAAAGAATATCAAAAAACCGATAAGTACAAGACAGGGGCGGCAGAGGTGAGATTAAAAAAGATATACATTGAAGGAGGAGAAGAAGCGTTGAGTCGTGAATTGAAAAATAGCGAACCAGCTTTGGGCGAGGAGGAACTTCGACAGGTAGTTAGATTCAAAAGAGAGGAGTATGACTCGGCTGGCTATACAGGCGGTTTTCAAACTGTGGAAGCGCGTAAAATGGCATCCACTTTTGCGATAGAAAAAGAAAAGTCGGCGTTGAAAGCGCTGGAGGCTGAGGCCAAGGAAAAAGCTCTTGGCGTTAGCGGTATTAGGAGTTTGTTTGAAGAGGCGCAGGTCGGTCAGATACTGGCGGAAGCGGCAGATAAATTTGTGGAAAGGATCAAGCAGGTGGATTTGGAAAAGATTTTTAAGACAGGGCTTTCTGATATGGCTAAAGAGACCAAGATAAATAAAACAATAAAAGAACAAGAGATAAAGGCCATAAAAGCTACTGGCGCAGAACAGGAAAGATTGCGTGCGGAAACAGCAAAATTAAGAACGGAGATACAGCGATTACATTTAACAGCTGGAGCCAGAATGGCGCGCGGGGAAACAGCGGCCAACTACGCGAAGGAGGCGACAACAATTGTCAGGCAGGAGTTAGTTGACAACGCGGATTCAGAATATAGCCGAGAGAGGTATGGTTTTGACACGCCAGCTACGGCGTATAAGGCTTTAATCAAGAAGAAGATGGAGGATTATTCAGGTGTAGAGAGAGAGCAATCGATCAGGCAGTCTTTTGATTCATTGGGAAAATTATTAAGGTTGACAACCAAAGGCGAAGATGCTGGACGTGATCAGACAGCAATGGCCATGGCTGGCATTACTTATTTAACTAAACAAGCATGGTCGGATGATTTGTTGAACTTAATTGTTGACCAGATCCAAGCAGGCGCTCAAGGAAAGTTGACAGGAGAAGAGAGAGAAGTGGCGGAGGTGATGAAGAGTGTTTTTATTGATAAATTCGGCTGGGGGAAAGTAAAAGAGGACGGAACGATTAATATTGTCAGCGAGTCAAGCAATCGATGGACTAACGATTTGCATCGTTTGTTGGGTAGAGCCGGCAATGTTGATAATTTGATGGCGGAAAATGCCAGTTTGCGTGTCATGGATCAGACAGGCAATGGTATGTCTGCCGTTAACGAGGTAATAGTGGAGAGATTAAGAGCTAAGGCAAAGGGTAGCGGGGTTGATGTTAAAGAAAAAGGATGGGAGAAGCAATTAAGAAGTAAACTGGGAGAGGAAGAGTATGATGAATTTAGTAAGAGTTTGGGTTTTGATGGTGAAAAGGCAAAAAAGGAATTGGAAGCGTTAGCGAGGACGTTCGTCACCGGGACATCGTCAGTTGGGGAAGCAGTGGAGAACTTTAAAGATAGTCTGAAGAGGGATTTTGAAGCTTTACAGATGTTGGCTGACGCAAAAAATGCCGCAATGAGTGTGGCGCATTTGGATGACGGCGGGCATACGATTTATGATGTGAATGAAGGAGTTTTTCGCGGGCAGACGGCAGAGAACGCCATGAAATTCATTTTAAGCGATTGGCGCAAGATTGGCGCTGATGAAAGGATTAGACGTCTCAAAATTCATTCTGTGGCCCAGATGAATGAACACACCGGGACAATAAGAATTGACGAAAGAAATTTGCAAGCGATCGAGGAGACATTTGCTGGTACAGATACAGAATTAATTTTTAACAAATCTGACGGTCGAAACGTGGACCAGATTTCCGGTTTGGCTGCCGGCGAGAAAGCGATTATTGACAGCAAGACCGGTAGAATGGTTTTGGGTGATGAAAATTCAAAGATGGTTGCTGAAACGTTCGGACACATTGCAGATGCCAAAGAAAGACAGGCGGCGGCGTTACAGCAAATAGCCGATAACTGCGCCAGTATGTTGACAAGTAGTGGTTCAACTGTATTTTTAACAGCTTCTTTAGGTAAGCGATCTAATCTTGCTTATGTGGAGTCTACCCAAGGTCAGTTTAATTTACAATTACCTGATGGTAAGACCATTACTACCACAGAAGAGTTTTTGAAGTTCGTAGAAGAACACAGAAGCAAGGAAAACAAAAACACCGTGCATATCAATAGGGCGCAAGTTTTACGCACCTTTCAGTCTAAGCAAAAACAGTTCGGAAAAGGCCCTGATAAGCAAAAGAAAAAACAAAAAGAAGACGAAGACGTTGACGAATAAATTTTATTTATGATGCCGCAATTCTTAGAAGCAACAACACAGTGGTGGCAAAAGAAGAAACAATCAATAAACGAGTTGAATCAACTGTCATCTCGTCTTTTTGGTTCTGATTGGCAGACGAATACAATATGGCAAACGCTGTCTTTTCTTGGTGAAGAGATGGGAAAATTTGAAAACACTAAAGATGGTGGTTGGGGAAAGAGATATTTTAGCACTGTAGTTTATTTGTTGGATGACAGTGTAATCAGTGGAATGTCTGAACGATTGCGAGAAGTTGTTCGTTTGTTAATAGGCATAGTGAATGGTGGAGTTGGTGCGGAGGCGGTCTTAAAGGATGAAGAAATAGATTTTAGCGGTTTAGAACTAACTGCCATTAACAAAGATTATTTTGCAGAGAAGTTTAAATGGTTAAATGGTAGTCAGGTCGCAGCCCTTAATTCCGCGTTGAGTAATTTGACTTCGTTTGTCGGCACTTATCGGCCTGATTTGCAAAACTTAGGTGCTGCTCTGCTGTATTTTCAACCGGCTGACTCTTACAACACTGCGCGCGAGTTGCTATATGACTGGCAGGAAAACAAAATGAAAGATAGTCCGGCAATAATGAGATTTTTGGCGCAGTCATTTTTTGCTCATGATGGCGAGACAAGAGACCTTGCTTTTGATATATTGTCTGTGGCCGATAATGGGACGGAGACGGAGGATAATATGGAGAGCAAACTATTTCAGCTCTTATTATTTTTTATTGTCTTTGATGAGTTTGATAGTTTTAATCCCGCGGATAAAGGAGCATTAGTGAATAAATATTTATGGTGCGCTTTGTGTTTTGGGGTGCCGTGCATAGAAAGGATAAAAGAAAATTTAGCTCTCCAGCCATATTTGGATTATTATATTAATACCTCCGGATTTTTAGCCGATTCATTGTTGCACAATGAAGAAGTGTTTTTAAAGAATGAAAACGAACCGATTACGATTGGCAAATTTATCAATTCTTTCACTGTAGCGTGTCCAGATATTAGAGATGAATACGACAATGCTAAACAGCTCGATTTTATTAATAGACAAATTAATATACGGGGACAGTCAGTCCAATTAAAAGAATTATTGTTGGAAGTTTTACGCACTTATTTGCATCTGCGTGATTGTGATTTAATTGATTACAGATTATTTTTAAGCGACATCGGCAAAAAAGAATATCCTTATGATTGGAAGAAATTAATTTTGAGCGATTTGACGGAGCAGAAAAAAGAGGAAATTAGAAAATTTTTTATGATGGCCCAGCGTCCTTTCGCGTTAAGGGTCGATATGATAGTGGCTTTTGGCTCGATGGGTTGGGACGAATCACCGTATTTGGATAGAATTTTAGAATTGAGCGGCATTTATGAAGAAGTGTATCCAACTTATGGCGCTTTGGTTTATTTTTCTGAGGAAGATCAGAACTGGAAACTTAACGCTACACTGCCGCCCAAATTAGGATAGTAATCTGTGCTTTAACCATTCTCGTCAAAAATTCAACAATTACAACTTATTTTTCGCTTGATTTAGCCAAAAGAAGTAAAAATGCGGTAAAGTTGTAGTGCAGCCGTAGAAAAAGGTGAGATAAAATGGGAGTACGGTGCGCAAAAATCATAAGGTAAAATTAAACTTGACTTTGAAATAAAGGTATGGTAAAATGAAAGTGTGGTTTAGAAATACATACACTTATGACAAAAAACTTGATAAAACGTGATATTTTAGATGAAATTTTGAAGTATATCAATATAGACGATGTTTTGGTGTTGCATGGCGCGAGACAAGTTGGAAAAACATCCATAATGCTCTATTTGCAAGATCAGCTGAATGCGGATGGTGAAAAAACATATTTTTTTGACCTTGAGGATTCAAGAAAAACAGAAATACTTGACGCTGGCGTGGAAAATTTTTTATCTTATCTTGAGGGGGCGGGATTTGATTGGGGAGAATTAAGCCTGTCGGATAAAAAATTATTTGTCTTTATAGATGAGATACAGAATCTTAAGAAACCGTCGTCTTTTTTGAAATTACTGGCGGACCATCACAAGTATCTAAAGCTAATTGTGTCAGGTTCGTCCAGTTTTGATATTAAGAATAAATTTAGCGATTCGCTCGTTGGCAGGATAGTCAACTTTGAAGTTTTTAATTTATCATTCAGCGAGTTCTTGAGGTTTAAAAGCATTAACTATAACTTGGAACAGGTGTCTAAACTTGGCAAAGGGCCGATTTTTGAAGATATCATCCGTATGTATCGCGAATATGTTTTTTATGGCGGATATCCAAAGATTGTTTTGCAAGATTCAATAGAAATAAAAGAAAAATATTTGCAGATTATAATTGATACCTATGTGCGGAAAGACATAAGAGATTTGGCTAATATTGTGGAGATAGAAAAGTTTAATAACTTATTGAAAGTTTTAGCGGCGCAGAGCGGACAGCTTTTAAGCGTATCTGCCACGGCAAGCACAATAGGTTTAGCGGCGCAGACAGTTGAACAATATCTATCAATTTTAGAGAACACGTATATTATAAAACTTGTCCATCCGTTTAGCCGCAGCGCCAATGTTGAGGTGTCAAAGGCGCCTAAGATATTTTTTTATGATACAGGTTTGTTGCAGGTGTTGCGTTATAAAGAACTGGGCGCGAGGATTAGCGGCGATTTGTTTGAAACCAGCGTTTTTGCCGAGCTCGTAAAAAAATATGGACGCGAGCATATATATTTTTGGCGGACACACAGGCACGCGGAAGTTGATTTTGTTTTAGACTTGCGCGCTTCTCTTTTGCCGATAGAGGTGAAGACGAATTTTAGAAATTTTCAAAAACATGCTGTCGGTTCATTTTGTCAGAAATATAGAGCAAAGGACTATAAGGTGGTCGGTTTAGAAGGAAAGAAAAAAGACGAACATTGCGTTTATCCTTGGGAGCTTTAATAGTATTGATAAAGGCCGATTCATACAGATTACATTATGTCAAAAACAAGCAATAATTACGCGTTTATTGATAGTCAAAATTTGAACCTATCTATTCGCGAGCAGGGATGAATTTTGGATTTTTCGAAGTTTAGGATTTTTTTGAAAAATAAATATCAGATAGATAAAGCTTTTCTATTTATCGGTTATGTGCCGGGTAACGAAGCTCTTTACACCTATTTACAGCACGCCGGGTATATGGTGGTGTTTAAACCGACGATTTATGATAAAGATTTGAAAGTAATAAAAGGAAATGTTGATGCCGAACTGGTTTTACACTGTATGATAGAATACGCAAACTTTGATAAAGCAATTATTGTTTCCGGGGATGGGGACTTCCACTGTCTAATTAAATACTTGAGTGAGAATGGAAAACTATCGAGGATCGGCATTCCTTCGCGTCGGAAATTTTCTTCTCTGTTGCGCGGTTTTCGTCTTTATTTTTTCTTTGTGGATGATTTAAAACATAAATTGGAGTATAAAAAAAGACAGAGAGTGGATCAGGATTAAACCTTTCACCATTGGCTCTGTCATCGTGATGAATTTAGTATATAATAGGCGTAAGATTTTGTCAAGTGGATAATATTATGCCCCAGACCCTACCCACAATTCTCGTTAAAAAATCCGACGGCACGTCCGTAAGGATGAGTTGGGATGAATTTAATGTGTACAGAACACAGAACACAATTAACAAAACTCAACCGACGAGTGTTGAAACTCCGAACGCCGAACTGCCGGCGAAGGAGGGCGAGGTGCTGCCGGCGACGACGGCGCCGGTGAAGGAGATTTTTGTGGACGAAGCTAAATATGTGCGAACGGTGAAGAACAAAACACAAAACACAATTAACAAAACACAGAGAGTTGACGACAGAATGCAGCCTTCGTTCCGAGCTCACTTCGTGGTGACTCAGTGGAACCAGGCCGAGGGAAATGCAGATAACAGAAAGCAGATAGTGAGTGATGTGAAGGTGTGGACGAAAGATGATAGCAAGTCATTGTTGGAAGATGCGGTTGGCGAGGCGGTAAAGACGAAATCCGCTAATGTTTTGCCGGATAAGAAAGATGATTTGTATGATTTGTTTGTCAAAGAGATTAGATTCCCGATTAAAGATGAGATGCGCGGGAGATTGAATTCATTGGCAGTGTCTTTCGTTAAAGGGGTAAGGACCGAAGACCAAATGCGCGGGTATTTGCAAAGAAGCGAGGCGGATGGCGGGTTGGGATTTTCTGAAGAACAAACATCAGCGGTGATTGGAGCGATAAAAAAGGTTTGGCATTTGGCTTCCAAACAAGATTTGAAAACAGTAGCAAGACAGCCGGTTGTCAGTAAAGCGCCGACGATTAAACAAGAAATCAGACAGATGGTGGGTTCCGCGGTGCCGCGGGCTGGCGCCAAACCGTTGGTTCAAGATGTTGCGAAGCCAAAAATTGAGCCGACCGAGAAAATCTCCCTGGGGCCGATTGACGAGATCGCGACAATGACATTGACCGATTTTCGCCGTTTGGCGACCGGCGGGATTGATTCGGTTCAGGTCTTGCGTGATAAGTTCTCGGCTTTAAGGAAAGAATCTGTTATAATATACCTTCAAGCGTTAGACGCGTGGTTTATCAGTCCGGTGTATAAAGATTATCAGAATTTAATCAAGCGCGCGGTGAATGAGGGGAGGAAATTGACGGAGGTGGTGGGAGAGAGTGGAATTAAATTTGAAGAGTTTGGGAAGTTGGCGGAAGTTGGAAAAACGATTTGATTGTCGCGTGAGACCTCACCCAACCCTCTCCTACGAGGAGAGGGGATAGGAATTTTATGCAACAGTTTGTAGTGCCGCAATTCATTGACGTGGAAGACAAGATTTTCGGGCCGATAACCGTGCGGCAGTTTTTAATCCTGCTCGCGTCCGGGCTATTGGTCTTTCTCGCTTTTAAATACGCTGATTTCGCTTTGTTCATCACCACTTTGGCGGTTGTCGGCGGCGGATCGCTAATCGTGGCGTTTGTAAAAATCAACGGCCAAACATTTCATTATTTTGTTTTAAATTTATTGCAGACTGTCCGCCGGCCTGGTTTGCGCGTTTGGCGGAAAAATTATGACAAAGACGAATTAAATTATTTGCGTTTGCTGGAGCCGCCGGAGATTGAAGAAAAAGAAGTGAGAAAGGCGGCGCGGAGCGAGCATATTCGCGACCTCGCGTTAATTGTGAATACAGGCGGGTTTTATCGACCGGAGGAGGAATAGTTTTTTTGTCCCTCCCCCTTGTAGGGCTTCGTCGTGAGCGCTCAGCCGAACGGGGAGGCAGGAGGGGGTCTCGACGAGCGGGGAGACCCCACCCCAACCCTCCCCTACGAGGGGAGGGGACTATAAATGTAATTATGAAATCGGAAAAAGTTAAAAAGAAAAAAACCGGCAAGCCGTCCACGCAGACGCATCTGCCGATCGCGGAGATTAAAGACGGTGTGGTGGTTTTGAAAGACGGAACTTTGCGCGCAGTGCTGATGACTTCCAGCATTAATTTCGCGTTGAAATCCGAAGACGAACAAAACGCTTTGATTTCATCTTACGTGAGTTTTTTAAATTCTCTGGATTTTCCTTTGCAAATCGCCATCCAGTCGCGCCGTTTGCAGATTAAACCTTATGTGGAAAAATTGATTCAATTGGAAAAAGAACAGCCGAACGAACTTTTGCGCATTCAAACCGCTGATTACCGCTCTTTCATTCAAGAGCTGATACAGATGGGCCAAATTATGACCAAGCGCTTTTACGTGGTGGTGCCGTATGATCCGCTTTCCAACAGCAGAAAATCTTTTTGGGCCAAATTTAAAGAAGTGCTGAAACCGGCTTTGAGCGTGCGGTTGAAAGAAGAACGGTTCAAACAGCGGGTAGAGGATTTAAATTTGCGCTTGCGCCAAGTGTTTTCCGGTTTGCAAGGCATGGGGCTGGAAGTGGTTCAGCTTGACACCCAGGCGGTGATTGAACTGTTTTATTCCAGCTATAATCCGGATATTTCATTCGCGGAACAATTACAGCCGATTGAACAGCTGCAGATTGAAAGAAGCTTGTAGTTAAACATACCAATATACTAATGTACTAATGATACTAATGCTATACTAATATTTGTCATCAAAGGGTATTGGTATAGCATTAGTATCATTAGTACATTAGTATATTAGTATCTTGAATTTATGCCGTTTAAACCAATAAACACAAACAAGCGGTTCCTTGGCAGCGCGAAAGCTCAAGAGGAAGCGGAAAAGAAAAAGAAGGAAGCGCAAGAGGGGCTGATTTCTTTGGAAGAGGAGCGCGTTTATCGCGAAGGCACGGTCGCCATCCGCGATTTAATAGCGCCGTCGGCTTTTCGGGTTGAATCAAATTTCATCCAATTGGGCGAAACGTTTTTGCGCACGATTTTCGCTATCACTTATCCGCGCTATATCGCCGTAGGCTGGAGCGCGCCGATTTTGAATTTCAACGCTACCATGGACACGTCAATGTTTTTTTATCCGATTAACTCGGCGATTATTTTAAAACAATTAAAAAAGAAAGTCGGCGTATTAGAGGCGCAAATCAGCGCGGACGCGGAAAAAGGCGCGGCGCGCGATCCGTTGCGCGAAACCGCCCTCCGCGATATTGAACAACTGCGCGATGATTTGACGCAAGGCACCGAACATTTTTTCCAATTCGCTTTTTACGTTACTTTATACGCCAAGTCGGTTGACGAACTGAACAAAATGACGGAAGATATTGAAAACGTGTTTGGCGCGCGATTGATTTACAGCAAGCACGTCTTATTTCAAGCCGAACAAGGATTTAATTCCACGATGCCGTTGTGCGTGGATGAACTAAACATCGCCTTTAACATGAATTCTTCGCCGATTGCCGCGTCTTTTCCGTTTATGTCGGCCGAACTGACCAGCGATAATGGCATTTTATATGGCATCAACCAGCATAATAACAGTCTAATTTTGTTTGACCGGTTCAGTCTGCAAAACGCCAATATGGTGGTATTCGCCACATCCGGCGCCGGTAAATCATACGCGGTTAAGCTTGAAGTTTTGCGCAGTTTGATGATGGGCACTGACATCATTATCATTGACCCGGAAATGGAGTATCAGCATTTGTGCGAAGCGGTTGGCGGCACTTACGTTAATATTTCTTTGGCATCGGAAAGCAAAGTTAATCCATTTGACTTGCCGCGGCCGGTCGGCCAGCAGATTTCCACCGAAGACGTGATTAGGAGCGCGATTATAACTTCGAAGGGTTTGATCAGGATAATGTTCGGCTCTTTGAGCGCGCTGGAAGATTCAGTAATGGATCAGGCCTTGCGCGAAACTTACGCGAAAAAAGATATTACCCCCAGCTCCAACTTAGCCACGGTTGAACCGCCGATAATGCAGGATTTATTGGATGTTTTGGAAGGCATGGAGGGGGCGCAAACGATGGTTTTGAAGCTTAAAAAATATACGGAAGGCACTTTTTCCGGCTTATTTAATTCGCCGACCAATGTTAACATGAATAATCAGCTGGTGGTTTTCAGCGTCCGCGATTTGGAGGATGAATTGCGGCCGATGGCGATTTACAGTTTGGTTAATTATGTTTGGAATATTGTTCGGAGCGAGAGAAAAAAACGCTTATTGATTATTGACGAAGCTTGGTGGCTGATGACGCATGAGGATAGCGCGAAATTTATTTACGCGCTGGTTAAACGATGCCGCAAATACTATTTGGGCGTTACCACGATTACGCAGGATGTTAATGATTTTTTGCAGTCGCAATACGGCCACTCAATTGTTACCAACTCGGCTTTACAACTCCTTCTGCGCCAATTGCCGGCCGCGGTTGATATTATCCAAAAAACTTTCATGCTGACCGAAGGCGAAAAATATTTATTGTTGGAAAGCGCGGTGGGCGAGGGGATTTTCTTCGCCGGTCTGAAACGCGCAGCGATTAAAGTCGTCGCGTCTTACACCGAAGATCAGCTTATCACTTCGGACCCGGCGCAATTAATGCAGATAGAAAAAGCCAAACAAGAGTTTGAAGCGCAGATGGGCGGAAAAGGGAGCGAAAAAGACATGGAGATAGGGTAATAAAATACTAATATACGAATAATAGAGTACTAATGATACTAATGGTATACTAATCTTGATAAAGAAAGTATTTTACATTAACGGACTTTAAAGCACATTAGTATAGCATTGGTATAATTAGTTAATTAGTATATTTGTATATGTTAGATATACGTAAACGAATCTTTATTATTTTGAGTCTTGGAATAGGTTTTATTTTGGCTTTCACGCTGTTGTTTTATTTTTTATCAAATAAGAAAAAAGCAGAAGAGGCGGCAACGCCGTTGACTGGAGAGACAACAACGGAGACCGCGTCCACATTGCCGAGCGGTTCTTCCGCGCCTACCGGCGGAGTAGCGACCCAGCTTGTCAAAGAGCCGGAGGTTTTTGTTCCGGTTGAGAAGTCGCGCGAGATTTACGCCAAGCAGATCGCCAGATTATTCGTGGAAAGATTCACTACTTTTTCCAATCAGAACGGCAACACGCATATTGATGATGTTTTAATTTTATCAACCGCTCAAATGGGCAAGTGGATTGAAACGCAGAAAGTCAAAGCCGCGGCGGAGTATCAGGGCGTAACCACGAAAGTGATTGCCGCGAGCTTATTAAAAATTTCCGACAACAGCGCGTCAGTCAAAGTTGACACCCAGCAAATTAAAAGCAGCGCCGACAAGCAAGAAACGACCTATCGTTCAGGTACAGTTGATTTGGTTGATGTGAATGGAGAGTGGAAGGTGGGGGGATTCTATTGGGATACTAATTAAAATACTAA
>JACRID010000014.1 GCA_016220145.1 Candidatus Peregrinibacteria bacterium
AAGCATCGGCACGCCCGCATAAACCGAGTCCGCCCCATACATAAAGGCAAACTTCAGTTTCTCCATATCGCCGGCTGGCATCAAAAGTTCCGGTTTCATGCGGTCACTATACAAAAATAATGGCTTATTTAGAAGCTTTTTATATTATCCGGGCGTATTCGCGCAAAATGCCCGTGACGGACTTGCTGATGGTGAGTGCTAAGTCGACGTATTTGGGATCGGTTGCGTACTTCTCCTTAACCAGAGATTCCAATATTCTGCCGACATTTTCCGGATTTGGTTCATTTACGTCGGGCAACCCGCGGCCCAAAAGTGTTGTGGCGGGATATGATCTGTCAATAAGGTTAAAAAAGTCCTTCACCGACTCTTCCACGCCGTCATATTTTCTAAATGCCTCATAATGTTCTGTGAATTTTTCGGGGTCGCTTGGGTCAAGATATTCGCGCGTGTGATGTATGTAAAAAGGCGCACGCGGATCCTGCAGTTCGTAATCTTGTTGGCTATATTGCTTGTAATCATGTTTGATCGAGAAAATGTTGTTTGCCCCTGCATAAAGGGTTGGTTCTCCGGCTTCGTTTTTTTCGCGTCCCCATCCGCATTCGAGTGATGCCATCGCGGTGGCGGCAATCGCAAAATCCATTGGAAAACCGTGGCTTGCGGCTTCGTATCTTGCCGCGGAAAAAACGCGCAACACAAATGCTTCTCGTTTTTCTTTTTCGGTAAGTTCAATTTTACGTTTCAAAGTTTTGGGATCCTTTAACGCAAATCTGCTTCTTTGCGCATCGAAACTGCGGGCGTATGTTTCAAGTCTCGTCGCCGATCTTGTGCCGGACCGCCTTAACAAAATCTGCATCGGTGTGCCCGCTTTTATTGCGTTTACTATGTCATTCACCGGTAAAATATTTGAAGAGATCGCAACGGCCGCCCTTTCACGGTCGTCGCCAATTTGAAATCCAAGTCTCGCCTCTATTTCCGGCAAATTAACCTCAAATGTGTTTTTTATGAAATTTTGAGTCTCGATTATCCATTGCCCGTCATTTTTACCGCGTCTTTCAAGTCCAAATAAGCCTTGAGTAAAGCATGCCGCCATAATTAAGTCCGGATATTTTTTGTACCAAGGATTGCCTGGCAAATTTTCAATAAGGCTGCGGAAACGCACTCCTTGTTTCGCGTCAATCTTGGAAATTTCATTTGTGCGCAAAGATCTTATTTGCAACCCATGTTCAAGGGCTGGGATTTCGCTGCTGACACCGGACGCGCTTGCCATGGTGATTTGTTGCCAATTTTCTTCTCCCAATTTTCTCAAGTGAGAAACTACCCAAAGCCCTTCGTTTGCAAATTTTATTCCGGCGGCTTTTAAAGATGTTCGTTTTGATTTGCTGCGCAATTCATCTTCTGTTATTAAAAGTCTTGGATCTTCGCCAAACAGATTTTTGTAGTCTTCTCTTAATTGTCCAACCGGCGCGCTGCTTCGCGATAGCAAACTCTTCAAAGATGTATCGTAACTTGATTTGAAATCTTCGTAAGAAAGTGTCCCGGTCGAATGAAGCTTTTTGTAGCACAAAAACGCTACGAATGAAGTTTGAAATCCGGAATATCCATCAACCATAAACCCGCTTTCATATTTTTCTTTGTTTTTATCAAATCCTTTGCCGCTTTTCTCTTTTTCCAAACACTGTTGAAATTCCGGCATTGCCTTGGCAGCCGCAGTAAACTGCAGATTCTCATCCAGTATATCGGCTTTAAAGGCTACTTCGGCAATTCTATATTGTTGGCTTCCGCGTATCATAACGTGCATGCTTGAGCGATATGCGGCTGAAATTGCAATGATTGATTCCGGATTTTCCTCCAAACCGAAAAATGTTTCTCCGTAATTTTCGTATGCACTAAGCAATTGATCTTCAAAAAGGTGTTTTAATAACAGATAGGAACAGATTGTAGCAGTCCTTACGTTCGAATATTGGTTTTGCCCCACATCAAAACTTGCAAGATGCGGTACCAAATCTTCCCACTTTACCTCCTGCCCGCTTTGCTTTTTTCTCCACAATTGTTCAGTTTCTCCTCCTATTTCAACCGCTTTTTTTTCATCAATGTCTCCTATCCATTTGTCGAAAAGGGGAGCGACTATTTTTGTAACTTGATGCAGGCCAATACTGTGATTTTCCGGATTAAAAAAAGTTTTATATGCCATTCCTTCAAGTACATTTTGTTTTGAACCGATTTTTCCTTCTCGTATGCCCGTCAGAATTGTTAAATATTCCAAAACGCGATTTTCGGCTACAAGTTCAAGTACGCGCCTTTCTTCAGGGTCTATTCCCACCTTCTTTTTTGGTTCAATCAATTCAAATTCACTTTGCACAACCGGTATGTCATACAAAGTTGGGCGCGTGTAGGTTGGATTGTGAAAGCCCTGAACGGTAAACATTGGTTCCCTCTGCAATTGAGTTCCGACATATGGCGATGCCAAATCTATTTCCGTCACATAAACTCTTTCAAAAGAAGTATTTTGCAGATATTGCTTGATGTCTTTTTCTACAACAACGCTGCCCTTATCTGAAGAAGCGTGAATAACCGCAAGGGCCGACGGATCGGATTGAAGGTCCGTTGCAATTTGAAGGTGGGTGATATTCGGCTTGCCGTTAAAGTAAAGAGGTGGCTTCACCAAGCCGAAAATATAAACTTTTCCTTTGCTTGGTTTATAGTTGGAAAGTCTGCCAAAATCCCTGCGATCAACGATATCCACCACGTGTCCAAAACTTTCATCCAAAACCAAATCCGAACCTTCGCTGAAAAATCTTGTCGGATTTTGGTCGGCAAGTTGGCGAAAAGTCAGGCTTTGCCTGAGTATTCTCACGCAGTCCGTCGTTTCATTTCCGCCCGCGGAAAGTTGATATTTTTTTCCATATTGAGCATAAAGTTCGCGCATTAACTGGTTCTCGCTAAAAGCCATCAAAAGTTCGCGCGCCGCTTCCGGCGGTAATGTATTTTTTGCAATTTCCTTAAAAAAAACGCCTTTCAATTCTTCATAATGGTCTTTCAAAAAAGCTTCGGCTTGAGTTTTGCTGCCCTTTACGCCGGCCATCAAATTTAAACGCGATAAAATCGAGATTTGATCTTTTGTTAAGTCCGCTTTGCAGGTTTCAATAAATGTTTTTAATGCACCGCTAAATTTCTGCCAATCTATATTTGCTTCGGCATGTTCTGTGTGCTCCACGGTTTGTTCTTTTGGTGGCATTTGTTTTTTTATTTAAGCTTTTTGCAATTGTCTGTAGTCGCCCGCATAGCGCGTGTTTCCCGAATCTCCAACCAGCACATATCTGCCATAGTCGCCGTCAATAAGTCCGTTATTATCCAATATATCAACGAACGCATCGTATGTGCGCACGCAACCATGAGAGGCCGCAACTTCGCCAAGCACGGATTTTTTGTTGGTTTTATGCAAAGCTACGTTAAGAGGTTCTCCATATGGAGATTTAACATCGACTTTGCCGAGCACAAAAACTCTGCTTCCGGCCGGTCCGTAACCGCCACCGCCTTTACCTTCGGTTCGCCATTCCGGTCTTTGTTCCCGTGCCCTTGCTCTTTCAATCGGCAGGCGGTCATATAAACCAAGCGGCGTTGCCCATGTTCTGTTTGCCACGTCTTGTTTGCCGGTAGATACCTTTGAGCCAAAATCTCCAACTATGTAATATTTATTTGCTTCGCGGCTGTAATATACAAGCGCCGCAAATTGTTCCGCTCGATTTATAACCACCATGTATTGATTTCTCGACAGATCCATTTTTGCAGTATGTTCGCCAAATGTCGTGTTTATAAAAGCGCGATCTGCGGCGGTAAAATAATGGCGATATGGAGAATCGATGGCTTCCATTTGAGTGCGCATTTTTGGAAATTCCGGTATATCCCCGGGCAAAATTCTTTCATCTATTTTGAGTTGAGATTCATGTATATATCCTTCGGTGCTTTCGTCCGTGCCCCATGTTATTTTGAGCCACGCCGGTAATCCTGGAACACGTTCGCGAACGAATACTTTTGCGCCTTTTGGCATTCTAGTAATGACTTTTGCTTCGCTGCCTTGTTCCGGCTTCGATCTCACGAATGCTCCTTCCACCTCTATGGTTGCGGTTTTGTGTACTAAATATTTATTTCTTTTTTCGGGTTGGCCTTTATAATATGCTTCACCAAGTTCTTTCGAGAGCCTGTCTATTTTGCCAAAGTTTTTTTCGTCATAATAATTTGAGTGCATCAACAAAAGATTATCCTTTGGAAGAAAAGGTTTTTCGGGTGGAAATGTCATATTCCCTATCGCCTCTCTGGCAACTCCGCCATAGTCGATTCTGCCATGTTGTAATGCATCAGCAGTGTAGGTGGTCCACATATCCCACGTTGCACCAGGCCTGAATTTTTCAATTGCAGACTGCAATTTTGCTGCGTTTTTAGTGCCCGTATCCCATCTGCCCCTAAAATCCGCATCGTATCCAAATCTGCCGCCGGCAGGTGTACGCAAATGCCTTACATTAAACTCAGGAATATCCAGCCACGCGCGCACAAATGTCTCAAAAGTTTCTATGTTTTCTTGAATTTGAGGCACCGTCCAATATTGAATATGATTTTTTGTATCGGTTGGAGATGGATGGATCATTGCGGCATGATAGCCAAAAGTCTCTTCAATTTTTTCAAGCCAGTTATGAGGATAAAGTCGCATAAACCGCTCTTTGATTTTTGCGCCGTTCGCCAAATAATTGGTCCCATCTCTTTCGGAACTTTTAATCATGTACTGGCGCATATATTCTTCTCTGGAAAGGCTGCCGCGTTTTTTGTCGACGTATTCGGTGAGCCATCTTCCGGGAGTGAGCTTTTTTGATTCCTTGCCGTTATCTACGCCCATTTCCTTCAATACATCGACTTTCATCGCTGTGCCGGATTCTCCGTAAAAGCGGAAATTTTTAATGCCGTTTTTGTCCAAATGCTCGATAATGCCGGCAGAATTTCTCAGAGAGTCATCAAAGGTTAGAGTGATGTCTCGATTCCATTCCGGCTGTAGCGGGTTGCGTTCTCTTGCGTCTCCAACGTCTCTTGAAACTTCACGGCACGCACCAGACGTGCCGGCTAAAATTTCGGATCGCCTCTGTTCATATTGGCGGCTGCTTTCTCCCTGTTTTTGGGCACATTCGTTAAGTGGTCTTTCCGGTGCCATTTTTGTTTGTTTTTAAGGTTAAATTTAATCTTAAAATTATACATTTTTTATGGCTATTTGGCAAGACCAACTAACCTGTTGGTTGCTATTTTTTAAAGCTGACCTTCAACAGCACAAAGAACGCAGCGAACATCGAGAATAAGTTCATCACAGCCAGCTTGCTCAGGCCGTTTGAATATCCGTCTACGATCAGCAAAAGTACGCCTAGCATGTAAACCAAAATGAACGCCGGTTTGATTTCTTTGTGGCCGGCCACGGCATAATAAAATTGGACCAACCAGCCCAAAGTAATGACGGCCAATCCGATGACGGCCATGTTTGCAATGAGGTAATTCATGGCATTGATTGTACTACATACGGATTCACAGCAACACGGTTGACAGGTGGTGCAGATTGGCGTATTAATATCAGGCACTAATCACAACTTATGGTAATCAAACCTTATCTAAAGCTCATTTTAAAACTCAGCTGGAGGCAGAAAAAAAAGTTCTTTCTGCTAACCTTTTTGGTATTGGTTGAAGTTGCGGCGCGTCTTGGGCAGCCGTATCTTTATAAAATACTTGTGGATGGGCTTTCAAACGGGCTGATTTCCGGCACATTTACGCAAGCAGCCATGCAGTCTTTAATTGTTGTCGTTGCGATTTGGTTTTTGCTTTCCGTTTTAAATAACCTTACAAACGCGGAAACTCAATATCTTGGTTGGGAAATCGGCAATCAAAATTCGCAGTGGGTGCATCTTGACGGTTACTTGGCGCTTTTGAGGTTGGATTATTATCAGCATACGCAAAAGCATTCCAGCCGTTATGCCAAAATCGTGGATGAAGGCGATACTTCCATGTGGGAAATGACAAACTGGTGGCTCAATCGTTTTTTCCCAGCGGCAGTTGGTTTTATCGGCATGCTTGTTATTGCGCTTAGCGTTAGTGTTCCAATGACGCTGCTTTTGCTGGCCGTTATTCCGCCGGGGCTTGGGTTGATCATTACGATAATCAAGCGCAACGAAGAAGAGCAGCACCGCGTGAATAAGCTGTGGAATCTTAAGCACGAGCACTTGAGCGATCAAATTACGAATATCATTACTTACAAACTCAATCAAAATGAGAAACTTTTTTGGGAAGTGCAGAAAGGCTACAGCGATCGTGCTTCGTCTTCGCAAAGCGCGCTTAATAAAAAATGGAGATTGGCCAGCATGCTTAATCCGGACGTGATTGCGCGTTTATGGTGAAGGATATGTCTATTACGCTCGGTACGCTTTTCATGTTCATGGGACTTTTGAATGAAATCTTGACGCCGCTGCATTTGCTCGGTGATATTTTGCCTCAATACAGCCGACGCGCGCGCCACATAGATCGTTTTATTAATTTGGTTGAGACTCAAAATGGGGTGAGAGATCCGAAAAAGCCGCTCAAATTGAAAAAGGTCAGCGGCAAGATCGAATTCAAGAACGTTTCTTTTTTCTATCCGAATAATAGTGCGAAAAAACGTTTTCTTGTAGCTTCACCATAATCCGTGAAGTAGAGGGTGTTTTTTTGGCATAACAAAAGGGGAAACTGGCAACCTGGAAGTTCAGAAAGGCATTGACAATAAAAACGGGGGTCAAAAAATTTTTTAGGAGAAAACCTATTAATT
>JACRID010000011.1 GCA_016220145.1 Candidatus Peregrinibacteria bacterium
AAAAATTTTTTGGCCCCCTTTTTCGGTGTCAAGTTTTTTTGTATTACAAAACCACCCTACGGAACACTTCGCAAGCCCTTTTTACCCCTTGTCCAAGCCATGAATCCACGGTCGCTTTTTGGGAATATGGTGAAAGATCAGTTGTTTAGGTTATAATCTTTTATGTGAATGCGCTTGAATTTATAAAGGAGTTTCAGCGGTTATATAAAACCTCGCCGCAAATTTCGCATTGGACGCGCCAGACTGAAAATTGCGATTACGGGGACATAATTGTCGTGTCGCGGAATTCTTACCTGTGTTTTTGGAGTTCGAATTTGGAAAACTGTTTTTATTGCTATGAATCGCGCAAAAATCGTTTTTGCGCCGATTGCACTTTTTGCGAAGAATGCGAGCTTTGCTACGAGTCCATCGATTGCACAAGGTGTTATGGCGGCAATTATCTTCAGAATTGCAAACAGTGCACGGATTGTTCGTTTTGCTATTACTGCATAGGTTGCACGGATTGTTTCGGTTGTGCGGGATTGCGCCGAAAAAGTTACTGCATTTTTAACAAGCAATACACGAAAGAAGAATATTTTAAGGAAGTTGAACGCTTAAAAGCGCTGCCAATAGAGAAAAACCTTAAAAGATTTGAAGAGGTGCAGTTGCAGACGCCGCGCGTTTTCATGCACCAAGTGGATAACGAAAATTGTTTTGGCGATTACCTGCTCCACAGCAAGAATTGTTATTGGTGTTTTGACAGCTATCTTTGCGAGGATTCCATGTATATCTTCAATGCGAATTTGGAGCGCGGGACAAAGGATTGTTTGGACTGCGGGCCGATCGCAAATACATTTGAAAGGTGTTACGACATTGCGTTTTGCGGCTATATGTTTGATTGTACCAATTGCTATTGGTGCGATTATCTGCACAACTCTTCCTGGTGCAATAACGTATGGGACTCCAATCACTGTTTTGGCTGTGTTTATACGAAAAATAAGGAATATTTAAATAAGCCGATTTCAAAAGAAGAATACGAAAAAACGACGCAGCGAATAAATAAAGAACTGGCCGAGCTCGGTGTGACGGATTTATACGGATTGGTTAACTTCCCTACTACTTAAATTTACCTTTTACGTCTGCGATTCTTGCCGCAACTTTGTCGGCAAGTGTTTTGTCTTTCAGTGCCAAAATTTTAACTGCTGCAAGAGCTGCGTTTTGCGGATCCGCAACCGTCATTGCCGGAGTGTCGCTCGGCATTAAAACCGAAGAGTGAATGTTGGCCAAATAGTCCGCTTTGTCGGAAAACGGCGGGCAAGCAATCACCGGATGAACGCTTGAACCGGAAATCACGCCCGAAAGACCGTTGCTTCTGCCTGCGCAAGTGATGTAAACAACATCCGCTTTTTTATTCATTTCCTTAACGTATTCAAAACACAATTCCGGCACTTTGTGGGCCGAAAGAACCTTGATTTCATATGGAACGCCAAATTCCGCCAGCACTTTCACGATCTTTTCCGCGTGCGCCTTATCGGATTCGGAACCGAGGATAATTGAAATTAACACAGTTATATTGTAAAGGTTTTTACTCTTGACGTCAAAGGGTTGGCGCTCTAGACTCTTGAGTGCCAGGCATAATAGGCATATTTACCATTTTACATTTACCCTTTTACCTTAAAATATATGGATTTAATACCATTTGGATTCGATCCGTTCTCCAAGATGAATTTTCCTAAAGTCGATGTGAAGGAGACAAATGCCAATGTTGTTGTGGTTGCCGATATTCCGGGTTTGGAGCCAAAAAAGATCAGTGTGGAAATCAGCGCCACGGCCATTAAGTTTTCCGGCGAAGTTCATGAAGAAACGGAATCAAAAGGAAAAAACTATGTTAGAAAGGAGCGCACGTCACATTCCTTCGAGCGCGTGATTCCACTTCCGTGTGCGGTTATGCATGACAAGGCAAAAGCTGTGGCGAAGAATGGTGTTTTAACGATCACACTGCCGAAACAAACGCCGGAGGCGCCGAAAATGAGAAAGATTCCGGTTGAGGAGGAGTAAAGCATTCGAGGACTTTACTATTTAACCTCAAAATTCTCAAGGATATATTTTCGCGTGGCTGCTGTCGGTTCTTTGTCGCTGTCACCAAGTTGTTTGTCGAATCTGAAAGAATAAAGCATTTCGCCAACCATTGTTTCAAAATCCCACCTTCTGTAAGTGCCGCCGAATCTGTCTGGAACGTCGAATTGTGCGGTAAAGTATTTATTTTCACCGTACGTTATAACTTCGCCATTTTCTACCGTCCCATTCGGGCACTTTTTTATCTTACATAAATTCTTTTTGAAATCTTTGTCGATGGCAATGCTTTTTTCAAGATTTGGGATTTTCTCGATGCTCAGACTGTTGGTCATTTTTAGTTCAAAACAGTCATCTTTTACATCATAGCAAAAGGCCACATAATAAGTGTTGTTTGATGGTTCTTTGCCCGTGCTAAAAGAAAATTTTTGTGGGAATTTAAGACCGATCCCCAATTTATCATTTGTATAAGAATCGGCGACTCCATGTGGATTTTCAGTGCCTTCTTCTATCTGACTACTTCTGATTTCAGCGGAACGCTCCGCGGCGTCTTGTTGTTCCTTCCGTTTTTGCCTTTCACTGTTAACTTTTGCTTGTTCCGCCGGGCTTAATGCTAGATATTCTTTAAGGTCTTTATCCACTTCTTCAGGGGAGCTTGGCACATACGTAGAATGGAAAGACGGAGGCAGTGGAATATTTGGTCTTGTGAGAATTATTATTGCGCCGATAATTAAAACGGTGGCAACGAACACGCTCGTTATAACAAAGTGACTTTGTTTCATATAATTTAAATGAGAAATTAAATATTAAGAATTAAATTATAAGCCTGTCCAGCCGTCGGGAGTCCAAATTCTGTCCCTGGCATTATAATAAGTACCATACCTCATTCCCCTTTCTCTTTTCAAGACCGCCAAGTAAGCGTGGAAATCAATTCCGTTTATTGCCATGACGGCTCTGTAAAGTTCCCAATCAGGACTCCAGTTTGAGAAAGTTTCGATGCGCGCGGGCACCGCCACCGCATCTCTGCTTTCGGGCATGACATGAGCCATCATGAGTTCATATAAATCGAATTTTATAAAATCTTCAGAGTGAACTTGCGTGTAAGCCGCCCAGTTTTTAAGCACGCTTCCGGAATCTTCCATAATTCTTGACCAGCCCGTCGTAATAAACGGATTGCGGTTTCCGTTGCCGGAGAAACTGCCGGTGTAAAACAATATCTTCGCGGGAACTTCGCCCCGAAGAATCGTTGCGTATTTTATGCGCTGCTGCGCCAGCGTCCACATTGCATTGGAACCGCTGCGGACAGGTTCGATTCCCCCTAAAGTTTGCTTTATTCTTAAATCGGTCAATTGCATTTGCGCGACTTTTGAGACAAGCGTTTCTTCAAGAGGTTGATTGAACGAAACATAAGAGTGTTGGCAATCGGCAGGCGTTGCGCCATATTCCGCGCAGCCGCCTTGGCAGCATGTTACAAAAGTTCCCGCTTTATTGGCGGTTCCCGGCCTTTCTGCCGACGGAGAGCGACCTGTGACGGCTGTAATAAAGTAATCTATGCCTTGGGATGTGATCGGAGGCTGTGTGCTCGCTGTTTTATCAAAATGAGAATGTACGCCACTGGAATTTCCGGTGCAGCCGATTTCGCAAAGCGGTGTTCCTTGCAGTACAAATGCGCCTGTTTGAAGTCCGGGCGCAAAACTATCGCAATGCGCCCCGATAAACTTTCTGCCGTCCAAACCCTCCAATCCTAAAAGATTGCCCCACCCTCCATTGCAGCCGTCATTGCATGAAAGCCGATTGGCCCTGTCTGCGTTTTGCCTGCAATTGCCCGGATTCAATGTTACGACTCCGGATATCGGCGCCGCAAAATCGCCGTCCACCGCCAAATCGATGGCGCGGGCGGTTGCCGGACCCATATGGCTTGGCGTTGAGTGGCCTATCTGGCTTATCCGCGCCGATCTTCCGTTCACGATGGGCAAAACAACAGGCGCCGCCGGCGGATTCAAATCCTTTAATGCAAGCGCATACTCACTCTGTGCTATTTGCGGTGGGAAATCATCGTTTTCGACCTTTTGTTCACTGCAGCCAGCGGCACTTACAGCGGCCAATACGGCAGCTGAAATTGCTGCTATGTTACCGTGTTGCGCCGTTGATTGTTTCGGAATAACCGCCTGTCCATTTTCCATAAAAATAGTTTCTCGCGGATTTTGTCTCATGCATTTTTAAAATTAGAAAATAAGAAGTGTCGGCACATTAATTAATAAAAAGAACATTGTCAAAATGCTGTGACAGATTTGGCTTATGCACCGTGGAATAAGGACGATTTAGCGGACATTAACGGCTGACAACAAGTACTGACAATTTGCGCGCAGAATCCTGCCAATCGCGTTCATAATTTTGTCATAAAAATTTAACGAAAATTTCATGACACTGTGCTACATTCCATCCACCAGAGCCCGGACTTGGTTCATTTGAACATCAAAAAGATTTGATAGGATACAAATCCTCTAGCCCGCGGTTTTTGGTAAGGCTTGCCTTCTCGCACTGCAGCAATTTTAAAAGATTCCTCAATAAACCGCTTTAACTCATCTTCACCACTTGAGTACGTTTTTTCCGCATGTGGAAGCCAAAGTGGATTTTTTTGCCACTACACTCCCAAAATCCTGTTTGGTGGCTTAAGCTTGAGCAAAGAACAGATATTTTGGAATAATGGAGTAAGT
>JACRID010000019.1 GCA_016220145.1 Candidatus Peregrinibacteria bacterium
ATTGATACATCTTGGAAGTTGGTCAACAGCTCGTCAATTAGTTGCTTTTCTTTTTTAGTAATCGGTCTTATCTTTCCCGATATCTCTCTTAAAATAATCTTGCGATACAGTTTTTTTGCCATTGTTATAATCATAATAAACAGATATCTCATGTGTATTTAACTTCGCCTGCTTCGTGCACACATTTTACCACGGGAAGCAAGCTTGATGATAAAGTTTTTTCGCCTCACTCCTTCTTCTTCTCATCCTCCACAACCTCGCCTTCAACCGCTTCGTCCTTCTTTGAACCTGCGTCGCCACCGCCTCCGGTTTTTTGGCCCGTGGCTGATTCCTTGGAAGCGGCTTCTTGCGTCGCCTTATAAAGTTCGGTCCCGACTTTTTGCAATTCCTGAGAAAGCGCCTCAAAATCCTTTTCGATTTCGTCAACCTCCGCGTCCTTATTTTCCAGAATCTTTTTTAGTTCGGCGACCTTTTCTTTAATCGGACCCTTAACGGAATCGCTTAATTTGGCGTCGTGCTCCTTGAGCGTCTTTTCGGCCTGAGAGATCAGCGAATCGGCCTTGTTGCGGGTTTCGACTTTCTTGTGTTTTTTCTTGTCTTCTTCGGCAAATTGCTCGGCTTCTTTGCGCATCTTTTCAATTTCTTTTTCGGAAAGGCCGGAATGACCGGTGATCGTAATGTGCTGTTTTTTCGCCGTTGCCTTGTCGTGCGCCGTGACCTTCAAAATGCCGTTCGCGTCGATGTCGAAAGTAACTTCAACTTGAGGTGTGCCGCGCGGCGCCGGCGGGATTCCATCCAAAATAAATTTACCAAGAGACTTGTTGTCGGCCGCCATCGGACGCTCGCCCTGCAAAACGTGAATTTCCACCGAAGGCTGATTATCGCTTGCGGTAGAGAAAACTTGAGACTTCGCGGTCGGGATCGTCGTGTTGCGTTCGATCAATTTTGTGCAAACTCCGCCGAGCGTTTCAATTCCCAGTGAAAGGGGAGTAACGTCCAGCAAAAGCACATCCTTCACCGTTCCTTGCAAAACTCCGCCTTGAATCGCGGCGCCAAGAGCGACCACTTCGTCAGGATTGATTCCGCGATGCGGCTCCTTCCCAAAAATCGTTTTTGCCTTCTCCAAAACCGCCGGCATGCGAGTCATTCCGCCAACCATCACGACTTCGTCCAAATCGCTGATGTAAACTTTTGCGTCATCCATGGCTTTTTTGCACGGTCCAAGTGTTTTTTCAATAAGGTCGGCGACCAAATCCTCCATCTTTGCGCGCGTCAATTTCATATTCAAATGCTTTGGACCGGTGTTGTCGGCCGTCAAGAAAGGAAGATTAATTTCCGTTTCGTGCACCGTTGAAAGCTCGATTTTCGCCTTTTCCGCAGACTCGCGAAGGCGCTGCAGAGCCATTTTGTCGCCGCTGACATCAATTCCCTGATCCTTTTTAAATTCGGCAATCAGCCATTTTACAATGCGGTCATCAAAATCATCGCCGCCGAGCTGTGTGTCGCCATTCGTGGAAAGAACTTCATAAACGCCCTCGCCAAGTTCCAAGATGGAAACGTCGAAAGTTCCGCCGCCCAAGTCAAAAACCGCGATTTTTTTGAGCCCGCCTTTTTTGTCCAATCCGTATGCGAGCGAAGAAGCCGTCGGTTCGTTAATAATTCTTTTTACATCGAGTCCGGCAATTTTCCCCGCGTCTTTTGTGGCTTGTCTTTGCGAGTCGTTAAAATAAGCCGGCACCGTGATTACGGCTTCAGTAACGGGTTCGCCCAAAAATGCCTCCGCGTCCGCCTTCAGTTTTTGCAGCACCATTGCGGAAATTTCCGCCGGGCGGTGTTGTTTTTTATTTATCTCAATTTCGGCCTCGCCGTCGCGTCCTTTTATAACCTTAAAAGGCATGCGTTTCGCCGTCTCTTTGCACTCTTCATATTGTCGGCCAATGAAACGCTTTGCGGAAAAAACCGTGTTTTCCGGATTTATAACCGCCTGACGTTTTGCCGTCACACCAACCACGCGATCGTCGCCTTTAAAAGACACGACGGACGGAGTTGTTCTTCCGCCTTCCGTGTTTGGCACAACGACAGGCTCGGCGCCCATCATAACGGCAACGCATGAGTTTGTTGTTCCAAGATCAATTCCAATGATTTTTCCCATAAAAGAGTAAAAGTTATTAAAATAATGATGTCATTGCGAGCCCGTGTCATCCTGAGCCTGTCGAAGGATGGCGGGGCGAAGCGATCTAGCTTTCCATAACAAGATTAGCACTCTCTATTTTAGAGTGCCAGCGTGAGACGGTCAAGGGTTTTTTTCACTTGAGTGCAGCCGATAAAAAAACTTTAGGGGTCACAAGTTCGGTAACGCTTTTCGGATAATAGTTTTTGAAAGTGGCGAAACTTTTCGGCACAGCGTTTTTTTGCCATTTTGTTTCAATTGCGCGAAGATTCCCTTCTTCTTCAACGATAAAATCAATCTCGGTCTGATTCGTGGTTCTCCAAAAATGAAAATCCTTTTCTTTATAAAAATCCCGCGAGTACATTTCCAGAAAAACAAAGTTTTCAAAAAGCGCCCCCGTATCCGTCCGAAGTTCAAGCGGCTGCCATTGGCCGAGGAGCAAGTTGCGCAGTCCAAGATCGAGAAAATAAATTTTCGGCATTTTGCTGATTTCCTTCTTATAGTTTTTGAAAAAAGGCTTGATGCGCTTCACAATAAAAGTCCCTTCCAATATGTCAAGATAGCGTTCGATAAGAGCAACAGGTATTTTGAGCGTTTTGGAAAGCGCGTGAATATTGAGAAGGCCGCCGATTTGAGAGGCAAGGAGAATCAGGAGCTTATTAAAAGCATCCACGTTTTTTATTTTGGCAAAATCGGAAATGTCTTTTTCAATGTACATCTGATGAATATCATTCAGGAGCAGTTTTTTCTCCTCATCATTTTTCTGTCCCAATACTTCAGGATAGCCGCCGTACAATATCATATGTTCCATGAGCGTTTGAGGCGACACATTCGGATGCAGAACGAGCGCTTCGGAAAAATTAAGTCGTTGGATTTCAAAAATACGCATTCGTCCGACCAGGAATTCTTTGAGTTTGGAACGAAGTTCCAGCTGGGATGAGCCGCTCACTATGAGCTTGATATCCAGCTTGAGGTCATAGATGGTTTTTAGAAAGAGTCCCGGGTTTTGAAGGCGCTGTGCTTCATCGAGGAAAATATATTTTTTATCGTTCTCCGTGCCTATGTAATTTAAAAAATCATTTGGAGATTCCAGTATGCGCCTGACGCCCAAGTCATCCAGATTGAAATAGTAAATATCGGTCGGTTTTACCGTCTTGAGAAGATGTTGGATGAGAAGATAAAGGAGCGAGGTTTTACCGACCTGCCGACTGCCCAAAAGTGCAATGATTTTGTTGTTATCCAGATTTTTCGTGAGTTCTTTTTCTATGGATCGCAGGAAAAGGCTCTCCGGTATTTTCCCGGTTTTCCACCATGGATTTTGCCGTTCAAGGATAGATAAGGGCATACATCAACTAGTTAATATTCGATGTGTATCTATATATTAACTAGTTAATGTTTGGGTGTAAACTAGATGCTATTGACTAATTAAGAAAACATGCACAAAATTAACCACTTTAACCTCAAAATTTATGCCATCAGAAGTCTCTGTTAAGGAATATGCCGGTCCCGAACGTCGCCAAAGTCCAAACGGGAGAGCGCACTTTACTGTTGGTGAACAAGCGGTTGAGATTGTTGTTTGTAAGTACAGACGGAAAAGACCAGCGGATGCTGATTTAGAAAAAGATGCATTTACAGGAGGCGGCGACGTCAAAAAAGCCGTGCAAGCCTTATTTGCTCGTTTTGAAGGGAAACGTGATCCTGAAAAGGTTGCTAAATTGAGCGAAGTCTTTAATCGCGGCGTAGACATTTGGGCAAAAGCCGGTTTATTCACGCCGGAAAGAAAAGAAGCAGGTTTAGTAAAACCCGATTTTAAAAGAGATTACGAACGCAGGACGATATGGACACGGCGGAAGCCGGAGAAGCTTTAGATAGAGGCTACAGCACTCCCGTATTCGCTCCAATGGATGTTTCTCTTCATGATGAAAATGCCGACAAGTTAAGCTACTTCAAATTGTTGAAAGAAGCTCTGCTTCGGGCATATAAAGGCACTGCAGGCGGAAAACAGCCCAATACTCTTTTGATCGGACAGGGGAAGCGCGTGCTCACTGCAGGTACAGTTACTTCAATCGGTTCAGCGGAATATATTCTTCATTGGAAACAATGTGTAGCAATAGAAAAGGTCGGTATTGTCCACAATGTACAACGCGTTAATTCAAATGATCTCAAAACCCATGACGGAGTTTCCGAAGACGAAGTCTTGGCGCGACTTACCTGCAACGAAAGAAGAACCGGCGGCGTTATGCGTCTTGAACGAGATAGGCTTGTTATGCCTTCCGATGTAGACGTAAAAGCAATGAGCGCCTTGAATTGGCAAAGCTGGATG
>JACRID010000013.1 GCA_016220145.1 Candidatus Peregrinibacteria bacterium
GAGTTTTAATGCCAAGCTGAAAGGGTTTAGGGCTTTGGTTAGGGGTGTTCGTGACATCAACTTCTTCCTTTTCAGGGTTTCAACTTTCTATGCTTAAAATATCTGTCAATCTTTTATTCAAAGTAATTTGCGTATGATCCCATTTTCCGTATGAACCGTTGCGTTTGAGCTCGGCTTTTATGCGCGCCAACTCCTTAAAATATTCTTCTTTGGAGTACTTTTTGTTTAGGATCTCGTATTCCGCGTGATTTCTGCCGACGCAGCCAAAACAATCGTGCGAATTGAACATGTATTCGCAATATTCCAGATTTTGGCAGTACCAACAGATGCTGCAGAAATTTGAATTAAACAAAGTCACCGCACTGTGGCACATGTAATTCATCTCGGAACCTTGGCCGGTATAATTGCAATCCACCACATCCTTTACCTTATATCCGTTAAAAATATACATGGAATCTTCCAATTCATTTACGTCAAAGCAGTAAAAAACGTTTTTTGAATGGAAAACATGATCGCCGACGACGTTTTCGTTCTGAAAACCCTGAAGATAATTGTGCGGCAACTCGTTTTTAAGTTTTATAAATTCCGGTGGGGGATTGTGAGGATACGAACGGCGAAAAGCCTTAACCTTTGAGAAATATTCTTCCTTGGAATAAGGCTTATTGAAGATGTGAAATTGCTTGTTTCGCAGATTTACGCATCCGTAGCAGTTTTGAACGCCTTTACAGTCATAGCAGTGCTCGCAGTCGCTGCAGTTTATGCAATCTTGGCAAAAGTTGCAGCTGTAGACTTCGCGACAGTCAACGCATTCGTAGCAAAGTTCAGATTTTTCGGTGAAATCCGAGTCCGCGCAATCACGACTATCGCCGAGCCATAAGCCATAAAAGCAATCTTCACACAAATTATGGCCGACTATTCTATAACAATTCCTTCCATTTGCGTGATAAGGAGAATAATCGCAATTTTCGCTGCGAGTTGTCATTATTCCGGGAACCGGTGAAATTTCCCTAAGCCGCTGTAACTCGGCAAAAAAGTCCATGTGTGGATTATATCACCGGTCGGGCCCGATCTGTTACAATATCCGCATGTTTTTCATGTGGGTCATATTCGGCCTATTGGCTCCTTTATTCTGGGGCATTGCGAATATAGGGGACAGATATTTATCTTCCGTGGCCGTTAAAAATGAGTATGCGCTGACGTTTGCCGCCGGTGTATTGCGTTTACCCCTAGTAATTGTGTTTTTGTGGATTTCCGGGTGGTTTTTACCGAATTTAAATAGTTTGATTTGGGTTTTTATAAGCGGATTTTTGACGATCTTTGCGTACGTATTTTATTTTAGGGCTTTTCAAAAAGAGGAAGCGTCGCGCGTCATGCTGCTTTATTACACAATAAGTCCGCTTGTGACATTTGCATTGAGCGCCGTATTTTTGGGCGAAAGATTTTCCAATTATGATTTAGCCGGATCATTGCTTTTGCTGGTTGCCGCATTTTTGACGGTTGTTAAATTTCAAAAAGGTTTTTTCAAATTTAACATCGGGATTTTGTGGGTGCTTTTAAGCGGATTATTTTGGCCGGCAAGCGATGTCATTCAAAAATATTTAACTCCGATTTTTCCCTCGACATCGAGCTTGTTTGCTTGGACACTCGCCGGAAGTTTCATAGCTGGTTTTGTGCTTTTGTTAATGCCTGATTTTTCAAAAAATTGTAAACCGAATGATTTTCGCTGGTCAAAATCAAGTTGGTTGCTTTTTATAATAAACAGCGCACTTTTTTTCTTGGGCATTTTTACTTTTTTAAAGGCAATTGCGATAGGGAAAGTCGCCCTAACGGTTGTTTTAAATGTCAGCCAGCCGCTTTTTGTTTTCATTTTTGAATTAATGATGAGGAAGTTTAGGCCGACTTTGTGGCAAGTTGATACGAGCACATCTTCACTGATAGCCAAAACGACGGCGTTTTTTCTGATGGTTGCCGGAGTGTGGCTCTTTACCTTCACTCATGTTTAAGCCTAAGATGGTGGCATGAAAATTGTTGTAATAATATTGGCATTTGCGGGGACGATGCTCTCGCAATGGTATGGGAATTTTTCCGGCAAGTTGCCGGTGAAAGGGTCTTTTTTGGGATTTGCATATGATTCGGTTTTTGTGCGCGCATTTGTAACACAGTTGGAATACATTTGGGTTTTGATCTTGATAAATGTTTGTTTCACACTTTTATTCCAGCTCGGGTTTCAGGCTTTTAAAGATAGTTTTTTGTCGCTAAGCATAATTTGGCTCGCCATGGGGCCGATATCGGCGCTTATATTTACGACGCTTGTACTTAAGGAGAAAGTGAATTTTGTGGCTATTGCCGGCCTTTTACTTGTTGTCATTGGAAGCGTTCTGGTGATAGCTCAAAAGGAAATTTTACAACTTATTAAGAAGTATTTATGAGACCTAAAATCACAGTCATTGGCGCAGGATACGTCGGCTCAACCATTGCGCATTTTTTAGCCAGCCGCGAACTTGGCGATATAGTTTTGCTGGATATTGCGGAGGGAATTCCTCAAGGGAAAGCGCTGGATTTGTATGAAGCTTCGCCTGTTGAAGGCTTCGATTTGAAAATAAAAGGCACTAATTCTTATGCCAATACGGCTAATTCGGACATTGTTGTAATCACCGCCGGCATGCCGCGAAAGCCAGGGATGAGCCGGGATGAGCTCGTGGCTATAAATACAAAAATAGTGAAGGACGTTTCGGAAAATATTAAAAAATATTCGCCGAAAGCGATTGTGATTGTTGTGACAAATCCGCTGGACGCGATGGTTTATGCGGTTTGGAAGGTGACGGGTTTTGTCCCGAATAAGGTGATTGGAATGGCCGGAGTGTTGGATTCCGCGCGCATGAGGAGTTTTATTGCCGAGGAGTTGGGCGTTTCGGTTGAGGACGTGACGGCGTTTGTGATGGGCGGGCACGGAGATACTATGATTCCGGTGACGAGATATGCAAATGTTGGTGGAATTCCGCTGGAAGATTTGCTGCCAAAGGAGAAAATAGACGCGATTGTTGCGCGAACTCAGAATGGGGGAGCGGAAATCGTGAATTTGCTCAAAACCGGAAGCGCTTATTTTGCGCCGGCGGCTTCTGTCGTTGCCATGGTTGAGGCAATTTTGAAGGATAAAAAGCGCGTTATGCCGGTTGCGGCTTACTTAAAGGGTGAATATGGGGTGAAGGGTTTGTTTATCGGGGTTCCGGCGGTTTTGGGCGCGAACGGCGTTGAGCGCGTTTTGGAAGTTAAATTAAATGACGGTGAACGCGCGGCATTTGCAAAAACCGTGGAGAGTGTTAAGCAACTGGTGCGCGCCACGGGGCTGTGAGGTTTTTTCCTAAAAAAGAACCTTAAAAATTCCCAGAATTCCCTGTTTCCAAGGAACTCTATGAGAAATGCCCTGTTTATCCTTAAACTCTTTTTCGTGTTTTTTATACCACTCAAAATTTCGCAAAAAAGCATCTTTATTCGAATATTTTGGTGAAAACCCCAGCTCACGCTGTGCCTTCTCTGTGGAAACAAAAGAATCCTTGCTGGCTGTCTCATAAACCCATTTGTACAAAGGAGATAATTTCAAATACTCTAAAAATCTTAGTGTCCATATCATGGGAGCTGCCGGAAAACACACTATTCTCTTACCAAAACCCGCTTTATCAAGCACCACCTGATAATCTTCCCTCATGGTCGCAAATTCTTTCGCCCCAATGTTAAAAACGTCATTCACCACTTTCTTGTATTTTGTCGCACAAAGATAAATAGCATCGCATAAATCCTCAACATCAAGTAATTGGTATCTGTTTTTACCATTACCGATCATGGGGAAATTTCTACCATCCAGTGCCCAATCATAAAAAAGAGCAAATACACCAAGACGCTCAGGCCCGATGAACGATTTTGGCCTTATAATGGGCACGCACATTCCCGCTTTTCTAAATTCACAACAAATTTCCTCCGCCAAGATTTTTGCTTTGCCATAATCTCCAACTCCATTCACTTTGTCGGTTTCATACAAGGGATGATGGTCCGGAATGCCGTAAACGGCGGTGGATGAAATGTGGATAACACGCTCAACTTTGTGTTTTTTTGCCGCTTCCAAAACGTTTCGCGTTCCGTCTACATCCGTAGTCATTATTTCTTTAACCGTATAGAGAGGCAAAGCAGCTGCCGCATGTACAACGATATCAACGTCCTTCATCGCCCTATCAAGAATGTTTTTATCTCTTATATCTCCCAAAACAGCTTCGATTTTGTTTTTTTCAAGATAATCAAATTCGACGATATCAAGCGAACGCACCTTGTGTCCTTTCTCAAGAAGATAACGAATTAAGTTTATTCCCAGAAAGCCGGATCCGCCTGTAATTAAGTAAGTTTTATTCATAGAAACCTATTTTTAAATAGACGAGCAAAATTATAAAACAAATCGTCAATATAGTTTATAGCCTTAATATGTATTCCTTCTTTGCCGGAGATTTTCCTTTTTACCATAATGAATCTCGCACCTATGCGCTTTGCAAACAAGCCATCGGTTAGAACTTTATCTCCAATAATCACAAGTCTCTCGTGATCTTTAATATCCATTTCTTTTAAAATTTTTCTGCTTGGTTTTTTATGGTGCGCACTAACAATTTTAAGATTCAACGCCCGCTCTATTTCGGCATTGCGTTTGTGATTACGCGAATTGGTACACAAATAAACGGTATTGGATTCCTTTAATGACTCAATCGTCTCACGTGTTTTTAGAGAAACATTGCTTTGATTATCAGCAACAAGCGTGCCGTCAATATCAATAATCATAGTCATTCCCTCAATGTCTTTTACATCTTCAAATTCAGATAGCTCCACCCCTGAATATTCGGTAAAAACGAACCTTTTATCCAATTGATATTTGATTATATATCCGATACTTAAGCCAATAAACGCGCCAATGTATTTTGCGCTTTCGAACCGCAATAATCTGTTAAATAACAGTTCGGTCCCCCAAAAAATCAAGGTTGTGAAAACGCCGGTAAATGAATAAATCGTAAAGTGAAAAAAATCCGCCTTTTTATTCTTAAAATAAAAAATGAACTTTTTATCCAGGATATATTTGATGACAAGTCCGACAAGAGTACCGCAAAACATGGCAAGCAATAGACCGTGAGGTCCGGTATAACCATGCAAAACCGCATACTGCATGGAAATATTGGCAAATGTCGCTATTAAAGCAAAGGCGATATATTTTAAAATCAGCTTTATCATCAATAAATAAGTGCGATAAAAGTAAGAGCCCAAGCCAACACGGAAAAAATTATAATTTTATCTTTCAATAGAATTTCCGTCGGTGAACCGCTATCATTTTCGACAAATGTAATCTGTAAATATCTTAAAATGCCCAGAACGACAAAAACAGAGGTGAAATAAAGCTTGTCGGTGTGTATTTTAGCGGCAATTTCCGGCGAAACCGTATACATTATGTAAAAAACAATTATCGCCGCCGCCGCAACAACCATAGCTGCGTTCAGAAATTCAAGATTATATCCATCAACTGTTTTTCTCGTCATCTCGCCGCCATTAAGATAAATCAACACATCATCGCGGCGTTTTGCCAAAGCGATAAAAAGCGCCAACAAGAAAGTCATCAAAATAATCCAATGAGATAAAGGAATCCCCGTTATAACCGATCCGACAATAAGACGAATTACAAACCCAACCGCAATAATCATTATGTCCAAAAGAGCGATATGTTTGAGTTTTAACGTATAGGATACATTCAAAAGCACATATGCCAGAACAATATAAAACATTGCCGGAGCTATAAGCCACAATCCGACGCATCCTGCGACAAGAAGCAGCGACATCAGAATAAAAGCGTTTTTTGTGGAAACTTTTCCCGAGGGAAAGGGGCGTGTTCTTTTCAGCGGATGATTTTTATCTTCTTCCTTATCGTGATAATCGTTGAAGATATAAACTGCGCTTGCAACCAACGAGAAGAAAAATGCGGCCAAAACAGTAATGCCAAGAAGCGTCGTATCCGTTATCTTTAGGCCAAAGAATAAAGGCAACAAAATAAATAAATTTTTCACCCACTGAACCGGTCTCATCAAAACAATATAATTTTTCATGTACCGATATTTTACACGGTTTCCCTTTTTATGTATCCTCGTTTTGCCGTAAGAATACACCTTTCTATATGATAATTAATTGCATGTTAAGGCGGAAAAACTTTAATGTACGCATTAGGTCGGTTGCAAACATCATATTGTCGGCCATATTGCTGATGACCGCCATTGCTGTGTTTGTCCCATTATCACCGGCAATGCCAGCGGCCAATCTTGATTCGGCATGGTCTTTTGGATTGAATCAGTCCGTAGCTCAAGGGCTTTCCTTTGGAAAAGAAATAATATTCACTTTCGGTCCATACACCAGCATTTATACGCGAGCATACAACCCATCCACTGATTTTATTATGCTTTTGGGAAGTATATGCTTGGCCCTATCGTATTGGGCATGCTGTGCCTTATTGATTAAAGGAGTTAAATGGTACTGGATATTGTCTTTTTGCTTTTTTGGTCTTGCGAGCTTGACGTATAATCGAGATGTTCTGCTTTTCTCGTACCCGTTACTTGTCGGATTGGTTTGTTTTAAAAACGCACACAACGGCAAATTTTCACCGTATTATTTTGCAATCTTATTTGCATCACTTGGTTTATTGCCTTTGGTAAAAGGAAATACATTAATATTGTGCGCTGCTATTGAGGTGCTGTGCTTGGTATTTTTTATTGTTAACAAGCAAACGAGGCTTGCGCTGGTTGCACTACTGACTTCGTTGGTCTCAATGCTTTTTTTCTGGAGTTTATCGGGACAATCCGTAGCAAATTTGCCGGATTATTTTATTAATATGGCTCCCATTATATCGGGTTTCACTGAAGCCATGGCTGTTAACGGTAGCACCCGTGAGATCGTTTTCTATCTGATTACCGCCATTTCTCTATTGATAGTAATATCAATTCAAAGGCAAATAAATGTTATTTCAAAGATATTTTTATTCTGCATTTATTTTTGTTTGTTGCCTTCAAGGCCGGTTTTGTCAGACACGGTAGCGGTCATGTCGTCATCGCCGGTGGTTCCATATTTATAGCTGCACTGTTGTTGCCGTTTATTTTTAATAAAAAAATCATTCTGCCTGTTATTATTTTTGCTTTGTTAACCTGGTCATATATCTACAGTAATCATCGCACTAAAAGTTTTTTAGGTGAAATTAAATCAACTTATTCATCGGCGTGGCACGGCATGGCAAAAAGGATAAACGATCGAAATTGGCCCAAATCTGCATTTGATGCCAAAATGGACTCCCTTCGAAAAGAGGCCGCTTTCCCCATTATTCAGGGCACGACGGATATTTATTCTCACGGTCAGTCATATTTGATTGCTTCAGGCAATACATGGGCTCCTCGCCCCGTATTCCAGAGTTATTCCGTGTATACGCCGGCGCTCGCAATCGCGAATAAAATGCATCTTTTAGGCAGCCGGGCGCCGGATAATGTTATTTTCAAGGTGGAACCGATAGACAACAGAATACCGTCGATTGAAGATGGAACGAGTTGGCCCGTATTGTTGGCCAATTATCGGCCGGTCAATATGGTTCGCGATTTCTTGTTTCTTAGAAAGAAAAACAATGTTGCTGAAATTGCAGAACCGATAAAGCTTACAAGTGAAAAACATACTTTTGGAGAAAATGTTGATTTACCTCAATCAGATCAGCAATTATTTGCCAATATCGAAATTAAACCTACTATTCTTGGAAACCTTGCGAGTATTTTTTTTAAGACAAGCCAGCTGAAAATCACGCTCAGGATGAATAGTGGTTCGGAAAAGCAGTATCGCATCATTGCCAATATGGCGGAATCTGGTTTTTTGATATCACCACTGATAGAGAACACAAATGAGTTTAAAATGCTGTATGACAAAAAAGGTTTGGATGAAAAACGGGTTAAATCGCTGACAATTATGCCGATGAATGGCAGAAATAGGCTTTGGAAAGACGAATACACGGTTACATTTAGTGCCCTTCAGAATAGATAGTGTTTTTAGCCGCCTCTACCTCCTCGTCACCGGCCCTTTTTCTTCCACGAAAATCTGTGTTTCCGATTGTTCAAGTCTCTTTATCGTGTCGCTGGCTTGGACTTCGCTCAAAGATTGCGCATCCAAAACTTGCTGCTTTAATATCCTGTTTTTTGATTCAAGCTCGTTAAGTTTTAGCTGTGCTTCTCTCATCGCATAGCCCTTCTCGGCCGTATAGCTGGTTTTGATAAAAAAGTACACGGAAATAACAATCAGCAGCCCGAAAATCGTGCACATCAGCAGCTTCAAAACCTTTTTTGATTCAACGGAAAGTGGAGTGCGATGATACATCCGAAACAAATTATAAACCTAAAAAAGAGGCGGAAGAAGTTCAATTTTGACCAGCGTCAGACCCACCGTCGTGCTGTCTATCTGGGAGAAAGCGGTGCGCGAAAGATCTATTACGCGACCGGTTACATACGGCCCGCGGTCGTTTATCACCACATCAACCTGTTTGCCATTGGTCATGTTTGTGACGCGCACAATGCTGCCAAACGGAATTGTTTTATGCGCCGCCGTCAGGTGCGCCTCGGCATATGAAAGTCCGCTGGTTAATTTTGTTTTAGCAAGGCCATCACCATACCAGCTTGCGTAACCAAAAACGTAACCGTCCTTGGTCTGCAGATATCTGTAAAGCAAAAGAGCCATTTCGCCGCGATTCAATTTTTCATCGGGAGGGAAAACTGAGCCGTTTTCCTGCTGCGTAAGCATTGTTATGGAAACTGCGTAAGCCATGTCTTTTGAATACCAAGCATCCGTCGGAATGCCCTTGGGAACGGGCATTTGCGTCAATTCGGTTTTTATCCCATCGCTCGCGAACAACATGCGCAGTGTCTCGGCCAGATTCACCGTTGCACGCGGTCTAAAAAGATCTTTTTTTGTATCGCCGCTTATGATTCCCAAATTTTTTGCCCGCACCACCGTGTGATAAAACCAGTCTTTTTGAGAAACATCTTTAAAAGGTTTTTCCATGTCCTTTGTCATCGGTGTCAGTGTTGCGCTGCCCGTATCAACATCCAAACGCAGCCCTTCAATGTTATTCAGGGTTTTTAATTCTCCGGTAGCCAGATTGTGAATTGTGATTTCCGCATTTTTCGGGAAATTTATTTGGATCGGATTTTTGTCGTCTATATTTTGGGTGTTGGCGGATGGGCTTTCTTCTTTTGCATTGGTCGCTTTAAGTATCATAGCCAAGGCCTCCGCGCGCGTCACCGGACGTTCCGGATGAAAAGTCCCGTCCGAAAAGCCCTGCACAAGGTTTTTCTTTTTTAAATAATTTACAGGAATAAAGAAAGAAGAATTTTCATTAACATCCGAAAAAGATTTAACGGGTTCCTTGGTTTTAGAAGCGGTTGTGCCGACGATTTTCGCCAAAACGCCGTGAGGCAGCAGCACAGCAATCAAAAAAACGAGTGCGATCCGGAAACGTGTATGTGGAGATGACATAATCATTTATTGCCATGCTGAACTTGTTTCAGCATCTGTTCCCGGCAGGATGACACTTACGCTTTGACCTTAATCGTCACCGCGCGCCTATCGCCCTCGCCGACGCTTTCCGTCGTTATGTCTTCAAATCCGGGTCCCGTTAACGCCGTATGGACCACGCGTCTGAAATAAGGCGACATTGGAGGCAAAACTTGATCTTCCAGGCTCTTCCTCGCAGTTTCAACTTTTCTCATGGCAAGCGCGAGCACGCTTTCTTCCTGGCGTTTTCTGTAGCTATCCACATCCAGCACGACAAAAATATTCTCATTGGCTCTTTTCCAAACCAGCGTCTTTAAAAGATGTTGAAGAGCGGCAATGGTTTCGCCGTGATAGCCTATTAAAGTCGCCGCTTCTTCAGAGTCAATATCTATTCTGTATACGGGCGAACCGAACGGAGTCTTTTTTTCCACGCTGACCTTGAACTTCCCAAACGCGACGCCCATATTTTTCAATATTTCCGCGAGTGTTTCTTGGATTAGATCTTCAATATTCATAAGCTATGGGGATTTTACCACACAGACCGAGCCGAAGCTCGGCTATTGCATTATTGCGCATGGAGGGCGCATCCTTTCGGGGAGGATGGGTGGAGGGTCTAGGCGGTAACAGCCTTGGCGGTTTTGCGATTCGCCACTATTTGCTGGCCGATTGCGAATAAAGTCGAAACTCCCCAATAAAGGCCAACGCCGGCGGGAACGGACGCCGTGAATAAAGCTATCATGACCGGCATGATATAAATCATGGTTTTTGTGGCGGTTTCCATCTCGGATGCGGCTTGAGGTTTTTGGTCCGAATTCTTTTTCGTCATCATGGCCAATTTCATTTGCAAAAATTGCAGGCCGCCTATGATTATCGGCAAAACTATGGTGTTAACCCTCATCAGATCCAGAATCCCCAAAAAGTTGGTGTGTATGTTGCTCAAATCAACGTCTTTCAACGGTGAGTAAAGCAGATAAATATTGTCCGGGTTTAAACCGTTTCTAATTACGTAAAACAACGCTATCAAAACCGGAAATTGAATGAGCGTCGGCAAACAGCTGCCAAACGGATTAACCTTGTGCTCTTTCCAAAGAGCCATGGTTTCTTGAGCGATTCTCTCCTGATTTCCTTCGTATTTCTTTTTAATGTGAGCCAAACGCGGCTGAAGTTCCTGCATTCTTCGTTGCGATTCAATCGCCCTTTGAGATGGAACCAAAAGAATAAGTCTTATTGCCAAAGTTAGCAGGATTATCGCCAAACCAAGGTCTTTAAATGGCGCAAAATCTATAAAAAGAACCAAAACATTGTAAAGAGGCTGATAAAAGGCCGTTCTAAAAAGTTTTCTCCAAAAACCGGTTGCAACAACGGCAAATTCCGGAGAAACAAAAGTTTGAGTCCCCGTGCCGTTGGCAAAATCTATTTGCACTTTATATTTGCCGATTTCTCCAAAAAGAGAGTGATTCCAATAAGTATAGGTGACAAGCTGTTCTTTATTCGGTTCGATGACAACATCCGGAGACGAAAGTGCGCAGTTGAGCTTTGTTTCGCTCGTGCGCTCTTCGATTTTGTCTCCAACCAAAGCCAAAACTTTAAACGGATTTTTCGGGCAGCCGGAAGGCAATGTGATCTTATTCGCAGTGTTGTTTCTCACCTTTACGGTAACTTCTTCGCCGGTCGCAAATTCCGTTTTCGACGGGGAGACAATGATTGCGGCGCCGCCAACGGTTTCCGGTGTCGGTGCGTTTTTTTTCGTAAATGTCTGGAATACAAATAAGAAAATAAAGAAAAACAGAACCCAAGTTATGATTTTTTGCTTATTCATGAAGGTAATTTCTTAATGGAATTTAATATCTCCTGTTTGATCGCGGCAAAACCGGCTTGTGCCGCATGTCGCGAAAGCAGGACTGCAACATCGTAACATGTTTGAGTCATTTTGGGGACACGTTGGAGGCCCAAGCGGATGGCTTCATAAAAGCGCCTGCGTATTTTGTTGCGCTCTACCGCCAAAATGCCCAGTTTGCTCGGCATTATCAGTGAAAACCTGCAAAAGGCCAGTCTATTTGGCAAATATCTCAATTGAAAAAAACGACCGGAAACCCGACGGCCCTTCTTGTAAATATATTCAATGCGCGGTCGATTGCCTATTTTAAATCTTTTTGAAAGCATTGGAGGCCGCTATCTATACGGTGAGCTTGTGTCTGCCCTTGCGTCGTCTCTTGTTTAACACTTTTCTGCCGCCTTTCAGCCGCATACGGGTCAGAAAACCGTGTCTTCGTTTGCGCTTTCTTGTTTTAAGATGGGTTATCATAAAATCTGTGATTTAAGCCATAGGATAATAACGGGGGAAGAGGATTGTGTAAAGGAGAAATGGCTTCATGGTTCTTTGAGGGCTTTTTCGGCCTCGGCAACCGGTACCAGTACGGCTGCAATTTCCTGTTTACCCGGTTCGAAAGAGATCATTACGTAGTAAGGATCACCGCTGAAAGCTGCTCCCAGCGAATTATCATCCGGTTCGTCGGAACTTTTACCCCCTTCAATAAACACATATCCCTTGCCGGCGACAGTGCGTTTAAAATTTTCAAGATCATTTGCCGTCAGCTTTCTGTTTGCCGATAAAGAAAAGCTGATCCATCCCTTTGTTGGGAAATTTTGCATTAACCCCGTCATTTTTGTAACGCCGATAACGTCTTCAATGGCGCTTTTTACATCATCGGAGGGATTGGCATTTTTGAAGATAGTCTTCTTGGGTGCACCGCTTGCATCTCCGCCGGACGGTGAAGGCGAAGAGCCTCCGCAGCCGGTTAAAATTAGAACCATTGAAGCCGATAGAACAGCCAATTTGAAAAGCTTTTTCATAATTTATTGCGGGTTACTTGTAAAAGGATTACTGCCTGACGGCATAAAGAAAACCATAATTGCGTGTTCGCCGATATTGAAGCTCATCTGTATGTCATATTCGCTGCGGTTAAAAAGGGCGGTAGCAGCTCCGTTAGCGGTGCTGGCCATGGTGGATTTATATCCCAAATTTTTCATTTTGGCGGTTATCGCGCTTAAATCGCGACCGTCCGTTTTTCTCTTCGCGGTATATTCAACGGTCAGAGCTCCTTGTCCGAAAGCATCGGATGTATATGAAGTGATTTTGTTGTCCCCGAAAATTTCCTCAATTACATCGCTGCGGAAAGAGGTTTCCTCCTTTAAGGCGGGGCTATCCGGCAATTCGAATTCGGAAGAAGTTTCATAAATATCGTCATTTTCGTCGGATTTTGTGCCGGCGCTGTCGTCAGCCTTGTTGCTGTCGGATTTTGCAGGGCCGGTAGTGGAGCCGCTCCGGCAGCCGGACAAGGCCAGAAGCGTTATCAGAGCCAAAGCCGCAAATCCGTAAAAAGTTTTTTTATTCATGGGACCATTATATATGTAATCTCACATTGCTTCCAATCATATAACTATTGTATATTCTCATCATAAACATATGGTCGATTCCTACGAATCAGAATTCATTTTTATAGGTAAAGGAGATGAAAGTTTCCTTGAAAATTATTCGTACGAATTGAGCGATGATCCGGACAATACCGGCGGCGCAGTATATATGGCGCTGGAAATTTTGAATAATCAGGCGGAAGCGGAAGACATTGGCGAAGCCATTTTTGCCAACTTCAAACAGAAGTTTTATGAGGATGTTAAGGGCGATCCTTTTGAGAGATTTGAAGTCGCACTGAAGGAGGCAAATGTGACGATCGAAACCCTGAAAGAAGAGAAAGTTTCCCGCTTTATAGGCAATTTGAATGTGGCGTTGGCGGCGGTTGTGGACGGGACTCTTTATCTTTCCGCCACCGGCGATGCGGAGGTTTATTTGATTCGAAAGCGTTTTGTTTCAGTCGTTTCGGAGGGACTTGCCGAAGAATCTTCAAAAGAAACGTTTGTGAATGTGGCAAATGGCACGCTTGAAGCCGGAGATCGCGTGGTTTTGGCTTCCACGAGGCTGCTCCGATATATAACAAAAACCGAACTCGGCAGAGTTTTTTCGGAAGCGGAAAATTCAAATATCGGGAATGCGCTTACGGCGTTGCAGGATTTTATAATGACTGAAATTTTGGGCAGAAGCGCGGTTGTCGGAATTTCAACTCATGCAGACAAGGAAACGGAAGAGATGGGAGGCGTTTTTGAAGAAGATTTTCAGCCGGCGCGCGGAGGTCTATTCGCGGGCGTGTCGGAATTCTTGGAAAAAATATCTTCAAAATTACCAAAAGCGGGTTTTATGAAAGGCAAGTTCGGGTGGCTTTCCGGACTTGCGGATAAGCTGAAGTCCGTTTTACCGGCTAAATTGCTTCCGCACAGAGAATCGGAGTCGCGTATGCCTCAAATATTAAAGAAAATGTCGCGCGAAAAAATTTTAGCTTTGGCTGTCGTGCTTCTTTTGGTTCTGGTTGGCGGAATTTATTGGATGCGCACGCGCGGCGATCAGCTTCGCGCAATTGCCGAGCAGCAGTCGAAATTGAATCATGCTCGGGAATTGATGAATGACGCTTCGACCGTCGGGCAATTTGATAAAGCAAAAGCTTCCGAGCTGCTTACCAATGCGGAAAAACAGGCTTTTGAAGTTTTGAACACAAGGTTATTGCCGGGCGATGCGGTAAAAACGCTTGATGATATTAAAAAGTATCGCGACAGTCTGGACGACATAAAGAGAGTGGCGAACCCGACGCTTTTGGCGGATTTTTCCGATAAAAGGCCGAATGTCAGTGCGCTCGGCATGTTGGTTCTGAAAGATCATTTGTTTGGATTTGAATACAACGCTCTTTACGAGATGGTTTTGGACAAGCTTCAGGAACCGCTGACAATAAGCGATGTTGAAACCGTTATCCTTGGGGCGGATTATGAGGAAGGGAATTCTCTGCTGTTTTTGACGCGAACCGGTAAAATGATTGAATATATCGGCGGACGTTTTCCTCAGATCAACACAAAAGACGGTATTTGGAAGAAAGGCGTGGACATGAAAAGTTACAACGATAAAGTTTACATTTTGGATCCGGAGAGAAATCAGATTTGGCGCTATCCGCGTCTGCGCGACACTTTTGACATCGGAACGGCATATAACCAAAATGCCGATTTGAAGCTGGGAGTTTCCGTCGCAGTCGATTCCAGCGTTTATGTTCTGAATTCAAACGGGACAATTACACAGCTTTATCAAGGGCAAAAGCAGGATTATCAGCTGAGAAAGGCGCCTTTGTCGCCGTTAACCGCGCCAACCAAAATTTTCACCAATTCCGACTTGAATTATTTGTTCATTTTGGAGCCGAGCAAACAGCGAGTCATTTTGTTCAGAAAAGATTCGAAAAACGGCGGAGCGCAATATCAAACTCAATACATATTTGAAAAAACCGGAGTGCTGCGCGACCTGGCGGTAGTGGACAATCGTCTTTATGTGATGGATGACAAGAAGGTTTATTTTGTAAACTTGAGCGGGCTATAGGATGTCATCCTGTCCCGCTAAGCGGGACAGAATGACTGATGTTTTTTCGCCAACCCCATCAAAAACTTCGCCGTGTCGTCCGCGGCGTTTGATTTTTGCTGCCGGGCAAGATTCTCCTTAATCAGTTCGTCATTATCCAAGATATACTCGATTGCCTTGTCAAAATCGCTCAAATCCTTATTCAAAACCACGCCGAGGTTGTATTTTTGCACCATCATCGCGTTGCCGATTTCCTGGCCCGGAATGGCTTCTATAATGGCCATTGGCCTTTGGCTGGCTATGCATTCCATCACCGTCGCTCCGCCGGCTTTGGTTAAAATTATGTCAGAACCGTGAATAAAAGTGTGCATTTCTTTGGTCCAGCCGGTGATTCGCGTCGGCCATGGCCAGTCGACCGCTTCCAATTTCTTTTTCCAGCGCTTTTCACCGCAGGCAACGATAACAAGTTGAAGATTTTTTAACCGGCTGGACTGTATTTGTTTGATTAATTTACGCGTTTTCATCCAAGAAACACCCGTCGATAAAATAAGCAAAAGTGTTTTTCGTTTTGGCGAAAGATCCATTTTTTGTTGAAAATCCGCGCACGGAGCGTGCACAGAAAACTTTTTGGAAACGGGGTAGCCGAAAACCTTTATTTTTCTCTTGGGAATCCCGAAATTCATAAAAGAAGTCCCTGTGTCTTCATTCGCGACAAGGAAAAAATCCGGATGCCCGATTGTCCACGCATTGTGGAAAGTTATTGAGTCGGTGACGATATTAACGAACGGCAGTCTTTTTCTGACCTGTGCGGCATATTTCTCCCACACTTCTCTGATCAGCGTATTCCAAAGAGGATAAGTGGCAACCAGTACGGTCGGTTTTTTGCTCTGCAGAAGCTCATAAAACTGCTGTTGCATAAAAGGCGCACTCAACATATTTAAAATTTTGAGAGGCCACTCGGATTCGTTACTTTGATTGAAAATAAGTTCGTAAATTTTCGGCGAGATTTTTAGAGAACTCAAATAAAGCTGTTTGGTCGCCTTTGTCGCAAGATTTGAAAGAACGGTTATTAAATCCGCGATTTCAACGTTAAAATGCCCGCGATTTATACGGTGAAGGGCTTCGCTAACGGCGCGCGCCACCGAAACATGGCCGCTGCCAACGGAGCCGGTCAATATAAGTATATTACACTGTTGATGCTTCATGTGGTTTGTCGTCGTGTTCGCCGGCTTTTACGACCTCAACGCCGAAGTCTTTAAGAGTGTCGTAAAGAGGTATAACGTCAGGGAAGCCTTTAATGTAAACGAGGCGTTTGATGCCGCTTTCGGCTATTATGCTTTCGCAGATGCGGCACGGATGTGAGGTGACGTAAAGGGTTGAGCCGGCGAGTTTTATTCCTTCTTTGACCGCGTTAACGAAAAGGCGCTGTTCGGCGCAAATCCCGTAACAGATTTCGCGGCGCGTTCCGGATGGAATTTGCTGAATATCGCGAATGCAGCCGATTTTGCCGCAGTCGTAGCATTTGTGGAAACTGTTATCGCCCGTGGCCAAAACTTTGCCGTTTTTTACGGCGATTGCTCCCACTTTTGCGCGCAGGCAGGTGGATTTTTGACCGACTTTTTTAAGCTTAAGAAGAAATTTATGATCTTCCTTGGTGAGCGGCATGTACAAATTGTAGCACGTTTTACGCCGTCATCCACGGATAGGCTTTTTTGATTTCGCTTACCAGAGTTTCCGGCTTAAAGACGCCGAGTTCGGTGATTATGCCGTTTATTTTATCGGCCGGAGTCAATTCAAAGGCCGGATTTATCACTTTTATGCCTTCAGGCGCGCTGTCCCAAACTTCTTTCGGGTCGCGCTCTTCGATCGGTTCGTCCGCGCCGCCGATAGTGGCCGGATCGAATTTCCATGAATTTGTGCATGAATAAACGGGAATTTGATAAAGCGCCGCAGAGTGCGCGAACATTGTTGTTCCGATCTTATTTACCACATTTCCTTCGGCTGTAATCGCGTCCGCGCCGAATAAAAATAAATCCGCTTCCTGCATGCCAAGTCTGCCCGCGCTGTCCACGGAATGGACGACAGGGATGCCTGCTTTTGCCAGTTCCTCAGCCGTTTTTCGGCCCTGATATTTCGGTCTTGTTTCAGTGTTTCTAACTGTAAATTTCTTTCCTTCTTGCCATGCTTTTATTAAAATTTGAGTGACGGTACTGGCGTGGCAATGAGTAAAAACCACCATGCCATCGTGAATTTTTTTCGCGCCGATTTCGGCAATCAGCGCTTTGGCGCTTTTAAAATGATTCACGGCCGTTTCCGCCGCCTTCGGATCTTTTGCAAAATTCAAAAGGCAGTAATGCAGCGCGTTTCGCAATGCCGGTTCGGTTTCGCGCAGCGAGCCAAGCTCCGCGACGTATTTTTTTAATTGCTCGACGTCCCTGGTTTCCTTTAGTTTCTCGGCAAAAGCCTGCACGGCCGCAATCGCGATATTTTCCGCGCCCTGAATCTCTAGGGACTTTATTTTTTGAAGTGTTTCGGAGTAGAGAGACATATGATCTTGTCATCGCCGATTCAAGCTAAGGCGGGTGCCGGGTGTGTATCACCCGGCTAATCGGCGATCTTTTAGGCAAGGGTAGATTCCCGCCTGCGCGGGGATGACAGATGCGTGTGGGAGATGACATCAGGTTATCTCGTATCCGCCCGTGCCGTTTGCAAACTCAATTGCATACTTCAATCTGTCCGCGCTGCTGGCATATATCGTATACAAAGCTTCACCCTTTTTAACACTATCGCCGACTTTTTTGTGCAGATATAGACCCGCGGCGGAATCTTTCGGGGCGCCAGCGATGCGGGCCAAATGGGCCACTTCTTTATTTCTGATTGCCGCTACTTTACCATTTTTTTGGGCGTTAAAATTTGCCGAGAATTTAGCCAGTTTTGGAATTTTCTTTTTGCCCTGTGCCGTTATGATCTGCTGAAATTTCTTCCATGCCCTGCCGGATTCCAGAATTTCGCGTGCCATCTTCTGGCCCTTCCCCTTGCGCGCTTTGCCCGTCAATTCAAGCAAAACGCCGGATTCCATTATGGATTTTTCGCGCAGATCTTCCGGAGCTTCCGGCGCGTTTTTCAAAACATTCATTACGTCAAACATCTCAAGCAGAGGACCGATTCCTCGGCCAATCGGCTGAGAGCCGTCGGTAATAATAACTTTTACTTTCATGCCGAGCATTTTTCCGATTTTCAAAAATCTTGCTTTTAAATGTTGTGCCGCCTTTGCATTCGCGATTTTTACGCCCGGCCCGACAGGAATATCAATCAGCACATGATTTGCCGAAACGGAATGTTTTTTTGCCATGATTGAAGCCAATAACATGCCTTCCGGATCGAGGCTCAACGGATTCCTGATTCTGATCATGCGGTCGTCCGCGGCGGCCAAATCCACACCGCCTCCCCAAACCATGAAACCGCCGACTTTTTTGGCAATATCCATCAATTTGTGGGCGTTGATGGTTACGTTGCAAACGGATTCAACCGCATCCGCCGTACCGGCGGGAGAGGTGATTGCGCGCGAAGAAGTTTTTGGCATCAAAACGCCGCTCGCTACAATTATAGGAATGACAATCGGAGTGACGCGGTTGCCGGGAACTCCGCCAATGCAGTGTTTATCGGCCACGATTTTGCCTTTAAACTCCAGCTTTTTGCCATTATTCACGATCGCACGGGTTAACGCCGCGGTTTCAGCATCGTTTAAACCATGTGCGTAACAGCCGGAAACAAAATAAGTCATTTCCACGTCCGATAGTTGGCCCTTAACGATGTCGTGCACGATTTCATTGAGTTGTTTTGCGTTGAGTCGCTTGCCGTCCAGTTTTGCTCGAATGCTTCGCAAGGAATTGGGCTTGTCGGCTGCCGAAATATCCACGATATCGCCTTTTTCAATGTTTAGTTTGTCGTAGGTTTCCGCGAACAAACCGATTTTTTGTTTCGGGAAATTGCCTTTTGTAACGTCCAAAACGCAAACAACGCTGCTGCGGTCGCTCTTTAGCAAAATGCGATCGCCAACGTGCAGGTCCATGCGATGGGCAGTACTGTCGTGCAATACCGCAACCAAAGCGTCGCCCGTTTTAATATTGATTTTATAGGGTTTGAGTTGCATGAGAAACATTAATGTTATTAGTCTAGATCGCCAGTGCCGGTGCCTTCTGCTCCTTGGCGCCTTAAATTTAAAACTCTTTTTAATTTTTCGCTAAGTAGTTGTCTAAAAGCAGCTTCATCTTTCGCGCCTTCAATAGAAGCAATAATTCTCCCATTTTTAATAATCAAAAAGGTAGGAAGATTGGGGACGTTAAGTCTACTGTCCGCCGCCATTTTTGGGTTTTTAAAAGGACCGGTTTGAGCTACTGCCTGACTTCGATCAGCTTGGGCGAAGTTGATATTTGCCGTGTAACCGGAAGGAACAAGATCTGTGTGACTTTTTGCAATCTTACCGAAAGTTGGCTTCATCGCTCTGCACGGTACACACCAATCGGCCCAAACGTCCACGATCCACACGCCGGTTTTTAATTTTGCTTCGAAATTTGAATCGGTAAGGTTATTAATCCCATTTTCGTCAACTTCTTTTGTTTCTGGAACTGGAGCTGGTGCCGGCCTGTTGTCGGCCTTTTCCTCTACTACAGCAAAATTTAATTTTGAATTAACATCTGCCCACTTAAAACCAGTCTTTGTAATCCACTCATTAGGTTTAGAGCCCTTAACAACATCGCCGTTTTTTTTAGCCTGACTAATATTCTTGAAAGGTATTGGGGGATGCTTTTTGCTTGCTTCTCTGCGTGCTTTTGCTTCCTCCTGCGTATCTGCCAGAGAGTCTTCTTCCGTGTGCTCAGGGTGTCCACCACCAGTGTCCGTCGTTGTCGTCTTTAAAATATCCCTGATTACGATTGCGGCCCCATTTTGAGGCTTAAATGTCATTGTGCCATCAGGTGTGAAAGCGATCGAATCGCCAGGATGAATCAAATCAACATTAATGCCTTCATTCAACATCTTGACCATAACAAAAAACGCCGTGTGGTTATTCATTTCAAACCAGTCTTTTAAGGCCGGATACAGGGTGTCTCCTTTTATGAAGTCATAAGGTTCCTTCTTATGCTGAATATCTCCTATGTCCTGGAGGCGGAGCTTGGTTTTGAATATATCTAACCTCTTTTGGTATTCGGCACTGCGAACGCCTGTGGTTCCTTTAACCTGAGCCTCTTTGGTCCAATCTCCCTTTGCATCTTTTGCGTGCTGGTAATCCTTTTCATCGTAGCCTTTGTGGAAAGGCGTTTCTTCCGTATTTGGATTTGGGGTTTGTCTGGCCATAAAATTTTTGTTTAAGAATATTTGTTTTTACCTTGTATAATTCTAACATAAAACAGCCCCTAATGGAAGGGCAGTTGAGGATTTAGGTGGTTTTTTGGGGTTATTTACCCGCTTCTCCTGTTGTCGTTGTGCAGTTGAAAGTTACAGATGGGGCTGCAGTTTCTCCTGGAGTGGCGTCACATGCTGCCTGTACTGCAGTCTTGGTTGTTCGTGTTATTTCGCATCCTCTCAGCTGGCAGGTTGCTGTACCGGTTGCATTATCTGGTTTAAAGCAAACATCACTAAGTTCGAGTGGTTTTCCGATCTGTAGGGCAGGGCCTGTGTACCTGGTTTTTCCTCTTAGGCCGCCAAGAGTGATCTCAAAATCGCATTGTTTTGTGGCGGCCGGGGCTGTTGCCGGTGCGGCAGGCGCATTTGCGCCAAGAGATGATCGAATCTGGTTTATGTAATGCGCTCCCGCTGCAAAACCTCCCGCGGCAATCAAGAGTGCAATAATTCGGCTTCGGGTGGCATGCCGTGTTCCGCTTAATCCGGCGGCAGCTGCGTCGTCTGTGTCAACAGATGGGCGGCCTGCAGGAGCCGGTGCAGCATGTGCAAGCGTCTTGGCAATTGTATGCTCAACTTCTTGTACAGTGGCCGTATCAATAGGCAAAGATTCAGTTGCTATATATTTTCTACTATCTATTATAAGGCAGAACTTATCCTCGCCGTCATCTTGAACCAAATAGTCTCCGGTGTATCCGGCGTAATAAACCTTATTCTTATTGTAATTGCATTTAAAACTAATTCTTCCTGTCAAATCAGAGTTGTATTTCAATCGAATGTACAACTTCTGCTCGTCCGTTACAGGCATTACGGGCATCCTGGTGGGTATTCCAAGTCCAATAGGAGAAGCCGGAGGTTCATCTACATAATTATCATCTGGAGACGTACCGCCATCAGGAGCGTCAACCCGTTGCATGTTGCCAGTGCCTGGATCAGTGTTTTCTGTAGGGGAGGATTCGTCGGCTCCTAATTGTGATGTTAGGCCTATTCTTGTACTCATAAATATTGATTGTTAAAGGATCTTATCTATAGCATGGCGCGGCGAATTTGTCAAGCAAATGTATAAGTCCACCTATAATTGCACTCCCGAGGTTGTTTTAAGGATAGCATAAAATGAAGAGGAGAGAGGCGATTATCGAATGCCCAATGAGTGCGTTCCGTGTTGTACCAAATGAGCCATTCCATGAGCTTTTGATTAAAGAGGCGTGGATATTTTAAATAGTA
>JACRID010000017.1 GCA_016220145.1 Candidatus Peregrinibacteria bacterium
AAAAACCAGGGAAGACACTACGAACAAATCTACAGGGATCAACTGACCTTGTTTGAAGGAATACTTTAAAGAACTTGCGCAGCAAGCTGCGCGGAGCGCAGAAAAAGAGATACCCCGCAGCTTGCTGCGGGGTTATTCATTTCTGTTTTTGGAAAGTAAATAATTCCAATGTATGAGCATTGAGCGACAAAATGATGTCGACGGAATTCAATTTATTCCCGTTGTTGCCCCCGGGGATGGCATAAATATCGAAGCGATTCCCTCAAGCGCCAGGGGTCTGGGGACGGTTGAGGCAAGGGTGGAATTGATAGCTTTAGGAAGATATTTGGAATATCAGCGATCCAGCGGACCGATTCCTCGGAAATTTTGTAAGTTATGGAAAATTCTAAGGTCCAAACTTGCCGCTCTTGTGGCGTCTTTACCACCGGACGATAGCTCCAACTGGCGAAATTTTATTCAAAACCACTTTAAAGCCATAAATGAACTGCTGGCTGGCAGCCCTTCTGCAATACGGGCAAGCCCCGCAGCCGTATCGGATGCACGGGATTCAACCGCGCGGCGAGTTGATGGGCTGCTTAAGACGGCGCGCGGATGGAAGTAAAAATGGGCTGCAATAAGATCCGTAACTTCTCTCAAGAGGGAAACGCTTGCCTCATTGGCAAAAATTAAGTCGGCGGTTATTTCAAATTCGCCCTGACGAGGACGAGAGAACGAGCACATTCGCTTCGCGAGCATTATTAAAATGACAACTTCGCTCATCTCTTATTTCGGCCATTCATTTCCATGACAGGGAGCATTTATGGCCCAAATAAGGATTCGCTTGTTGTCTACTGGCGGGCCGGACGGGATTTGAACCCGCGCTCTCATCCGTGACAGGGATGCGCTTTAACCAGCTAAGCTACCGGCCCACAAAGCACCACAGAGTATACGATTTTTGGCTATTGACTGCAAAACGAAAAAAACGCTAGATTGGGCCCTATGCAAAATAAGCCCGCTTCCATACCTATCCCCGAAGAGCTGCAAACGCTTCTTGCCGAGGTTGGCAAAGTTAATGCCAATTATCAGGTTGGCCGACTGTCCGAAAGCGTCCGCTCTCTGATATTTAAAGCTCTTTCGGCGGAAACCGTGGACGAAAAAGCCCCCCGCAGCGACAAGGTGGCTCGCGCAATCGAGCTTGTTTCAATAAGAATCAGAGCCCGTTATCATCAAATTTTGGTCTCCGACGGCAAAAAAAATCCATTGTGGCTTCAGAAAAACGGTGGCGATACCCCGCAAGCTTTTAGGGCTTCTCGTCGCGGGATTTTTAAAGTCGCCCAAGAGGTTCTTACGGATCCGGCTGACCGCGTGACCGGCCATGGCGATTCTCGACAGGACGTTCCTTTCCTTCAAAACATAATCATTGATCCGGCCAAGCTAAGCGATCACCTTGTTGAAAGCCTTGGATTCGGCCATATGCTCGCGCCAAAAGGCTCATCCGCAAAAGAAAAACTGCTGGCAAAAGAAAAAGTTATTCAGCACATTAAGCGCGCTATATTCGGGCACATTGAGGCCGTGCCGTTTTCCCCATCGATACGAGTTGCGGCAGGTAAGTCTTGCGGCACGGATAAGCCACAGGTTTTGGACATAGACTCCGGAAAATCTCAGCGGCTGTTTCGCATAATCGACGGCGAAAAAAGGGGATTGATTTTATGCGCCAGAGAAATTGCCGGAACCGATAGGTTTGCGGTTACGAATTTATACAGTGCTGCGCGGCAAACGCATCATGCGGAAAAACAATACGGAGAAGAGCGGGCGCAGTTGGTGGAAATTGACGGGCGGCTGGATGAAATTGAATCGCAACTCAAAGACCGGTGGGATGAAGCCAAATCGCCGGCCGCCATTCGGGAAACCTTAAGAATTCTTAACGGAATGGCAACTTCTCTTCAATTCGTTTTGGATAGAGATAAGGTTCAATTGTTAAGAGCCATCGCTAATATTTTCCGTTTGGTTGCGGAAAAAAATAAGCAGCCGGCTTTGGCGTGTATCAGCAGAGCGCGTCGAATGGTCGGCAGGCGTTTAAGCTCCCCTCCATCAATAATGGGCGAATTGGCGGAAGATCGCACGGTTTTGCAAAATCACATAACGACGGAGGAACGCATTATGGGCAAACTGTATCATGCCGTTCAACATCAGCAGGACAAACCCCGTTTGGCAAATCCGGAGATGGAATTGCCGGCAGCTGATATCCCAAAAATCAGAGCCCGAATACACGAGCTGATTCAGGAATGTTTGCATGTGAATTTTCAGCCGAATTTGCCGTTTGCAAAAAAAATGAGCGGACACCTGGGATTAACGAGAAAAGAATTGCAATCAGACCGTCCCAACAGGCAACTTCTTGCGGCGTCTTTTATGCGCGCATATATAGTCTCGAAATTGGCGCGTTTTAACGGCGTTCTTTTAAATCTTTATGAGGATTTTTCGGTAAATGGAGGCGCTGAATCCAAGATAGACGCGGCGTCACAAAGAGCAAAACTGGCGGCGGCGGCCGAAGAACTTGGAAAGCGGGATGTCGGCGAAAACGTCCATACTCCGGAATACAATAAAATTTGGGCGGCGAGCCGTGAATTGGTAAAAGGCCTGGATACGCTTATGAGGTATTACGAGCAGGCAAATCCGGAACAGCGAGTTTCGGCCGTCAAGCAAATTAAAGACCTTATTAAAAAATTCGACCTGCCGGGACAAGTGGCGGCCGCGGGAAAACCCGCCGAGCCTGCGGAAAAGGCTTAAATATAGTATTATATTGCCGTGATAAAGCCTCTTACTTGCTTCTTCTTTGTACCTGGCATTTCCGACAAGTTTCAGAGCGGAGGACTTTTGGTAATTCGCACTTTGGCGGAACTTTTTAAAAAAATACCGGGCGCGGATACGAAAATCGTAACAACTCACGAAGAAAGCGCCGACAGCATGACACCCGAAGATGCCTTTGAATATGCGCAAAATCACGATTCTCTTTTTATTGTCACGTGGGGTCCTCTGGTTGAAAAGCACATAAAACTGATTAAAAAAAACATGCCGAAGGCTCACATCCTTTATTACGCCCAAAGTTTTGGATGGAAGATTAAGGTGCCGCGCGACGTTCCGATCGCATGCGTGAGCCGTTATGTAATGGCTAACTGGACGCAACGCGCACCGGAAAATTTCTGCGCTTACTTGCCGCCGCCTCTAAACCCGAAGTGTAAATTAACAAACCGGTTGCGCGACATCGACATTTTGCTGCACAAGAGAAAGCAAAATTCATACTGTCTAAACAAGCTTTTGCCGGCTCTGCAAAAAGAAAATTTAAAGATTGAGGTTTTGGATTCATGGACTCCGCAGGAAGATTTTTTTGCGCTGCTGAATCGCTCAAAAATATTTCTTTATATAACCGCGCAGCATCGTGCGGGACTTTTTAGGAAACTGCCCGGCGAGGGTTTTGGTTTGCCGGCCCTGGAAGCCGTAATTTGCGGTGCGATTGTCGGGAGCAACCTTTCCGGCGGAGTAACGGATTTTTTGATTTCCGGCGAAAATTGCATAAAACTGCGGGATGAAAATTTGCATTTCGACATTGCTCAAATAAAAAAAGCGCTTGCAAATTTTAGCGTCAATGAAGCCTCTTTGGCCGATTTGTCAAAAGAATATTCTCAAGACGCCGTGCTGCAACGATGGACAAGATTGCTTGAGACATTGTCCGCTGACGTTGTACAATGACGTCGCGATGGAAGTTTTATTTGCAAACAAACCAAGCGAAAATTCTCTTCTTGTTTACCCGGTTTTTGCGAAGAAGAAGGTTGCAGATTTGGCTTTAAATAAGCTGGTTGCGCGTCTTGCCGCCGCGAAGGAATTTGCATGCAAAATCGGACAAACTTTTTTTGTACTTAATGGAGAAGGCTCCTCTCAAGGCATAATTTTGCTCGGACTTGGAGAAGCAAAAGAATTGGATGTCCCCAATATAATGGATGCCTTCGGAACAGCGGGGAAGTCCGCGGGGAATCATCATCCGGCAAAGCTTTCCATTTTTATTCCCGAAGAATTGCATAAATATGCGCAGGAAATCGCGGAGGCGATTGTGCTTTCCAATTATCAGCCGGCAGCACCGTATAAAACCGGCGAATCGCAGACGGAACTGCGGGAAAATTCGATAAAATCCATGGAGGTTACGGGGCTTGGCAAGAATGAAGCGGCGCAAAACGCGTTCCGAAAAGGCATACAAATTGCCGAGATCGTAAATGAGGCCCGAATGTGGGTAAATACCCCGCCGAATATTGCAAACACGGATTTCTTCCGCAGAAAGAGCAAGGAAATTGCGCGGGAAATTCATGCAAAGCTGAAAATTTTACGCCGGAGAAAATTGCGCAAATTGAATATGTGGACTTTTTTGGGAGTTAACCGCGGCAGCCCGGACGAAGCGCATTTAATTACTTTGGACTATTGCCCGAAGGGGGTGAGCCGCGATGAAGCGCCGACTGTTTTGGTGGGCAAAGGAGTAATTTTTGATGCCGGCGGATATAATTTAAAACCGCGAGGTTCGATTGAAGATATGCATTTGGACAAAGCCGGAGCCGTTGCCGTGCTCTCTCTGATGCGGCTTTTGCCGAAATTGGGGATTAAAAAACACATTGTGTGCGTGACGCCGTTCACGGAAAATCTGATCGGCCAGAATGCATATAAACCTTCCGAAATTTTAAAAACTCACCTTGGGAAAACGGTTGAAATAACCAACACCGACGCGGAAGGCAGATTGATTTTGGGGGAAGCCATTTCTTATGCGGTTGAAAAATTCAAACCCGCTGCGATTGTGGATTTGGCTACATTAACCGGCGCCTGCATGATTGCTCTTGGCGATCGTTATGCCGGACTTTTCGGCAATGACAAGGCATTGATTGAAAATTTAAGATCCGCCGGAGATGAAACCGACGAACTTTTGTGGCAACTCCCAATCCATAAAGATTACGCGGATAAAATGAAGGGCCAGTTTGCCGATCTGCGAAATTCCGAAACCGGAAGCGAGCGATTTGCCGGCGCATCCAAAGGAGCGGCCTTCATCCGCGAGTTTGTCGGCAAAACAAAATGGGCGCACATCGACATCGCCGGCCCGGCCTTCACGACAGACCCGAAAAAATATGAGCAAAAGGGCGCGACGGGGTTTGGTGTAAGATTGCTGGCGAGATTCATGGAGAACCTAAAATAACACTCCTCTCTCAATAGCAGGCGTAGTCGGTCTTTTGCTGAAGGGCGCGTAATTTC
>JACRID010000015.1 GCA_016220145.1 Candidatus Peregrinibacteria bacterium
AGCTGCAAATTACAAATTTCGGCTGCAAACTTTTCAGACCTCCTCGCCGTATCAAACCTGATATGGCCTCGTCGGTCTTCAAAGTTTTCGCTCGAAATTTGTAATTTTCGCTATGAAACATAGTTTTTCAGAGGTTCCTTATTTTTAAAACTCTTCTCGAAATTCCGATGATATTGGATCTTCATTAAAGATTCTTAAGGTAGTTAATTGCCTCCTTTGCACTCATCACGCCTGTGACGTTTTTGCCGTCTTTTGCTTCCTTGGAAGCCTTTAAAATACTCTTCTCTTGATCCGGCGTAAGCCCATTTGCCGTTACCAGCGGCATAGGAATCCCCTGATGAATCACTATTTGTTTAAGATAAACTTTGATCGCCGAACTCATGTCTATGCCAACTTCGTCCAGGACCTTTTTGGCGGAGTTCTTGGTTTCGTCGTCGATGCGAATTTGTATGGTAGACATATCTTAATAATAGCAAAAACGTAGTGACATTGTCAATACAAAACGACCGCGGTCCAGATCGGGAAGACTTTATCCCAACACCGCGCGTCCGGCGGAAATTTCGGCCAACTCGGCGGTAATACTCGCCTGGCGCAATTGGTTGTACAGCAATGTCAGGTCGTCGATGATCTCGGTGGCGCTGTCGGTTGCGTTTCTCATGGCGAACATACGGGCGGAATGTTCAGACGCCGTTGCCTCCAAAATCGCCTGAAAAATCTGCATCTCCGTGAGTCTGGGCAGTAACATCTCGAGCACCGTGTCCGGCGACGGTTCGAATTTATATTCCTGAACCGCTACGGCTTCCGCCTGAGTATCTATCTTTGTTTGATGCGCCTCCGTATCAATCCCCTCCACCATCTCTTCCAGCGCGTGGCGCGAAAGCGGCAGAAGTCTGCGAACCGTCGGCTTCTGATTTATGACAGAAACAAAGTCCGTGTAAACAAGCATCACCTTGTCGTATGCGCCGAGAGTGTAATCGGAAAGCACCATTTTGCTGATTGCAAAAGTGTCTTTGAGAGTTGGATGCGCACTTATAGCATTATATGCAGCAACAATTTGCTTGCCGCTCCTCCTCAAAAAATCCTGCGCCTTTTTGCCGACAGCAATATATGCGATTTCCGGCATTTGCGCCTTCTTTTTTTCGGCCTTCAGATAGTAATTGAGTTTGCGGAAAAGTTGAGTATTTAGGCCGCCGCAAAGTCCGCGATCCGGAGCGATCATCACCACCAAAACTTTTTTAACTTCCCTTTGCGCAAGCAGCGGATGGATTGTCTGCACCGTTTTGTCCGATAAATTCCGAAGCAGCGCCTGCGCCAACCTTGCATACGGGCGAAGCATCAACGTGCCGGCAACCGCCTTTCTCATTTTGGAAGCGGCAACCATCTCCATCGCCTTTGTGATCTGGCGAGTGTTTTTGATGGACTTGATTTTGCGACGAATTTCTCTAGTGCCTTTAGCCATAAGATTTGAGTCATCCTGAACTTGTTTCAGGATCTAGTTATGTCACCCTGAGCTCCGCCTGCCGTGAACTTGCCGAACGGTCGAAGGGTGGCTGGATATTTTGTGTAATTCATGGACAAGCGAACTAGTTTTGTCCAATCTTCCAAAATCAACGCTTCCTTCTTGGCTCTGGACCATCCTTTAATTTGTTTTTCTCTTTCTATCTCTTCACAATACACAACCTTAACTGGAAGTCTTGATGAGGTATAACAACTCTCGTTTTCACCAGCTTCATGTTCGGCGTATCTGCGCTCAATATTATTACAAACACCTGTATAAAATGATTTATCGGAACATTCTAGGATATAGACCCAATAACTATTCATAAAATTATATTTTACGGTCATGGTTCGACAAGCTCACCATGACATCTAAGCGGCGAAACCAAATTCCTTCCGGAATTTTACGATTGCGTGCTTCAATTTTTCCTCAATTTCCGGCGTCAATTCCTTTTTCTCCTTAATTTCTTTCAAAGTCGCGCGGTCGACATTTGCCATGTGATCCAAAAATTTAACCTGAAAATCAGCCATTTGTTCAATCGTCAGGTGATCCAAATATCCGTTAACACCCGCATAAACGATCGCGACCTGTTTTTCAACCGCTAGCGGAACATACAAACCCTGCTTCAAAATTTCGGTAAGAGCCTTTCCGCGATCCAGCTGCGCTTTTGTAGCTGCATCAAGATCTGAACCGAATTGAGCAAAAGCCGCGAGTTCGCGGTACTGCGCAAGATCCAAGCGCAAGCGGCCTGCAACCTTTTTCATGGCCTTGATTTGAGCGGCGGAACCCACGCGGGAAACGGAAAGACCGATGTTGATGGCTGGACGAATTCCCTTATAGAACAGATCAGCTTCAAGATAAATTTGTCCGTCCGTGATGGAAATTACGTTCGTTGGAATGTAAGCGGAAACGTCACCGGCCTGAGTTTCAATGATTGGCAGTGCGGTCAAACTGCCGCCTCCATATTTTTGATCCAAGCAGCAAGCGCGTTCCAGCAAACGTGAGTGCAGGTAGAAAATGTCACCCGGATAAGCCTCGCGTCCCGGCGGGCGGCGCAGCAAAAGAGAAATTTCGCGATACGCCCAAGCGTGTTTGCTCAAATCGTCATAAATCACAAGAACGTCCTTTCCCTGATCCAGGAAATATTCTCCCATTGCGCAACCGGCATAAGGAGCAAGGAAGTTGATTGAGGCCGGAGCGGAAGCGCCGCCAACAACGACAATCGTGTAGTCCATTGCGCCGTGTTTTTGCAGCTCGGCGACGATCTTCGCAACCTTGGATTCCTTCTGCCCGATGGCAACATAAATGCAAATAACATCTTCACCTTTTTGATTGATGATCGTGTCGACGGCGATTGCGGTCTTGCCGGTTTGGCGGTCGCCGATGATAAGTTCGCGCTGACCGCGGCCGATCGGGATCATGCCATCAATGGATTTAATACCTGTTTGAAGCGGTCTGGTAACTCCCTTTCTTGTAATGACTCCGGGGGCAATTTTTTCAACGGGATTGAATTTTTCCGCCTTAATCGCCGGTTTGCCGTCCAACGGTTCGCCAAGAGGCGAAAGTACGCGGCCAACCATTGCGGCGCCAACCGGAACGGAAAGAATTTTGCCGGTTCCCTTAACCGTATCACCTTCATGAACCGTCGTGCTGTGACCAAGTAAAATCGCGCCGATTGTGTCTTCTTCAAGGTTCAGGGCCACGCCATAGACGCCGTTTCCGAAATCAAGCATTTCGGACGCCTGCACGTCGGCAAGTCCGGAAATTCTGGCGATTCCATCGCCGACTTCCAGCACCGTACCGACTTTTTGCACGGTCGTTTCTCCTTTAAATTTTTCGATCTCCGATTTTATGATCTCCAGAATGTTGTCTTTGGTTTGGCTCATGGCGACGAGGGATTAGGGAGTAGAGAAGTAGGATGGTAGGAGACGGGGAAACGATTTACGCGTTCCCCGGTAATTTTTGTTCAAGCGATTTCAGACGCCCTTGGACGCTCGCATCGATGAGAGTGTCGTCCATTTGAACGGTGAATCCTCCGATAAGTTTTGGCGAAGACTTGGCCTTAACTGTCACTTTTTTGCCAAGACTTGCGCCGACTTTGCGCTCCAATTCGGCGACCGACTGCGCGAATTTCTCCGGATAAGTGACGCTCAACTTAACAATTCCACTTCGGGCGTTCCATTCCTTTTCGAACGCCTGCATCACTTTTGGCAGAAGACGAAAGTGTTTTTTTCGCCTCAAGAATGCGAGGAAATTTTTAATCGAGGCTATTTTGGAAGACGATGTTTCCATCATATCGGCCAAAGCTTGCGCGTATTTTCGTGGTGTAATTTTCATGGACGGAAAAACTTAAACCGTTTTTATTTCCTTGGAAATGGCATCCGTAAGCCTTTGTTGGTCTGCAGTCGAGAATTCGCGCTCCAAAATTTTGCTCGTGGCCAGAACTATGAACTTGGTAACTTCTTTCTTAACCTCGGAAATCATCTTTTCCTTTTCCTCCACCATTTGCAGGCGGGTTCTTCGGAGCATGTCTTCGGATTCCGCGGCGGCGTGAGCCATAATTTCCTTCTTAACCGACTCGGCGTCGCGCTTCGCTTCCTCGAGCATTTTGCCAACCTGTTTTTGCGCTTCGGACAATTTTTCTTCTTGCAATGCCGCAATGCGCTGCATTTTCTCTTCGCTCTCCTTGGCATCTCGAATGCCCTTTTCTATTGTTTTTGTGCGCTTTTCAAGCAGTTCCAAGATTGGCTTGTAGGCGACCAAATACAAAACGGTCAGAAGAATTGTAAAATTTATGATCTGAGCAAGAAGAAGTTTCCAGTCTATGCCCAGTTTCTGTAGTAGTTCCATAGGAATAAAAGATTACGCCTTTCGGGAAGCGCATCCCCGCAAAGCGGGGATGCGTGGTCACACGAATTTGATAATAAGAGCGATAACAAGAGCGTAAATGGCGATAGCTTCAGCGAAAGCAATGGCCAAGATCATGGCTGTTTGAATTTTGGAAGCTGCTTCAGGGTTGCGGCCGATTGCTTCCGCCGCCTTGGAACCGATCATGCCGACCGCCAGAGCCGGGAACATTGCGCCGATTGCGATTGTCGCTGCGACAAATAGATTTTTGTCCATATGTTTGGGTTAAAGGTTAAAGATGTAAAGAATTATAGATAAAGCGGCTCGGCCTGTTCGTGGTGAGGCGTAACCGCCATTTTCATGAATACCAGCGTCAGGAGGGAAAATACCAGCGCCTGCACAAAACCGACGAAAATTTCGAGTCCATAGAACGGAATCGGAGCGATGTAAGGCGCCAGGAAACCGATGACGGTAAGCAGAATTTCACCCGCGAAGATGTTGCCGAACAACCTGAAGGAGAACGAAATCATCTTTGAAACCTCGGAAATCAATTCAAGAATGCCGACGGCGGACCCAATCGGATCCTTAAGCGGATTTTTGAAAAATTTGCCTGAATAATGGAAGAATCCAAGGGCCATTAACCCGTAAATTTGCGTCAAAACAACGGATATGATGGCGAGGGCAAAGGTCATGTTCACGTCGGCGTAGGCGGAGCGGAAATAAGGAATAAAAACTTCTTTTGGAACTTCCGCATTTCCGGCCTCGGCAGCGCCGGTTGTTTCCGTATTTTCTTCCGTGCTTGCAATGCCAATATTGTTCTCAACGGCCGCGATTTCATGCTCTTTTTCATAAAAACCTATTGATCCGACCCCCGGCAAAATTCCCATCCAGTTGGAAGTTATGACAAAAATAAAAATTGTTGCAACTATGGGGAAAAATTTCATAGTTTGCTTCTTATCCTGAACAACAGTATCAAAGAAGTCAAACATCCCCTCAACAATCATTTCCACAAAATTTTGCAATCCGCGCGGAACCATTTTTAGCCCCCTCTTCTTTATAACAAGCGCCACCGTAATTAAAACCAGCATCGCCAGCCAACCCATAACCATGCTGTTTCTGATCGGGAAGCTGCCGATGTGAGCGATTGTCTCTGATGCCAGTGTTGGTGGTGTAAATGCCATAGAAATTGATATTCAGATTTGTTGCGAGCCCTACTTCCCTACCGCTCTACTCCCTTTCTCGTCTCTCGTAATATCCCTCACTTTTCGATAGACTCCGACGCTCGACACTGCGAGCGAGAGCGCCATTCCGATGAGCAGCAGCGCCGGCGACGTGCCGTATTTTTTATCCAGCCAGGCGCCTCCGAAACCAAGTATTACTATCGGAATCGCGATCGTGTAACCGAGTTCCCAAGCCAGATTTAGCGCCACCCAGATGGGATTTTTTTGTGTCATGACATAAAATTATTCGGATGTCGGCCTTGGACCTCCATGTGTCGCGTGTCTTTTTCGGGCAACCTTCAATCTTGCGAGTTCGCGCTCAAGCCCGGCGGAAGCCTCCGCAAAACCTTCGGCGTCGTGCCTCTTTTCCGTCATCAAACGCTTCGCTTCTTCGCGCGCCTTCTCGATTTTGGCTTCCTCAAGCTCATCAGCGCGTTCCGCCGTATCCGCCAAAACCACAACTTTTTTGCCGTCGACTTCAATAATGCCGCCGGAAACCGCCATTACAATTTCCTCACTCCCCTGCTTAATCCTCAAAACTCCCGCCTTGGACAAAGTAACAAGCGGAATATGATTTGGCAGAACGGCGATTTCTCCATCCACCGTCGGCATAACCACTTCGTCCACGGCGCCTTCAAACACAATGCGTTCGGGAGTTACAATTTTGAATTGCAGTTTCTTCATAGATATATGTCATTCCGGACTTGATCCGGAATCTAGACCCTGAAACCACCGCAGGACGGGGCGCAGCAAGTTCAGGGTGACGCCCCCGCGTCATTTAACCTCGTCAATTCCGCCCTTCATATAAAAGGCTTGTTCCGACTTATCGTCGTGCTTGCCATCGAGAATTTCTTTGAAACTGCGGACGGTTTCGGCTTTTGTTACATATTTACCCGGCCTGCCTGTAAATGTTTCAGCAACGAAGAAAGGCTGCGACAAAAACTTTTGAATCTTTCTCGCGCGATTCACGGACAATTTGTCTTCTTCGCTCAATTCTTCAATACCCAAGATTGCGATAATATCCTGCAAATCCTTATATCTTTGTAGAATTTTCTGGACGCCGCGGGCAACATTATAATGCTCTTCACCGACGATTTTCGGATCCAAAATAGTGGAAGTTGAGTCCAAAGGATCAACCGCGGGATAAATACCAAGTTCGGTGAGCGCGCGATTGAGAACCACCGTTGAGTCCAAGTGGCCGAAAGTGGTTGCCGGCGCAGGATCGGTCAAGTCATCGGCGGGAACGTAAACAGCCTGCACGGAAGTAATCGAACCCTTTTTTGTAGATGTAATTCTTTCCTGTAATTCACCCATTTCCGTAGCCAACGTCGGCTGATAACCCACCGCGGACGGAATACGTCCAAGCAAAGCGGAGACTTCCGAACCGGCCTGCGTAAAGCGGAAAATGTTATCGACGAAAAGCAAAACGTCCTGATGTTCCTCGTCGCGGAAATATTCAGCAATCGTAACCCCGGTCAAACCGACTCTTTGACGAACTCCGGGCGGCTCATTCATTTGCCCGAAGACCATGCAGGTTTTATCCAAAACTCCGGAGCCCTTCATTTCATGATAAAGGTCGTTTCCTTCGCGAGTTCTCTCCCCCACTCCGGCGAAAACAGAGAAACCTCCGTGCTCGGCTGCAATGTTACGAATGAGCTCCATAATAACGACCGTTTTCCCAACTCCGGCTCCTCCAAACAGACCGACTTTTCCGCCCTTCACAAAAGGACAAATGAGATCAATAACTTTAATACCGGTTTCAAAAACCTCCGTAACCGTCGATTGCCGGTCAAAAGACGGGGCGGGTCTGTGAATCGGGTATTTCTTCTTCACGGTGATTGTCTTTGAAACGCCATCGATCGGCTCGCCAAGCACGTTGAACATACGGCCAAGCGTTTCGCGCCCAACCGGCACTTCAATCGCCTCGCCCGTATTCGTCACCTCAAGATTGCGACTAAGCCCCTCGGTTGCACCCATTGCCACAGCGCGAATGGAGTTTCCGCCAAGATGCTGCTGCACCTCGAGCGTCAAAATGGAACCGTCGCTTTGCTTCACCTTCAGCGCATCATAAATCTCCGGAAGATCGGACGCAAAATAGCAATCCACAACCGGTCCGATGATTTGCGTAATTTTTCCTGGCATAAATTAATTTGATTAATTGATTGTAGGGATAATGATAATGTTGAGCCTTTGGCGCAGTGGTTATTAGCAAGCCCTGCGGGCTCGCTTGGCCGAACCAAGTTTACAGATGCATGTTTAAAAGTAAAGGGTGCATAGGCCCTTTCGACTTGGGAATACGCAAAAAAATGGTCTCATCTGTCATCCCCAAGAGGGGGCGGCCTAAGATTGCCGATTTAATCGGCAATGACAGTGGTTCGACAAGCTCACCATGACACATTTTCTAATGCCCCCCGTGCGCGAGTTTTGCTGCTTCGGCAAGCTCCCATACGCGGGCACGCGCATGAAGTTCTTTCAGCTCCGCAGCCCGCGGACGCTCGCTGCCAGGCAATGCTCGAAGCGCAAACAGATCAGTACTTGAGGTCGTGGCACGATCGCGGAAGCGATTGACTACTTCCAATGCCTTCTGCCCACCATCTTGCTCAAACAATTTTGGGATTTCCTCCTTTAAATTTTCAATTTTTCTCTCATATGCCGCCTGCTTCTCGTCCTCTCCCGGACGCGTCTTGGCACCATAAAGCCACGTATGCCAATCCTGACCATATGCTTTACCTATTTCCATCACCAAATTGCGCATTTGTTTTTGATAAACCTCCAACTTTACAGTCGAATCCACAACACATCCGCGTTCATAGTGAGTTTTATCCAAACGTGCCCTGTGATCGCCTTCTTTTTTCAATAATCTATTGTCCAAAATAGCATCCAATCTTATAAAAGCGCCTACCGCATCTCGCAATGCGGTTATTCTGTCTTTCTTTTTAGATTCGTCCGCCTCTTCTTCATAAGCAGATGACAAGCTTAATATATATTGATTAAAACCCGGGTAGGCATTGCAATAACCAGCGTTAGTAAAATACTTTTTTTGACCCGTAGGACCTGTCGTTAAACTGTCTATTTCACCGGCCGTTGTCGGTGGAATATAAAGATGGGCATCATCATGATCCATGTTTTCCGCGTTGCGTATGCCCTTACTGATACGAGTTCTAACGGAATCAGCCATCAACATCACTTCCCACATAAAACGACTGAATTGTTTTCCGGCTTTGTTTTCATCGAAATCTTCAGGGAAATACGTATGTACAAATCTCTCGTAATCTCTAAGTTGCAATTTTCTTTTTTTACCCGGCTTGCCGTAATTATCACTGGATGTATCGCTTTCTATCTGCGTGTAATCAACGACTTTCTCTTGCGTAAAGAAATCCAACAGCGGAAATACGTTTAAATACTGAGAGTTTAATTCACCGGCACGATCTATATGTAAAAGAGTCTCGCCACCCTCCACCCCCTTGTCCTCACCTTGACGGGCCACAATGCCGGCCATTATGAAGAACATTTTATCTTCCGCGCCCATTTTGCCGAACTTGATGGCACCATCGATCATGGCTTCATATTCTTGCGCATTTACATACTCACCTTGCTTCCAGGCGGCTATCATGGCTTGCAACTCACCCTTTGGACCGCCAATACCCTTCGGGTCATTTTCCAACTGCTTGAATTTAAATTCAAACCCGTGCTTGTTACTGTTGTATTTGCCGGTATTTTCCATGAACCATTCCGAACCCATACTTTGGCCCCAAACGGCATCGATAGACTTAATCACCATGTCCTCGCCGCTTTGCCCCGGCGGCATTTCATCGGGCGACGGGATGTGAAGTTCGCTGCCCCTAAGGGTGTGGCGCTGCGTAATGCGATTCATGGTTTCCCAAAAACGGTGGTCGTCCCAGCGCATTTCTCCCTTATGCGTAAGAGTAAGAATGCACGCCTTGGCCTCATCCCTGCTGTTTGTTTTATAAAGAATTCTTCTGATTTTATCGACGCCCCATTTCTCCATCGGCTCTTTATATTTATTCACTTCCTCGTCCATAACAGCCTGTCTTGCGCGGTCGAATTCTACGCCGAGCTGCCCCGGAATGCGGCTGCCAACCTCACCGTAACGGCCCTTTGCGCGCCTCGTGTGTTTTCTCTTAACAAATTCAACCACTTCCATGACCATGTCCCACAAATCGCGAAGAGACAAAATCTGGGTTGACCACCACAAATCCGCAAGACGTGACGTCAGCGACCCCACTTCCTTGGTTCTTGCGTCGACGCGGTGCATGTGCGCTTCCGCGGCGTGAACATACTTTTCTTTCAATTCTTTCTTGGTGTCAATGTCTTCGAGCATTCCCTGCGCTTTTTCCGCGGCCGCTTTTTCTTGCTCCGGACTTTTCTTTTGTTCCGGCGTTCTTTCAACGCAATTGTTCGAAACCCAATAAAAGAATTCGGGAAACGTGTATTTTATTCCGCCGTTCAAAGAAATGCCTTCCATGTCCACGTCCACTATGTTAAACTTTTGACCCTCTTCATCCGGATATTGCAGCTCCTCGCCCTTTTCCACCAGAATCGGCGGGTTTTCGCCCGGCGAAAGTCCGTGATCGTGGTTATAAACCTCATTATATTTTTTGAGCATTTTTTGAAGTTCTTCCAATCCCATGGATTTCATAACCTCATAACGCCTCCACCACTTCACAAATTCGCCAAGTTCAAGAGTGTCTCTCATTTCTTCTTCACCGCCCTCAGTGCCCGGACTGAACAAAACCGGCCGGTCAAAGTGCACGCCGTGCTCATTAATGTTTGTGATCGTCACAAAAACCGGATTCGAAAGGATTTCGCCCTCCGGAGTGACCGACCTCCTCATATAAGAAAGCATCATTCCTTTTTCTATTTTGATACCGTAATCGGCCAAACCGAGAGCCTGCGTTGCCGCAGCCAAATCCGGTGTAACCGGAACGGCATCAGCGCCGTCCACCCATTTTTTAAAACGGCCAAGAGTCATTTTTGCCCCATTGCCAAGCACAATAATAGGAGCTTTCAATGTTTTGTCTATTACCTCGCCTTTTGAATTGCGCACAACCACGTCGTCCCATGCTACTGCTGCGATTTTCACGGATTGGGCATCACCGCTTACATCAAGATTTTGAGGATCTTTAAACCTTATTTCCGTCCCGGGCTTGATTGTTATACCCACCGCCTTGCCGGCGATTTTCAAAATGCGCTCCTGTTCCGCCTTGCGTCTGACCTTGCTTAGATTATTTTGCAGGATTTTGTCAAAATCAACGCTGAGCGACTCAAATTGGATTTCGATTCCGGCTTCTTCTTTTTTTCGCGCAACAATTTTGCGGAAGCGCGCTTTGCCATCCGTCCAATTTGGAGCATTTTCAATACGCGAACGATATCTATTCATTATAGTATTGAAATTTACGCTGCGCGGATCGGCATTATAAAGATCATCCGCTTCGTGGGGCTGCAAAACCGGATGTCTTTGGCGCTGGGCATCGGGCTGTGTCAGCTCATAAAGTTCGGCGCGTAACCCGCGATCCGCCGCGGCGTCTCTCATGTTGAGCTTGCGGGCCTCTTTTATAAGCAGTTCGAAATCGGCTTTTTTGCGCGGAATAAGTTCCACATAAGACTCTGCGCGATATTGCAAGTTTTGAATTCTGGCGCGTATGTCGCGCTGAATATGAAAAATTCCCTCCCAACTGCGATCCTGGGCTTCAGCGGCATCAACTTGCCTCATAAAAGCCGCCCTGTCTTTGTTCTCCAAGAATTGGGTCACCAGATTTTGGCGTTCCATGCTGTCGGAAAACAATGCCTCGTGCAGCTTTTGCTTCAGGTCTTCATCCACGTTCAAGTTGTCAACCGCGCCCTGATTTTGCTGGCGCTGACGCTGGCGTCTTACAAGTTCATTCAGGGCGGTGGCTTCTTGAGTTTCCTCGTTCTGATCGGCACCGGTTGGCGCTCCCGCCGGAGTTGTGCCGCCGGCAGCGTCAAGGTAAACAAATCGGCTGGCAGTCCAGAATAGCGCTTCATTTTCCCGATGTGTTAAGTTTTTGGGGTTGCCGTATTTCATAGTTGATTTTATTTATTTTACAAAGTTTTTAGCCGCAACCTTTGCCGCCGCATCTTTCATGGCATGATCTACTATTCCATTGATTACAGTATTATCCATACCAGCCGCACGCGCTTTCCTAAGCGCGTGCGTGAATTGTGGCGTAGCAACCTGGGCAGAAGTCATAGTACCAACTGTAGTTGCAAAAATTTTACCGGCATTTATAAATGGCATATTGGGCGCATTTGCAACGTCAACTTTAACGGCATTTAAAAATGTATCACCGGCCGCTTGCCAAGCCTCTCTATATTCTTTTACGTTTGTCTCCGTCCATTTGGCAAAGGCGTCCTTTCCCGCCAACGATTGAGGCGTACGCCCGGTTTCTTTGATGGCATCTCGTGCCTCGGTTTCCGTCTTCACCGGCTTCGGAGCCTCGGTGCCGGCACTAACGCTTTGTTCAGCTGCAGCTCTTGACCCCAAAGCGGCTTGCAATTCCTTGGCCAATTCTCCATTGGATTCATAAATGGCATCAACCCTTTTCTTTGGAGTATCCGCAGCCAAGAAACGTTTCTCAAAATCAGGATCCTTTACCTTCTTAAAAGCATCGATCATTGCCTTCTTAAATCCTTCTTCATTAATTATGCCATGATCATTGGTGACCGCATGACCAAATCTGGTTTTAATTTGTTCTTCACTTCCGGTTTGAGCCACCGTTCCCAACTCTCGCAAGGTGCTCGCCCTATCGGTGCCTCTTAACGGAGACCGTCCGGATTCATACAGCTTCTCCCCGAAAAATCTTCCCGTATCAAGAACCTGCTGAATACTCTGATTTTTACCCTGCATAGGCAAAACCTTAGCATAAGTGGGCAATTTTGCGGCCCATCCGCCAAAGCTTTCGCCATAATTTCTTATCTTATCCGTAATGAATTTTGCCGAACTCTTTTCGGCCATCATAAATACCCCCGTCCACAAAATCACGACCACGGCCACCGCAATCATCAGCTGCTGCAGATCGTTTATGCCGGTGGGTATGGAATTCGGGTCGATCGCGCTCATGGTGCTTGAAGACAAAAGATCGCCGTGAATGCTTTTATCCGCCTGAAATCCATCCAGCATTATGTAGCCGACGGCCAGCACGAGCCCGATTTTGATCGGCGCAATCGCGTTTTGAACAAGCGTTTGCTGCATGCCCTCCGTCCCGCCCGCAAGCTCCTTCAAATTGGGCAAAACTATTCCGAGAGCCATGACCGGCGACAAAATAACCGCCACCCACAGCACGACAATTCTTGCGAGCAGCACCAAAAACAGCACTATGAAAGAAACCGCGAAAATCACATATAAAACGGTATTGAAAATTATGTTGAATCCGAGCTGGCTGAGCCCCTGCAGGTCATCTTTCACGAATTTGAGTTCGATCGTTTTTCCGAATCTCAGGGCATAGGCGAGCGTAATGTTGGAGCGGTCCAGCCTGCTGAAAAGCGCCCGCGCCCGCTCGTTGATTTTGTTATTCTCGCACCATATCGCCCTCATCGGCACTTCCTTGCTTTGCGTTCCGCATATTGTCGAATCAACCAGACTCGGCAAATTCACATTTTGCTCAGAAACCGTGGTCGGCAGCGCGAAAACCACGCCGGTTAGAACATTCGTGAAATCCAAAACCACTTTCACGGCCAAAAACGAGAAATTGACCGCGACCAGCGCAAGCACGAACTTCGGCAGGGCCTGCTTTAAAGAAAGCGGCGAACCCTCCCCGTCCTTGCCTATTCCAAGCACGTTATAAACCGCAACGGCCAAAAGTATCAAAACAAATGCTATGTTCACCAGATTGCGCACTTGCACCCAGATGGCAAGCAGTTTTTCACCCATGGCTCCGCCAAAAATCAGGTCGTTGTCGAGCAGACTGCCTATCATGACTATTACCGGCCAGAACAGCGCGGAAGACGCGCGCAGAATAAGATTAAAAATTTCGTTCACGCTGCGCAGAATGCTGCCGGGATCGTTGGCTTCTTTTGCCGCTTTCGCCGCATCCGCCGCCGCATCCGCGAACGCCAAACTTGGCGCGTGGTATGCAGCCGCCAGCGCAATCGCCAGCAGCGCAACCGTGCAAAGTTTCTTATGCCTGAAATAAAAATTGATCAGACTTTTCATGTTGAGTGTTGATGAGATAGGTCATGTTCCGTTTCCTCGTAAATGTTTTCGTTCAAATAAGTTTGCAGTTTTTCGGCGCTGTCGATTTTTTCATCGCCCTTAAGTTTTAAAACCTTTGAGCACGACCCGAACAGGCGGATCATCAAGGCCTTCGCCTCATCCACGTTTCTGCAGCCCATTTTGCCGGCCTCCTCATCGGTTAATTTTATGTCGTCCGGCCATACGTCAAACGAATATTTCTTTTTGCCGGTTAAAGGATCGGTTTTGCCCTCATCAAGATTCTTCTTTGCAATAACAAGAAAATCATCATAGCGGTCCAAAAGCGGCTCCATAATTTCGTGGCGATTTCTTGCGATGTCTGCCACATATTTCGCCTCTCCGTGCTTTTCCAAAAGTTCTTTTTCGGCGCCGCCCGGGGCATTTATCATCTCTTTGCCGTATGGCCAAACTATGTTTGAACCCACATAAGCCACCGCCGCTCCGCCGACGACATACGGATCCGTCAACGCATCTTTAAAACCTTTGCCGATGGTTTCGCCCCAGCCTTCGCCGGGTTTTTTATTTTTTATGGCGGTGAATATATTTGTAAGCCCCCCGAGCACGGAGGTAAGGGCGCCGAGGCGTCCGACGGTTTCGGCTATCGCCTTGTCGAAAGTGAAAAAATACGCAGCCGCGTTTTGAATTTGCGGCCGCTCAATCTGACGGGCATATTCGTCGGCCGCATCCATCGTTTCCGTCCTTGCGATCGCCGCGCCCTTCAGGTAATCATCAAAATCCGGCCCGAATGCCTTGGTAAATTTTTCGCCGCGTTCGTCATCCTTCAGCATTTCCGTCACTTCAATCCTTGTCATCGCTCCGGCAACGATCATCTGCCCGATGAATTTTTTGGCGGCGTCCGCGCTTTCGCGCTCAAGAAAGGTTTGAACCAAATCCGATTTTTGAGTCAAATCCAGCCTCTTCACAATTTCAACCCACAAAAAGACTTCAAATTGCTGCCTGTCATTGGATTTTTCTTTGCTGTCGTGTTCGGGTTCCGGCCTGCCCAAAATGAAATTCACCAGATGCTCAAGCTGCCGTTTATATTCCTGGCCATTCAGTTTTTCGCGATCAAGAAATACACTGCCGCCTTTTTCAATCGGCACTCCGGTGCGCAATTCCTTAAGCGCATCTATAAACTCCGCATCTTCGGCCATCGTATCAACCCACTCTTCGGTATTCAGCCTTTCCAAAGCGGCATAAGAAGCGCGCAAACGCACAAGTTCTTTTGTGTCCAAAATTTCCTCTTCGGGCTTTTCGGAATACGGGGAGTTTTGAATGCGCGCCAATTCGGCGACGGTTTTATATACCGTTTCGCTCGCCTGCAGAGCCGCCAAATTCTTTTGCGTGCCGCCGGGCTTTAAATCAATACCTTTGCTCAAAGCCGCCTGCGCATCCCTTGATCCGGTCAAAATCTTCTCACGTTCCCGAATGCGGCGTTCAATCGCCTCCATGCGCCGCGCCCTGTCGGCCTGAAGCATGGAAACCGTGTGTTCCTTCAGCCTCGCGTACCCTTCGTTACCGGTAACTCTTTCGGCCGCATCGCGCGTGACGCTCCCGTATTTGCCAACCGTGCTCGTAAGAAAATCTCCCAAATCGCTTCTCGATTTTTCATTATCGGCCCTTTCGTCGATCAAAGCGCGCTCCATGTCCGCGGGAAGTCTTGCAGTATCCACGGGCGGCCTCGCCGCTTCCCCAATCTTGGGGACGTTCGGTATGTTCCCTGTCGGGCCTCCTTGTTCTGACATAAATAAAAAAATTATAGTCCCAAGAGCCTTACCAAAGTGTCGGCAAACGGCTCGTGTTTGCCGGAAATTTCATTGGTGTGTCCAAGCAAAATTTTTCTTACTTCCACCGGATCCGTGTCTTCAATCGACACAAAAACATCAGGCTTAAATTTCGCCTCCATCTTCAAGTACAGCCTCTTTAAAAACGGCGGATCATATGCAATCCAAAACCCCTCAAGTCCGCTGTAAGAAAAAAGATGCCTGCCAATTTTGACTCCTATCTTGGAAATTTTGACTTCCACAATCGGTGGGGTTTTTCTGTGAATCAGATAATACGTCCCGCAAAACACGATGATCGCCAGAGAGAAGCTCCATCCATCCGTTGCAAGGCCGTAAATCACAAGCCCGATCGCCACGGCGGCCGCAATCACAAACCAAAGCGCCGATTTTTCATGGCGCGTATATTCGGGCGCTTTCCAGCCTAAAATAGCGTTTTCGAAGGAGTGAACGTGCCCGGAAATTTTACCGTGGTTTGTTGTGTGGCCCCGCTCTGCGGGGCCGCTTTTTTTATTTTGCATTTTGATTTTTAAATCTATTTATTTTACCACAAGTTAACCTGGAGTTCAACCGTAAAGAACCCCTAATTATGGATTTGAGGCTTGACACCGGCTTCCCCATTGACGTATACTGTTTCTATAAATATACATTTTTGTTAATTAATAGAAATGAATTACATTCTTTTTCTTAAAGCCTTTCTGGCAAAATACAAAGGCATTAAAGACAATCAGCTTTTATTCCAATATTTACGGGAGGAACTGCAATATCTTATTTTGTATGTTCTTTATACCGGAACAAGGTATCCGGTTTATTTTATGGGCGGAACAAAACTTCGTCTTTCTTATGGCATCAATCGTTTTTCGGAAGATATTGATTTGGCCCTCGACAAACCCGATCTTGATTTCCCCGCAAAACAATTCCTTGAAAATATTGCAAGCGCATTTTCCGAAAAAGTAACCGGGTTTTCTCTTAAAAGTAATTTAAACACAAACCGCAATGTCATCAAATTAATGTTTTCTTTCTCAAAAGTGCTTTTTGATGCGGGACTTTCTCCTTTGCCCGGGCAAACCGTTAAAATCAAACTCGAGTTGGACAAAAATCCTCCGGACTTTGCCTCTTATGAAAGAAAAACATACCGCAGCATGGCCGGGGATTATATGATCGGCACTTATGATCTGGCCACCGGATTTGCCGGAAAGATTGCCGCCGTGCTCTTTCGCGAATATCAAAAAGGACGGGATTATTACGATTTGCAGTGGTATCTGCAATATAAACCGGCTATTGGAATTAACTTGAAATATATGAATGCCAATTCCGTCCAACAGGGCAAAAATACATTCGAGAATGAGAAAGAAGTTCTTGCGGCTGTCATTGAAAAAGTAAAAAAACTTGACCTTTTGCTTTTACGTCAAGACCTTGAACGGTTTGTAGTTATGGATGCGCGGTCTTTTGGGGAATGGGTTGAAAACTATATTCCTCAAACGCTTAATCTTTTACAAACTCATTAAAAGTTTTATGAGAATTGAAGAACTTAAGCCTTTTTACAATAAGACATTTTGCATTAAAGAGCTGCAAAATTATTTTAGGCAACCGGTGTCATCGCTTAGGGTGCAGCTTTCGCGACTGTGTAAGCATGGGAAAATCGTTCGTTTAAAAAGAGACCGCTATACGTTTCCGGATTTTCATCCCAATGTTTTCGTTATCGGACAGGAAATGGTGTCTCCTTCGTATTACAGTCTTGAATTGGTCTTGTCGTGGAATGGCATTATCCCCGAGGGAAGTCCGATTTTTACCATGGTTACATCAAGAAAAACCCAACAATACAGCAATGAATTCGGCACTTTCAATTATCGCCACCTTCCGCCAACTCTTTTTTTTGGTGTGGAACAGAGAAAAGACGGGGCATGGATTGCAACGTCCGAAAAAGCTGTGCTGGATTATTTATATCTTAATTCAAGGAGATTTAAAGCGGATTTTGCCTGCTGGCAAGCGGAACGCTTTGACGGGCTGGATACGTTGAATTTTAAAACGATGAAAAAATGGGCGGCCTCATATGGCATGTTGAAACTGGAAAAACTTGTAAAAAGTTTGGGGCAATATGCAAAATCGGAAGAATATCAGGCGCACAGATAAGGCATGCCCTTAAATTTTCAGCCAATAACCGCCATGCGATCTCTGTGGATAACCTCGTCGGCAAAATTGAAACCCAAAATCAGCCCTATCTCATCGCAGTGATGTTTTTTGATTTTGTCTATGTCTTCGGCCGAATAATTCACCTGACCGTAGGCGACGTCATTGCCATCGTGTTTCACGACGATAACATCGCCGCGCTCAAATTTTCCGTGAACTTTCAAGATTCCGGAAGGCAACAAACTTTTGCCGTTTTTTGCAAGCGCCTTCGCCGCGCCGTCGTCTATTTCAACCCACGCGCCCTTCTTGGTTTTTGCGCGCAGCCACTTTTTTTGGTTCTGCATTTTGTTGATGTACGGGCAGAAAAATGTGCCGTATTTTTGCGCCTCGGTTTTTTCTTTTTGGGTCGAATATTTTATCAAAAATTCAACCAGTTTTTTAAGCTGGCCGGTCTTTTTGCCATTAGTTATGAATGTCGGAATTCCCACCGAAGCCACATAATTCGCCGCTTCCAATTTGGTTATCATGCCGCCAAGGCTGCGCCCGCTTTTGGCTCCGGAAGCGCATTTTTTAACCGCGTCCGTAACTTTGGAAACGCACGGCACAAGCTTCGCATCCGGATTGTTTCGCGGATCTGACGAATACAAACCGTCGACGTCCGTGCAAATAATCAAAAAATCCGCGCAAATTGCGGCCGCCGTTTTTGCCGAAAGCATGTCGTTGTCGCCAAACTTCAACTCCGAAACGGTCGTCACGTCGTTTTCATTCACGATCGGCACAACTCCCTTCTCCAAAATAAGATCAAAAACGTTTCTCATATTCAAAAAACTCTCGCGATTTATAAAGTCATAATTGGTCATAAGCGCCTGTGCGACAACCACGCCGTGCTGCCGAAAAAACCGCTCATAAGCCCTCATCAAAAGCCCCTGCCCGATCGCCGCAAAAACCTGCCGGTACGGGATATTTTTTTTCTCCTTAATAAAGCAAATCTTGGATCGGCCGGCCGCAACCGCGCCTGAAGTCACAATCACCACCTCGTGCCCCTGATTTTTCACCTCGGCGATCTGCGCCACCAGTTCGCGCAAAAACTCCCGATTAAGCTGATAATCCTCGGTCGTCAGAAGAGCCGTGCCGACTTTAATTACGAACCTCATGGTCCGATTCTACCGAACGTATGCTAAAAGAGCCATCTCTCTCGCCAATTTCACGGCGTGAGACAACCTCTTTTGATGGATCAGGCATACGCCGGAGTAATACTTCGGCACAATCCTGCCATACTGCGAGATAAATCGTTTCAAGAGCCTCAAACTCTTGTAATCGATGTGACCGATTTTCTCCGCGCAGAACCCGCATTTTTTCTTACTTCTACCTGCTGTCATGAGATGTGGGGGATAAAGGGTGCGCCGTTTGGGCGCGGGATTAGAAATAAAATTGGAATTTGTTGTTTTGCTGAGGCAAAACGATATTTATTAGCAAGTCCTCTGGGACTTGCCTAGCCCTCAAAAACGTCGCCGTTCGGCGCATCGGCCGCCGCTGCTGGCTCTGAACTGCCGGCTCCGGAATCTTGCGTCGCCTCAAGTATTTTCGCCTCCTCGGCGTCGGTATTCCCGCCGGCCCGTTTGTCCAACATTATCATGTCTTGAACCACGATTTCCGTGCGGAATTTCTTTGTATTGTCCGGCAAAAGCTTCACTCTCGTCTTCAAATATCCTTCCACATAAACCAACTTTCCCTTCTTCAGATATTGCCGGCAAATTTCGCCGAGCTTTGCCCAAGCCACCAATTCGTGGAACTCGGCCGACTGCTGCTTGCGGCCGTCTTTTGTCATCCACTCGCGGTTTGTGGCGAGTCCGAAAGTCACAACCGTCTGGCCGTTCGTGGTCTGGCGAAGTTCGGGGTCCCTTGTAAGATTTCCGATTAAGATTACTTTGTTAACGCATCGCATAAATTTAAAATTAATATTGGCCGCATCCGCTTGGCCGGGTGATACCCACCCGGCACCCGCCTGAGCTTGATGACGGCATTCGCCCCTTAGGGCTTGCCTCCGCTTTGCTGCGGCCTGTTAACGTATATCAATGTCCGGATTTTCCAAGATTTTCTCCAAGCGTTTTTCGACCGTCTTCAGCTGATCTTCTTCTTCCTTGCCGGCCAAAACCGGCTTCTTCTTCTGTTTTTCTTCCGCTTCTTCTTCCACAAGCACTTTCTTTGCGGCCGCCTCTTTCACCATCTCAACTTTTCTTTCCGAGGAAGATGCGGATGGAATTCTTGGCCTGCGCTCCATTGATTCATCGAGCCTTGTCAAATCTTTGTCTTGTCTGCCCGGTTCATAATCATCGCCCACCGAAACCAACAAATGGCGCAAAATATGATGATTAAGTTTAACTCCGCTGCGAAGTTCCAGAATTGCATGCGGTGTTGCGGCAAAATTAAAAACAACATAATAACCGCGTGACTGCCTCTTTATTTTGTAAGCCAAATCGCGCTTCCCCCAGGAATCTTCATAAGTAACGCCCTGCGTGTCCTCTTTCAAAGTCTTGCGCAGTTCATCGATCTCCTTTTCCAAATCGGCTTCGGACAGATCTCCGGAGAATATAACCATTAATTCGTATTTGCGAATTTCTTGCGTGGGAGCAGCAGTTGTCATAAAAGCTTCGGATATTAAACCGCACCGGCGGGTTATAACTTTCTCCTTAAGGATGAGCCCTGAAGAAAGCAGCACGGGAAGTGTACTCAACGGTAATGTTTATTGCAAGGGTTTTTGTGGAGGTTCCAATTCTTCATCTGTTAAAACCTTGGCCCGCACAGCGGCTGCGATTTTTTGAACCGCTACCGGGGCTATCCCCAATCCTTCAATCGTACGTAACGCAGTTTCTATTAAATCCATTCTGTCCCGCAAACGGGAACCCAAATTTAAAATTGCATTAAAAGTACCATCGACAGCCGCGACGACAAACCCGGCCGCTCCACCGGTTGCCTCCTCCGCGCTCCTTGCAGCATCCATTAAACGGGTGACTCTCCTGGAAAGTACGCTACCTTTTCCCAATGTCGCCATAATTGCCCTATCCGCAAAATACTTCGTCTCCACTGTTCCGTCCGCACCGGCATTTGGGCCTTCCGCCGGTCCTCCTTCGACCTTCTCATCTTCCGGCAATCTTGCTGTTCCCATATTTAAAATACGATTTAAAAAATACTACTATCTATATATCACACGTAGGTGGCGGTATGTCAAACGTCGTGCGCTATTTCCTCCTGTAAAAGCGCTTTTCAAGTTCCGCAAAAGTAAGGAGAACCTTGGTCGGCCTACCGTGTGGACAAGTTGCGCTATTTGGGGTCTTTTGTAATTCCATAATCAGTTCAACCTGTTCCTGATGAGCCAGTTGCATTCCAAATTTCACCGCCGCCTTGCAGGCAAGAGATTTCAAAATGCGCTCCGGCAGAATTTTTTCCCTTGGCGCTTCCCCAGTCATCTCATCCAAAAAATCCCTAAAAATTTTCTGCAGATTTTGGGTTCGCAAAGCCGTCGGGCACGCGCGAATCACAAAAGTGTTGCCGCTCCACTCATCGAATTCAAACCCCAAAGTTTTTAAATGCGCAACCGCCTCGTGCAAAAAAACGGCTTCCTCTCTCGAACAATCGATACTTAGCGGCACAATCAATTGCTGACTTGTCATTTTTGCATTTGTCGCACCGGCCTTTATTTTTTCATACAAAATTCGCTCATGCGCCGCATGCTGATCGATCACCGCCAAGCCCTCCTCATCCAGAATTAAAATGTAAGAATTGGCAAGTTGGCCCAAAATTGTGGGCTGAATTGGTTGGGATTTTAAACCTCCAGGCTGCCTTTCGGTTTCCAGTAAATTTTCGGTAAAAGTTAGCGCGTCTTGAACGGACGGCATGTCGCGTTGAGCATGCCGAGGAGTGTTGGCTGTCATCCTGAGCTTGTCGAAGGATGATTGTACTTCAGTTCCTACAAACATTTTCGCCTGGAATTCATCCAGCGCCTGATTGGTCGCCTGAAAAACATCTCTAAAAATCCGCTGCGTATTTTGAAATTTTACAGTCAATTTTCGCGGATGAACGTTCACGTCCACCTCGGCCGGATCAATGTCGATATGCAAAACGAACATCGGGTAACTGCGGCCCGGAATGCGCGAACCGTACGCATTGCCAATGGCTTTGGCAACAAGAGAATCCGTCGTGTCGCGGCCATTTACAAAAAGGTATTGGTGGCGTTTTGAGGAAATTTCCATACCAGGACGGCCGATGAATCCGTGAATGTGAATCGATTCGGTTTTGAAATTCACCGGCAGAATTTCGCCAAGGATATTTTTGCCCAGAATTTCCGCCAGGCGGATTTGTTTTGAAGGAGTTGCCGATGCTTGAATTAAGGTTTTGCCGTTGTGCTTTAGCTCAAAACCGACGTTCGGGTTGGCAATGGCTACATGGCTTACCACAGCCACAATATGACTCAGCTCCGTCGTCTCGGTTTTTAGAAATTTCTTGCGCGCAGGAGTATTGAAAAACAAATTCCTGACCGCAATTTCGGTACCGTACGGACAACCAACCGATTTTTCAGATTCAAATTCTCCTCCTCGACAAATGATCTCGTGACCAACGTCGGAATTCACTTCCTTCGTGCGCATTTCCACAATCGCAACCGAAGCAATCGCCGCCAGCGCTTCACCGCGAAAACCAAAACTCCTTATATTCGTCAAATCCGAAAGCGTCGCGATTTTGCTCGTCGCATGGCGCGCAAAAGCCATCTTCGCGTCCTCTTTATTCATGCCGCAACCGTTATCGCGCAACAAAAGCAGTTTCATCCCGCCCTGTTCAATCTCCAAACCGCAATGCGTCGCGCCCGCATCCAAACTGTTCTCCAAAAGCTCCTTAACCACGGACGCCGGCCGCTCCACCACCTCGCCGGCGGCAATCTGGCTGATTAACGTATCCGGTAAAATCTTGATTTTGCCCATGTGTGCCTATTTTATACACCCAGTTCATATTTTTTTCATAAAGAATTAACGGAAATTTCATGTCATTATGATACGATTCGCAAAATCATGATTCCTTATCAGACAAACATTCAACTATTAAAAGGATAAGATTTTCTTTGATTATTTTTGGCGGCATCTTTCACAAAAGAAAACCCCAACAACCACGAAGAGCTGCTGCATCGTTTTTATGGTTTAACTAAGGAAAAATACTTGTTTTATGTACAAATCAAAGAGAACAAACGAACTGGAGTAAAATATCTCATGTCAGTTTTCTCTCCATGTAAAAAAGACTTTCCGCGGTGAAGTGTATCAACTTCGGCCGAAAGCCTTTTCTATTACCAGAATAGCAAATTTAAGGCAAAAATCAAGTTAATTTAACTACGATTAGTGCTAACCGCCGGTCTTAAAATTTTTATGCCTGAATAACTGCATTATTGCTTTAAGCTGCTAACAAACTCTTCCGCCGAATCAAACGGACCTTCTAAATTCTTGCCTTCAGCCTCGCTTTCCGCTGAAACCACATCCAACGTCGGCGCTTAGGCAAAATATTACAGATTACGCCCTCGCCTTTTTCAAGCGTTTATTGCATCTTGTGCCTTTTATCCAAACCGGAAATTCTTGCAATGTCATCGAAAACGCCCACTTCGAACAATTTAAGTCTTAAATCGCCTAATTCTTTACGTCTTACTTCGTCGCAATCGGAGGAATTCGCCGCCGCACCGCAACTTTTCATAGCCAATTTTCGAATATCGGCAAGGGAGTCGGATTTTCTGAATTCCGCAAAACCGGCAAGTTCTTTTGGGACTCCCAAAACACCGCGCATTTTAGACAAAAAGCCGACTCTTAATCTTGCGGGCAAATTCTTCTCCATTTTGCTCAACAATTCGGATGCGTCGTCAAACGACCGTACAATGTGATCTTGCCTCGACGTATCGCCAATTGCCTCGGTTCCGCATGGAAACAAATCGGTAAAATTTTTATGGGACAAGCCGTTGAACCAGATCAACGCTTCTACCGTAAAACGTGACACTGCCGAAGGAATATGTACTGATTTCTTTATCGCGGCAATTACAAGATCACGCACTTCTTTTCTTTCATCTCTAATTCTGAATCGAAGTTCTCCCGCCAAGATTAGCCGCCTTTCCATGCAGCGTTGAATATATTCATACAAATGGTTACTTTCAGTACGCCTGCCTGATTGTGATGCGATTTGTTCCATAAAGTAAAAGTATAAGGGCAAGCTTCATTTCAGCAGCTGCCTGCCTGCCTGTAAGCAGGGTAATCAGTAAGAGGGTGTGCCGTCAAGGCGGGTTTTGGGAGTTAATATTTTTGTCATTTAACGGAAATTTCATGTGAATATGTTAATGTCCTCATGATTTTTATTTTGACCTCGCCCATATATGTACGCTATAATGTACATATATGAATAATACATTCCCGGCCACAAAAGTAAGAGCTCAATTCTTCAAAATGATAGAAGACGCAAATCAACCGGGCAGTTCGTTGACGATTACCGTCGAGGGAGAACCAAAGGTCGTGATGATGCCCGTTGCGGATTTTGAAGGCTGGCAGGAAACGCTTGAGGTAATGAGCGACAAAAAGCTGCTTTCCGGCATCAATAAAGGGTTAAAAGATGCAAAAACTGGCAATCTGCGCAGTGAGGATGAGGTGAAAAAAGCGCTGAACCTGTAATTTTATGTTTAAAATATTCTATTCCGACCAGGCGCTAAAAAATCTCAAGAAAATAGAGAAGAAATGGCAAATAAAAATAATGCAGGCAATAGAAGGTTTGAAGCAAAATCCCTTCGAAGGCAAAAAATTACAGGGAAAATTGATTGGTTTGTTTTCGTTAAGAGTTTGGCCGTACCGAATTATTTATATTTTAGAAAAACAAAAAGCGATGGCGATCATTCTTGATATTGGACACCGACAAGGCGTTTACAATTGAGTTTAGCCTTACTCAAGCCGCGTAAGCTCATCCAATTTTCGCAGCGCCTCCATCGGCGTCATCTTATTCACGTCGAGTTTTCGCAATTCTTCAACGGCGCGGTGCGGGCGGGCGGGGACTTCAAAAATATCCAACTGATTTTCGTCCACGCGCTGTGTTTTTGCGGTTTTAGAAATCGCCTGATCCAAAATCCCCTCTTCAAGATCAACCAAAATGCTTTTTGCCTTTGAAATAACTTGCTTCGGCAAACCGGCAAGTCGCGCGACTTCAATCCCGTAACTGCGATCGATCGGGCCCTCTTTTACGCGATACAGAAAGGCAATTTCGCCCTTTTCCTCCTTCACGGAAACACTGCAATTCAGCGCGCGATTCAACTTTTCGGCGACTCCAATTAGCTCGTGATAATGCGTCGCAAAAAGGGTTTTTGCGCGAACCGTATCGTGCATATATTCCAAAATCGCCCACGCCAGCGAAACGCCGTCGTAAGTGGAAGTTCCGCGCCCGATCTCATCCAAAATTATCAAACTGTCTGCCGTGGCGTAATGCAAAATTTGAGCGGCTTCCTGCATTTCAACCATAAAAGTACTTTGCCCGCGGACAAGATTGTCGCTTGCGCCGACGCGCGTAAAAATGCGATCAATAAGCGGGATTTTCGCCTCGTCCGCCGGCACAAAACTGCCGACGTGCGCCAATAAAACGATCAGCGCCGTCTGCCGCAGGAAGGTGGATTTTCCACCCATGTTCGGGCCGGTCAGCAACATTATATTCTTGCCGCTTTCATGACCGCCAAGCTCCGCATCGTTCGGCACAAATTGCCCGCCAGCCAAACATTCCACCACCGGATGGCGACCGTTTTTTATAATTAAAGGCGCACCGGCATCTTCGATTTTAGGCCTCGTGTAGCGATTTTTTGCCGCCACCAGCGCCAACGAAAGCAAGCCGTCCAATGTCCCGAAAATCTGCGCGGCCTGCTGAATTTGCCGCGTGTGTTCCTTAACTTCTTCGCGCAATTTCAAGAAAATTTCATATTCTATATCTTTAATCCGCGCCTCGGCGCCAAGCACTTTTTCTTCATATTCCTTCAGCTCCGGCGTGATGAAGCGCTCGGCGTTCACGAGCGTCTGCTTGCGTGTGTAATTGGGCGGAACGCTCGCCAAATTCACCTTTGTAATCTCAATGTAATAACCAAAAACCTGATTGTAGCGGATTTTTAGCGAGTTAATTCCGGTCGCGGCGATTTCATTCTCCTGCATTTTTTGGATGTAACCTTTCCCTTCCGTGCTGATTTTTCGCAGATCATCCAATTCATTATTCACGCCGTCACGAATCAGTCCGCCATCTTTGACCGAAAGCGGCGGATTTTCCGTTATTGAATTTAGAATTTTTTCACGAAGGGTTTTGATGTCATTTAAGCCATTAAGTTCGCTTGCCAGTTTCTTCAAAATCTCACTTTTTACCGAACCTAAAGCTTCCAGCGTCGGCTCGATTGCCTGCAGCGAAATTGCAATTCCAAGAATGTCGCGCGCGTTGCCGGAACCGACAGAAAGGCGCCCGAGCAAGCGTTCCAAATCCAAAATCCCGGCCAAAATCTCCGGTAATCTTGCGGGCAAAATTCCATCATCCTTAATTTCCGAAACCGCATCCAAGCGCTTTCCTATCTCATTTTTGTCATGCAGCGGATGCAAAAGCCATTGTCGCAACGTGCGCCCGCCAACCCCCGTTTTCGTCGCATCAATCACGGAAAGCAGCGATCCCTCTCGCGAATTTTCGCGCATCGTCGTCATAAGCTCCAAATTACGAATCGCCGTTTCGTCCAAAATCAGCTCGTTACCGCGGCGAGTAAATTGCGGCGGCCGAAGGTGAGAAAGATCGGATTTTTGGGTTTCCCTCAGGTAATTCAGCAAAAACGCCGCCGCAGCCACAGCCTCCTCCTCATTCTCAATCCCAAAACCGCGCAAATCCTTAACTCCAAATTGTTTGGTCAAAATCGAAAGCGGCTCATCCCAACACTGATGCGGGAAAACCGGCAGTTTCTCAAACTTCTTCAAAAAATCAGGCAGATTTTGCTCGGCACTATCCACAATGCACTCCGCCGGATTCAGCCTGAAAATCTCCTCGCGCAATTCCGGAAGCTTCTCGAAAGAAGAAATCTGAAAAAGTCCGGTCGTCAAATCGCAGGCGGCAAGCCCCATCTTGGCCTTCCCTAAAATCACGCCGATAATAAAGTGATAAGCTTTTTGCTCCAAAATTCTCTCGTCAAAAGTGGTTCCTGGCGTCACCACGCGAACAACATCGCGCTCCACAATTCCGGGCAACGACGGATCCGAAATCTGCTCGCAAATCGCAACTTTTTTGCCGGCCTTCGTCAGCCTCCCGAGATAAGAATCCACCGCGTGATAAGGAATTCCGCACATCGGCGCCGTATTGCGCTTCGTCAAAGTCAGATTCAGCAGGCGCGAACCTTCCACGGCATCCTCAAAAAAGAGCTCATAAAAATCTCCCAACCGATAAAAAAGCAGACAGTCTTTATACTGCTCCTTGAGCTTGCGATACTGCTGCATCATCGGCGTAAGTGCTTGTCGAAGGGCTAAAGCCATCGCGCACATTATAGCAGAGGATACGCATCAATCGCCGGCTCCTCATATGGATGCACTTCCTTAACCGCCGCCAGCGCCTTTTTCAAATCTTTCTTCGGACAAATTGTTTCAATCCGCTCCTCGGCGATTTTTTCAACCTTGTCGATTTTGCCAATAAACGGTTTTGCGCCCTTTAAAGCCCGAAACTGCCCGACTCCCCTAACCGAAAAGCAGCAAGAATCGTAATTTCCAATCTTGCCGCAACCAGCATCCGCAAGCGCACGACGCACCTTGTCCGCGTGCGACGTCGGCACAAAAACCACGATTTTCACAAATTGTTCAGCCATACGACGATTATACTAGAATTTTGCCACCTGCGTCTGCAGCGTCTTGCCATCCTGATCAACCATGTAACTCAAATCACGCACAGCTCCACGAGATATAAACCAATAATTCAACAAGATATCATACGGCGTTTCGCTCTGCGCCAAGCCGCTTTCCTTATATGGAACGATCACCGTTACCGGATGCAAAAACTCATATCCATCCGGCATCAAGTGATAAAGGTCGGTAACCGGTCCTTCTTCAACTTTTTCCATTTTGATAATCGTGTCCTTGTCCAAAGCGCCCGGCGGAACGACCACGGCCGCCCCATCCGGCAAAGTAATCCTGCCGCCGTTTGCCGCGCTGATTAAATTCGGGGATTTTTCCGATTGCTCAACTTTTGCTGGCGGTTCAATTTTCGGCGCATCTTTATTCCCTTTCTTATACAGGTAATACCAGACGCCACCTCCGATTAAAGCCAAGATCAGCACTATTACAAAAACAACCAAACACGCATTTTTCCAAATATCGGAGTCTTGGTTGTCTTCGGTGTCAACGGGGTGTTCGTAACTTATTGGCGTATCGTCAGCCACAATTGGCGAGCAAGTGAAAGAACTTTCAGGCAAATCCGTTGATGCCGGTTGCTTGGCGGGTTTTGGTTCTTCCGGATATGGATTTGGAAATATGGAATCTGGTGCCATATATAAAATTGTTAAAAGGGGCTTAATCTATCACAAAAAAGGCCTGTCGCCAACCGAAAACAAGCTTTTCCTCTGGAGCCGACACCCGGAATTGAACCGGGGACCTTCACTTTACGAAAGTGCTGCTCTACCGGCTGAGCTATGTCGGCCCGTCAAAGGGTGAAACCCAAGGTTTCCCCCTTCGCACATCCCCTCCCCGGCTGTTGTTCGCTTACCTCGAATTAAATAAAGCAGCATCGTAAGAGAAAAGTGCAAAGTAAAAGAACACGTTGAAAGCGCACCGATTATACCAAACAATCAAAATTTTCTGTAAATGTCATGCGGTCCAATATCCATGGGCAACAATGTTCATCCCGATCATCGGCAAAATTTACGCCGTTTTTCAACTTCTTCCCTGATCTTTTTCGTATTTGTCTGGAATTTAGTCATAGACTTCAATACCACCTGATCAGTCCAACCACCACTCCCTGAATTTGCAATTCCGACTCAGGATAAATATTGCCGTATTTCGGATTTTCCGGCTTTAAATAAGGTTTGCCATCTTTGAGCATATAGCGCTTCACCGTTGAACCGCCGTCCACCAGCGCCACCACGATATCGCTTGCGCGCGGCTTGCGCACACTATCCGCAACCACAAAATCGCCCTCCAGAATTCCCGCATCGGTCATGCTTTCTCCCATAACTTTCAGCGCGAAACACACGCTGTTTTTCTTTATTTTATCCGCTTCAAAAGAAACCCAGCCTTCTATATTTCCTTCGCTGATCACCGGTCCGCCGGCCGGAATACTGCCAAGTACGGGCAATTTGACAACATCGGCATGTAATTTTTGCGCCGCAGCCGGCAAAAGCCTGATGCTGCGCGGCGTATCGCCTTTTTCTATCGCGCCTTTTTTTACAAGCGATTTCAGACAATGCACGATAAAACCATCGGACTTCAGCTTCATGTGCCGCCGAATTTCTTTTACCGTCGGCGAAGCGCCATTTTCAAGCTGATAAGCTTCAATAAATTCAAATATGGATTTTTCCTTTGGCGTAGGTATTAATTTATTCATATCGCCCTGAGTATATATGAGTGCGCGCTCATGGTCAAGGCTTTTTTGCAGAAGAATATAGCCAAAACAAATAAAGGTGCTACAATTATGGCCTTTAAGAAACGGTGAATTCTGACCTCAAATGCAACTTTTGATGTTAGGGTCGGAAGTAATAATACCATGAGCCATGGCGACCTCCAAAGCACTGGCGTAGTTTAGGGATTTTCGGTATTTGTTGTTGAGTGTTGATAGTGCATGCTGCAA
>JACRID010000016.1 GCA_016220145.1 Candidatus Peregrinibacteria bacterium
GCGTTTCTCGCCAGCCCTTCTATCCAGCCTTTGATTTTGTGTAGAACATTAACATTTGCAATGCCTATTCTAAATGTGCCGTACGGCAATATTCTCGGCGGACGTTTGCGTTGGCTGCTTTTACTCAATTGCATTAAAGGTTTTCCGAATTGTGATTTGTTTAAATTTGAGATTTGTGACCAATAAGTTTCAGCCTCCTGTGATGAGATGTTGGAATGGATTTGAACTTGTGGCCGAAATAGATTTTCCGGCACCTCGCATATTTCCCTGAAAAACCTCATAATTAACTTGACCATCCGGGGATCCGAATTGCAAAAAAGAGCGCTCCATTTTGCTCTGTTGTAACCTTCCGCCCAGTATAGGGCGACGCCTATTAATTTCAGGTCGTCTTTGTTCAATTCTTTGATTTCATTTGCCGCCGTCAATCGTATGGTTTTTGCGTTGCATTGAGCCTTAAAAGCTCGTGCCTTGTTGTATTTAATGATGTTTTGACGCCATATTTCTTTTGCCCGCGTAAGATTATCATTCTTTATAACTTCAGAAGTATCTAAAGATTTAAGCCACAGTGAAAGTGTACTTTTCGGTATTTGCAGAATTTTATTAATCTCATTGTATGATTTGCCTTGTTTCCTTAATTCTATGGCCTTTTCTTTATCTTTTCTCATATTGAACTGTTGACCTTATATTACTTGGTAGGTATCAATAGTTCAATTTGCTTTTGCAATTTGTATTGCTCTATATCCATATGTTTTATAGACTGCTCCCGTAACTCTTTGACATGCCGGGGTAGCAAAAGCTACCCCAGCACGCTTCGCTCCATGCCGGGGTAGCTCAGTGGTAGAGCACACGACTGAACATTTTCGGTCCGTCCCGCAGTGATGCGGGAATGAAAACTGGGTGAATTCGGGGAAAGCCCCGCTAAGCGGGGACAATCCCGAGCCAATACGGAAAGGGCTTTAGGTTTTCCGGAAGGTGTAGAGACTAGCAAGTGAGTCCCAACAATAATCTTGCACCAGCCCCCAGCCACTCCAATTTTTAAAGAGGAGTGGAAGAGATAGTCCACCGTTTCGCCTTAAGTAAAGGTGAAATGCAGGAAAATCGTGGTGTCGACAGTTCAATTCTGTCCCCCGGCACCAAGGATCAGTGATTACGAAAATCATCTTGAAATATAATAAATCAGGTGGTAACAGCGGTCAGAATTGAATGCCGCAGCCTAAACATTAACTCAAAGAGACATTCGCTCAATATGCGAAGAAAAATGGAAGCAGTCAGAAGCGAACGCAAGAGCATAGATGCTTCAACTGGTCGGCGGAATTTCCCACATTATGAGAGATTTGGACGCAGTTAGTCGCGACGTCCGTATGGCTGCGCTTCATTGTTTGAAGGGAATATCCCACAACCAGCCTTTTACTTGTATCCTTTTACCGTTTCCGCGCTTTTCTTCATCGCTTCTTTTTCCTGATCATCAAGCCGAATATCCAAAACTTTTTCAATGCCGTTTTTGCCCAGAACGCATGGAACGCTTAAGCAAACGTCACTCACTCCGTAATAATCTTTAAGCAAAACCGACAGCGGAAAAACCTGATGCGTATCGTCTTTAATGTTGCGCGCGATTTCGGTTATCGCCGTCGCAATCGAGTAGCAAGTATATCCGAGGTCGTGAATTATTCTGTACGCCGCGTTTTTTGTGTCCTCATAGCACTGTTTTGCAACCTCCGGCGTAAATTCTTTAAACTCTTCTAAGGGCTTGCCCAAAACGTTTGCAAAGCTCCATACAGGGAAAGACGAATCGCCGTGTTCGCCCAGAATATAAGCGTCGATACTGCGCGGGTGAACTTTAATTTTTTCCGAAATGTTGAATTGAAAACGCGCGGAATCCAAAACGGTTCCGCTGCCAAAAACTCGTTGCCATGGCAAACCGGAAATTTTTAATGCTTCATACGCGAGCACGTCCACCGGATTTGTAACAACCAAAATAATCGCATTTGGCGCGGAGGCAACAATCTTCGGAATCATATCCTGAAAAATCTTTTTGTTGGCATTCGCAAGGTCAAGGCGCGTTTCTCCTTCCGCTTGCCTCTTTCCGGCCGTAACAACCACCAAATCCGAGCCTTTGCATGCCGCAAAATCGCCCGATGCCGAAAGTTTTGTATAAGGGATGAAAGGCAGCGAATGTTCCATGTCTAAAACAAGCCCCTCAGCTTTTTCGCTTTGAATATCAATCAAAACGAGTTCGTTTGTTATTCCCGCAAGCATTAGTGAGTATGCGGTAGTTGCGCCCACGCTGCCACAGCCGATGACACTTACTTTAAACATATTATCTGTATATTGTACCATAAAAAATTAGCCTTGGGAACTGCCAAGCAGGTTCGTTTTGGCGTATGGTTTTCAAGATGGAAGATAGAAATCAGCCTCCAAAATTGCCGGAAGAGCCAATGCAAAAAGGTCCTCGGTTGCAGACTCAATATGATCCGGGCGTTCCGGCGTCGGGCCGTTACATTGATGTTTTGATGCGCGAAGCCTATGAAGCTATGAAGAAAGGCCAATATCAGGCTTCGGCGGAAATTTTCGAGGAAATTTTGAAAAAGTTTAAGAACGAAGTGAAAGACAGCGAGAAAAACATAATTAATTGCGAACTCGGGACTCTTTATTTTTGGCTTGGGGATTATGAATCTGCGCGCCGTTACTGCGAAGATGCGCTGTCCATAAAGGACGACAACGATCAGGCGCACGTGATTCTTGGGAAAGTCGCCATGTCCCGGTTCCATTTTTCAGTTGCGCGCGGGCACTTCAACAAAATTTCCGAAGATAATCCGGATAAGTATATCGGTTTGTGTTTTTTAGCCATAAAAATGCGCGATACCACCGGCGCCGAGATTTTTATGAACAGGGCTGCCGGGAAGTTGCCGCAGACGGACACCGAATTGCGCATTTGCCGGGCCTATTTCTTGCTGCTTAAGGGCGATGCTGATTTCGCCGGCAAAGAGGCTCGCGCCATAATGCCAAAATGTGAAAAAGATCCTTTTTTGCTTGGAATCGTCGGTGAAATATTGATGACTGCCGGGAATTACGGCGAGGCCATTGCTGCGGCGCATAAAATACTGGTTGTTTGCAAGGAGAATGATCAGGCTTTGGCGCTGTTGGCGCACGCCGCCTACGCGCAGGAAAATTTTTCCGCCGCTTACAATTATGCGGATGAAGCCGTTCGTTTTAATCCTTTAAATGCCTATGCAAAGACGGTTTTAATGAAAATCGCCACGCGCGAAGGCAATTATGCTTTGGCCGAAAACATCGGTACTCAAATTTTAAGCGACAGCCCTGAATATGCGCTTGGACATGCCAATCTTGGCGATGTTTATTTTGTGCAAAATCGCTACGAATTGGCCGAAATTGAGTATGAACAAACGATGGAACTTATGAATTCCGACACAAAGGGCGCGCGTTTGCGCAAAGCGCGCATGAAATTCATAAAAGAGGATTACAAAGGCGCCGCCGAGATTTTGGAGGAATTAACGAAGGTTTATCACACTTACTACGACGACGCGGTTTGCGATTTGCTCCTTTGCTATGAAAAACTTGGCAACGAGCAGCAAAAGGCTGATTTAATGGATAAAGCGCAGATGCGCCGCGGATTCTATCACCGTACTCAACAAATATTGCAATCATTTGAGGAATAAAATGTTAAAAAAAACGCTGATTACAATTCTTTTTGCGGGTTTGATGACGATGCCGATGTTGGCATTCGCATTTTCTTTGCCTGCCGGAATTAGCGGAATAATCGACATGCACGAACACTTCACGTCCGGCGGGAATATGGGTTTATATTTGAGTTTGGCAAGGAGTTTTGGAATAAGGAAGACCGTTTTTGTGGCTACCGGCAGCGCTCCAAACAATTCCGGTTATAAAACCAACACAACCGCGGTTCTTAAGCAGCAAAAGAAATATCACGGTAAAGTGATTGCATTTTGCGGAGCGAATACAAAAGATCCGGGCACGGTCGCTATTTTTGAAAAATGTCTGAATGAAGGTGGAAAGGGGCTCAAACTGATTTCCGGTCATCCGAGTTTTTACACGGAGCCGATTGATAATGAAACGACAAGACGGCTTTTTGAGCTTGCGGAAAGCCATAATGTGCCGGTGCTTATGCATGTCAGCATTTATAAGCTGCCCAAAGCGCGCGAGGAATTTAAAAAATTACTGAATGATTTCCCGAATGTTCGCGTGCAAGTGGCGCATTATTGTTCGACCATATATGGCAACAGCATGGATTTGGCGCTGTGCGCCGAACTTCTGGACAAATATCCGAATGTTTATGTGGATCTTTCGATGGGAGGCGGAATGGATGGCTATATGAAGCAGCTTCTTCGCGACAAGCGGCCGATTGGGGATTTTATTTTGAAATATCAGGATAGGCTTTTTTACGGGAACGATATTATTTTGACATCTAGCGGAACAAGCGCCGATAGAAAATGGGTAAAGGCGAGAATGCTGTGCGACTTGGAATCTCTGACTCAGAAGAACTTTAAATGCGATATTCCCGAAAATTCAAACCGCGAAATCAAAATACCGGGACTTGAATTGCCAAAAAAGGCGCTTAAAAAGATTTTTTGGGATAATCCCAGGAAATTTCTGAATTTACCTTAAATAACAGGTTAAAAAGACGGGCCGCGAGTCTACTGAATATATGTCTGTCGTTTTATAAGATCGCACTGCGCTTTGTTTAACTTAAACCCGGGATCATTGTAATTCATCGGGTTTTTGGGATCGCGTGCGCCCTGTAAATTCCCCTGATCGTTTGGGGAATCAAGCACGTCATTTCCGCTCAATTGATGGTTAAGTTCATGGCCGAGGACATGGTCAATCCCGTCGCCGTGGTTATCAACCGCAATTCCGCCGTCATTAGGGTATGAGAGGCCGGCAGGATCCAGACCGTCGGGCCGCGGTGCAATGTCCGGAACATACCAAATTTGAACGCAATTTGCGCCTGTCCCCGGGAAATTATTCCGCAGATTTGCTTCTTCTCCGCTGTCGAGAACGTTTGCGGTGCCCGGAATCGCATCCACTTTTGCAGTCCAATCAGCCGCTGAAATCGTGTGAAAATGAATATCGAAATTAATATAAAACGGGCAGAATGATTTGAGCGCCGCCGCCAGATACATGTCCGATGCTTTTTGCGCGTCTTTTAGCGCTTCGGTGCGATTAACGCCGCTTCCTTCAGCCATCCAAATATCCAAGCACACCGTTTTATACGGTTTTATGCCATACCACCATCGGAAGAAATCTTCGCCCCACTCCGAGGAAGGGTCGATTGCAATGATTTTTTCGTGATCTGTTAAAACCGTCCCGTCATGGGCCATAATCGTGCCGGATGTGGCCACGCCGCTTGAGATGAAATTTAACATACCGACGGGAACCGCTCCTTCTACCGGTAATCCGTGTGTGGTTTGTTCAAGAAGGAGCGTGCCATCCGCGGACACGGTTATTTTGGCTGCGTCAAAGGCATCATTTGGGTCAAGGTCTGTTATATTTTGGAAAGTTAAATCGCGCGCTTCATAATCCAAAGAGAATCGATATTGTGCGATTTTTCCTTTGGATTGCGGCAGGAATAGATACACGGGAATTTTTACTTGGTTGCCGGCATCCATGCCTTTTGGCACATCAACCACATAAGGAGAGAATGGCACGGAGATTTTTGCCGAGGCGTCCTGAACGCTTCGTGTGAGATGGGAGATGGATATTTCCGCCGGTCCCCATTGGTCGGATTCTATGGTAATGAAAGTTTCTTGGCCGACTTGTTCGGTCTTTTTTACTGTGCCGAGGCTTGTTGTAACGCGATAATCGCGCGCCGAAGTTTCAATAACATTGCCGAACTTGTCGCGAAGCGTTGCGGCAACAACAGCTTCATGTTTGGAAGAACTCTTTGCTTGAGAAGTTTCGAGCGAGAGTTTAAGTTCCGCCGGATAGTGCGGCTGAAAAACAAGTTCGCGGCTCCCTGAAAATGTTTTGTTCCCATCCGTTATCGCTACAAGATATTTTCCGGCCCATTGTGAGCTGATTTCGCCTTCGTAATTTCCGGAAGATGTTTCTTTAAGGGGCAAGTATTTCCACGAGTCAAGCCCTGCGGATAGTCCGAGTTTGAGAGAAGCGCCGCCAATGGTTTTCCCTTCGCTATCGAATGTTTGAACTTTCACTTTTACGCTTTCCCCTGCGCGCGGATTCACCGGCGCAAAATTGATTTTTGCAGAGATTATACTTGGGATTTTCCGGTCATCCATTTGAGGAGTTTCTTGAGGAGGAGACGGTAATTCCGAGTCGTCTTGATTATCTTGCGTCGGTGATTCAGCGGCGGATGCGGTTCCAAATATCTCCTCAAAATTATCAGGGTCTTCCAAGGCCGCAACTTGGCATATAGTCTCTTCCGCAGAGGAAATCATGCTTGCCTCTGCGGCTTTTAAAAGCACATAAGCTGCATCGCGGCGGCTAAGCCCGCGTATCTTGTTTTTCTTAAATTCTTTTGTCACAAGCTCGACGGGGATTCCCATAACGCGATTGAGTGTGAGTGAGAATTCCTTCTGAGTCACTTTCTTGTTTGGAGTTTTGGTGGTGAGCGTAAATTCCTTTTCGCTTCGGAACAATTTTCCGTAGGACTTTAACATACGGAAAAACTCAGCGCGCGTAATGGCTTTTGAGGGGAAAAACCGCACCATGGTTTCAACGGTGTTTTCGTCTTCAACGGCTTTGATATTCTCATCAAGAAGCGATAGAAAATGTATGCTGTGAGTGTACCATTGCTGAATCGGCACATCGCTGAAGATTTGTTCACGATCATACTCGAAAATCTTTGCTGCACAGTTTTCGATGGCTTGTTTGGAAGGGGTTTCCGATTCGGTGAAATCGGCCGCTGCAATGGTTGCGCCAACCATAATTAGCAAAATGATGAAAGCGCAAATCGTGCGCAGATGATTTTTGTTTTTCATAAAATAATTTATTTTATCTTATCTTTGTGCTATTATAACACCATTTTGGCAGCGGCGTCAAATGTGAGTTTGGCATGCCGGAAGTTGATTTTTCTTTGACGTAGCCGTTATCGCAAAGCCCTTTTTGCAATGTTTCAAGCGCAAGCAGCCCGCACTTTACGCGAGTGGGGGAGAGTTCGGTGCCGAGTAATTTGTTGATTTTTTTCGGTCCCCATTTTAAAACTTGGGCGGGCGTTTTGCCTTTCACTTCTTCGGTTAAAAGCGATGCCGATGCGATTGAGATTGCGCAGCCGTCGCCTTCAAAAGAAGCATCTTCCGCAAGGCCTTTTTTGTTTAGTTTAAGGTAAATTCTCAGGTGGTCGCCGCAGGTCACATTAGCGCCACTGGCTTTTATTTCGGCATTTTTAATCTGCCTTTTGTTAAGTGAGTTTTTGTAGAGGTCGATGATGAGATCGCGGTAGAGGTTCACGGAATTTAATGTGAAAAGTTAAAAATTTCTATTGCCTTTTTTATCCCGTGAGCCAGTTTTTCCACGTCCCTTTCGTCGTTATAAAGATAGAAACTTGCCCTTACCGTAGCGGAAATTTCGAGTCGTTGCATCAGCGGCATGCAGCAGTGATGGCCGGCGCGCACCGCAATGTTTTCGCCGTTTAATATTTCGGCCACGTCGTGCGGATGAATGCCATCAATGTTAAAAGACAAAATTCCGCTTTGGATTTTTGGGTCAAGTGGGCCAAAAAGCTTCACTCCGGGGATTTTCTGCAACCTTTTAATTGCGAATTCCAGAAGTTCAGCGTCGTGCTTTTTAATCTCATCCATGCCAATCTTTTTCAAGTATTTAATGGCTTCACCAAGCCCTATCGCCTCTGCAATCGCCGGCGTGCCGGCCTCGAATTTCCACGGGAGTGAGTTCCATTTTGAATGAGTCGTATAAACTTCGCTGATCATGTCGCCGCCGCCGAAAATCGGCTGCATATTCTCTAAAATCCTTTCTTTTGCATATAGAACGCCGATGCCGGTTGGCCCGCACATCTTATGGCCTGAGAAAGCCAGAAAGTCGCAATCCAGCTGTTGCATATCAATTGGTAAATGAGGCGCACTTTGAGCGGCATCCACCAGCACTTTTATGCCAACCGCATGGGCCTTTTGAATCATCGTTTTTATTGGATTTATTGTGCCGAGTGCGTTTGAAACGTGCGGCAGTGCGACGATTTTTGTCCTTCTGCTGAGCAATTTTGACAGTTGAGCGAGGTTCAAGACCCCGTTATCATCAATATCCACAAACCTAATCGCGCAGTTCGTTTTTTTGGCTACCAGCTGCCACGGAACGAGGTTGCTATGATGTTCGGAAATCGTCAAAATTACCTCGTCGCCGGATTTTAAATTTTGCACCCCCCAGCTTAGCGCCACCATGTTTATGGCTTCCGTAGCGCCATGTGTGAAAATAACCTCTTTGGTGGAAGCGGCATTTATAAACTCGCGCACCGTCTCGCGCGAGCCCTCGTATGACGAAGTCGCCTTTGCGCTCAGGTCATAAATCCCGCGGTGCACGTTCGCCGAATAATTGGAAAAATAGTCGTTTACCGCATCAATAACGCACTTTGGCTTGAGCGACGTCGCGGCGTTATCCAAATAAACCAGCCCGGGATTCTTTTTGAAAATTGGAAAGTCTTTCTTGTTCATAGTGTGGTTTGTCATTCTGAATCCGTGCTTGTCATGCTGAATCCTGATCTTCATCAGGACAAGTTTATTTCAGCATCTAGATACTGAAACGAGTTCAGGATGACATGTTTTTCATCCGACTGCGCCGGCTTCTTTCATTTCCAGCTCAATCAGCCGGTTCATTTCCACTGCGTATTCAAGCGGCATTTCTTTAATTATTGGCTCAATGAAGCCGTTTATTATCATTCCGGTTGCCTCGTCTTTGCCGATGCCTCGGCTCATGCAATAAAAAAGTTGGTCTTCGCTGATTTTCCCGACAGATGCCTCGTGATTCGCCGAGACGTCGTTTTCTGCTATGTCCATTGCAGGAATAGTGTCGGCAACCGATTTCTCGTCCAGAATCAGCGAGTCGCATTTCGTGTGTGTGGAAGCGCCTTTGGCACCCTTTAAAATTTTCACCATGCCGCGATAAAGTGTTTTCCCGCCATTTTTGCACAAGCTTTTCATAACAATTTTTGAAGTGGTATTTGGCGCCGCGTGGATAACTTTTGAGCCTGTATCCTGAATTTGGTTTCCGTTGGCAAAAGCGATTCCCAGGTGATCGGCGCGCGCGCCTTCTCCTCTCAAAATACTGCATGGATAAAGCATTGTGACTCCTGCGCCCAAATTTCCGCCGACCCATTCCATCGTGCCGTTTTTGTCCACAATTGCGCGTTTTGTGTTCAAGTTATAGGTGTTGTGGCTCCAATTTTCCACGCTTGAATAGCGCAGTCGCGCACTTTCTTCCACAAAAACTTCCACCATTCCCGCGTGCAGCGACGGACTGTTATATTTTGGCGCGCTGCAGCCCTCAATGTAGTTTCCCTGTGAGTTCTTGCCGACGATTATGATGGTGTGTTCGAACTGTCCCATGCTCTTTGCGTTCATGCGGAAATAAGCTTGCAGAGGCTGATCGACATTCACCCCTTCCGGAATATAAATAAAAGTTCCGCCGCTCCAAACTGCGCCGTGCAAAGCCGCAAACTTGTGGTCATGCATTCCAACGCATCTCATAAAATATTTTTTCACCAACTCGGGATAAAGGTTCACAGCGGCGTCCATATCCTCAAAAATTACGCCAAACTTCGACCATTTTTCCTTCAGTCTGTGATAGACGTTTTCGCTTTCGTACTGCGCTCCGGCGCCCGCCAAATATTTTCGCTCAGCCTGCGGAATCCCAAGTTTTTCAAAGGTACGTTTTATGTCAGCCGGAACTTTTTTCCAAGAAGTCGCGTTCTTAACTTCTCCCGGTTTTGCGTAATAAATAATTTCATCCAAATTTAGGCCTGAAAGATCGGGTCCAAAGCTTGGCATAGGCTCTTTTACAAAGATTTCAAAGGATTTTAACCGATGCTCAAGCATCCACGCCGGTTCGTTTTTATCTTTTGAAATGCGCCTGATTACTTCTTTTGTAAGCCCTTTTTTCATAATTGATGTTGGTTGTTGTCGTGCTAAATCCATTATGTCATTCCGGACTTGATCCGGAATCGAGATCCTGAAACAAGTTCAGGATGACGTTTTGTGGTGAATATTTTTATAGCCCTTGCGTTCAAGCTCGTCGGCCAGTTTGTGGCTTCCGGATTTAACAATTCGGCCGCAAACCATGACGTGAATAAAATCCGGTTTTAGATATTGAAGAATGCGTTTGTAGTGGGTTATTAAAAGCACGCCGCGCCCACCGTAAGCCAAAAACTTGATGCCGCCCGCGATGACTTTTAATGCATCGATGTCCAAACCGGAGTCGATCTCGTCGATAATTGCAATTTTTGGCTCCAAAAACGAAAGCTGAATCATCTCCAGTTTTTTCTTTTCGCCGCCCGAAAACCCTTCATTCATTGATCTGTTCATAAAGGTTGCGTCCAACCCGAATTTGGCAAGCCGTTCGCGCAGAGCTTTTCGAAATTCAATCGGATTCATCGGCGCAATCTTGCGCGCTTTGCAAATCGCCTTGTGCGCCGTTTGTAAAAAATTAAGCACGCTGACGCCCGGAATTTCTTTTGGATACTGAAATGCCAGCAAAATGCCTTTTTGGGCTCTGTGATCGGGTCTCGCGTGGGTCAAATCCTCGCCGCCAAGCGCAATTTTTCCGTCAGTAGTTTTATATTTTGGATTACCCGCGATTGCGTTCGCCAAAGTGGATTTTCCTGAACCGTTCGGGCCCATCACAACGTGAATTTCTCCCGGTTTTATCTTCAAAGACACGCCTTGCAAGATGTGTTTTTCGTTAACGTCGACTTTTAAATTCTTTATTTGGAACATATGTCACCCTGAGCTTCGCCCGCCGTGAGCTCGTCGAACGGTCGAAGGGTAGAGCATCCGCCCGGCGGGCAAAGCGTGTCCGCCAAAGTTTTTGCGCTTAAAAAATCAGCCAGCATGGATTTTGCGGCCCGCCACGTGAATTTCAGGTTGCACAGGGCTTCGTTGCCGCATTTTGCGCTTTTGTCGGAGCAGCAGCGCGTCGGCATCAGCGGTCCTTCCAGCGCTTCCAAAATTTCCATTATGCTGATTTTGTTTGCCGGTTTTGAGAGTGAATAACCGCCATCGCGGCCTTCTTTGCTTGTCACGAGTCCGGCCTTCTTTAACGGTAAAATTATTTGAGAAATGTATGACAAGGAGAGATTTTTTGCCTGTGCAATTTCTTTAAGCGAAACATATTTTTTGCCACAGTTAAGCCGCTGGGCAAGCGCCGAGAGCAGTAGTAATCCGTAATCGCCTTTGGTTGAGATCTTAAACATACAGGCCGAGCCGCAGCAATGATGCCTCAGCATCATATCGCCTGCATAGGCGATTACCTTCTTAATTAATGTGCCCAAAGGACACAACCTTTAACTCCTAGTGAAGCACTAGGAGTATAACGTATTGATTGGATAATGTCATCCTGAATTTATTTCAGGATCTAGTAAAGAAAGATAACTATAAGATTCTGCAACAGGTTTAGAATGACACTTTATTCCGCCAGTATCAATCGGCAAGAACTGTCTTGGCCCGGTTTTATTTCAAAACGAACCCAATCTGAAAGAGCCTCTTTTCCCTCAGACCCCGCCGCACCATGAGCTCCGTAACCTTTGACAATAAGTTTATCTCCATTATCTACATATAATAATGTAGCGACCATATATTTGGACGATGGCTTCTTGCTAAGTTTGTCGCTATAATCAAGCCTAAACATTTTGCAATCACCCTCAGCTAAGCTGTCAATATTATCCCCATATGCCAATAATTCGCCTGCAATATAAGTGCCCGGATCCAAAACAAATATTTTAGGCTCCGATAGTGTCATTTCACCAAGAGATTGTCCTTCAATAGGCTTAATCCAATTGTTAAATTCGGCAGGCGTTAGTGCATGATACTTAAAGACTTTAAGAAGCTTGCTATAAGTATCAAATTTCAATCCCGGCCTATATCCTGTTAGTATATTATGCTCTCCTTTTTGAAAACTAAAGGAAATGCTCCCCTTTTTGGGCAGCACGGTAACACTTGCGGTTGAAGTAGCGCTCCCGCCTTTTCCCGTTGCTGTCAGGGAGTAAGTTTTTGTTTCGCCCATATTGACTACCTGTGGATAAACTTCCAGTGATCCATTTGGAGTCACATTTTTGGGTCCAACCGTAATCGCATCTTCACCCGTTATTATTCCAACATCTTGAATTGCAACACTGTCGGCATTTGTTGTACTCCATGTGAGTCGCACCGGATCACCCCATGCTACAGGGCCGCTTGGGGTTACTGTCAGCGTTGCCTTTGGAGTGGGCCATACTATGTCAATTGGCGGCTTTGGCGGAGTAACATTTATTGAAGTTACCGGTTGCGGTTGAGGCGAAATTACGGGCGTCGGTTTTGGTGCTGGCGTTGAAATCGGCTGTGATCCCAATTTAGAAGGAGTATAAAGAATACTTCCCTTAAACAATCCCTGATTCCCCGCAAAGACCGCAATCAAAACCACGACTGCGGCGATACCTATGCCTATTTTGGTTTTTGTTTTCATATTTTTGTTTTGTTAGAAATTAAAATTTTTCCCTATTGTTTGGATTTGCCCGATAATCGACCATGAATACCAAACTTCTTGTTTTATCCTTACATTAATATCTTACACCATCACCCCCCCCTCCTGTCAAATTTAGCCTGCTATGGATTGCTTCGCTTTGCTCACAATGGCACAATGCTTCCATGTTCCAATCTCCAGGCCCAATTCTCGTTCAGATCGGTCCGCTTTCAATTCACTGGTATGGCGCTATTATCGGCGGCGGAATTCTGCTCTGTTATTTTTACGTTTTCGCCGAACTGAAACGCCGAAAAATCGACGCCAAATATCTGGATAATCTGGTATTTTGGACGGTTTTAAGCGGAGTAATTGGCGCGCGCCTGTATTATGTAATTTTCAGTTGGCCTTATTTCGGCCAAAATCCGTCGGAAATTCTTCAGATTTGGAAGGGAGGATTGGCCATTCACGGCGCGCTAATCGGTGGCGCGCTGTCCGTAATTATTTGCGCGCGGCGCTATAAGTTCTCGTTTTGGACTTATGCCGACGTGATTGCGCCAAGTTTGCTTTTTGCTCAGGCGCTCGGCAGATGGGGAAATTTCTTCAACAACGAGGCGTTTGGAAGCCCGACCACGCTACCGTGGAAGCTCTACATCCCGGAACAATTCAGGCCGGAGCAATATATTGACGTTGCATACTTCCACCCGACCTTTTTATATGAATCGCTGTGGGATTTGGCCGGGTTTGCGCTGTTGATCTACTTGTCGCGCAAATTTAAGAAGCCAGGGGCGGTTCTTTGCGCATATTTGATGTGGTATTCCGCTGGCCGTTTTTTCGTAGAAATTCTGCGTACAGACAGCCTGTATTTCGGGCAATTCAAGGCCGCTCAAATTGCAAGCGCGGTCTTGTTCTTAGTGGGACTATTCGGGCTGGTAATAAAGAAAAAGACTGCTACTCAACGATAATTTTGCCTGTAATTCCCGGATTCAAATGATCGTGATATTCCCACGCGCCGATTTTGTTGAATGTGAAATTGAAGGTTTCGTTCTGTTTGAGCACTGCGCACGCATCAAATTTGCTTCCGATGCAACCGCCCGTTTCCGGATACGCGGTGTGCGTCGGATGCACCGCCGATGCGGGCCAATGGGGCTCGGTATCTTTATTTATAAATTGGACCGTTTCTCCCTCTTTTATTGTCAGAATTGAAGGTGAAAATCCGTCGGCGCCGATTTCAACGACCTTTGCGGCGATCGTGTGTTCGCCGTCCGGCACAAGCGCTATGTTCGGCGGAGGCGAATATTTAAACTTTCCCTTCAATTTGCCCTGTACAACTATTTTACCCTTGAGCAGTTTTTGAAAATCTTTCAAAGAAAGTTCGACGTCATCCGGGGCATCCACTTTTCCCACATTCAGTCCATATAAGGTAAATTCATAAGTATGCATGCCGCTTCCTTCCGGCGGATTCGGGCCTCCATATGCGGTAAATCCAAAAGTGTTTTGCAGAAGTTTGCCCACGCCGCTCGGCGTTGTATCTCCGGAATATCCTCCCTCATTCAGAGACCGTTCATCCGCGCCGATATTCACCATCGCCCAATGTATCCATTTTTTTGCGATCGGATGCAGATCGACCATTATAAGCGCGAAAGATTTGATTTTTTTTGCGTCTTTTTGTGAAATCGTCCATGCAAGCGGAGGAGAAAGCCCTTCCGCTCCCGGAATCAGCGACTCCGGCAATACATATTTAAGCGGTATTTCACGGCCGTTTTTAAATGCCGGAGAAGTCAGATTGATTTTTTTGTTTGCCGCAAATGCGGCGGAAGACAACAAAGTTGCGACGGTAACTGTTAAGGCCGCGATAATAGTGATTTTTTTCGATAAGGAAAGAGGTGTGTACATAAGGCAGTAGTTATTATAAATAATACAACCGACCACAGTTTACTCCAGTAACAGCCGGTGTTACAAAGTGTTGATGTTTTTGCCCAAAACGCGTAGGATGCAAATGTACTGAAAAAGCTTATTCTTAACCCTTTTCCCACATGGAGACCCTTTTCTTTTTTAAGAACATGCTCCCGGACGAAGAGGCGCAATTAAGGGACTATTTTTCGACAAAAATGCCGAAGTTCGAGAAGATGCTTTCTCATTACCCAAGCGATGGAGTTATCCTTCAAGTTAAGGGCGAAAAGTTCGATAAACACTCCGCTTTTGAAGTTGAACTTACGATGAAGATGCCGGGCAATACGCTGTCCGCGAAAGAGGCCAGCCACATGATAACGAAAGCCGTTGATTTGGCAAAAGATCGCCTTGTGATGCAGTTAAAAAAAAACACGGTGCAGACCAGACGCGCCCATAGGGGAATAAAGGCGCGCGGCAAAGTGGCCGTTCGCAGCAGACTGGCGGTTGGGGAGGTTTAGCCTCACTATATGAGGTAAATCTTTTTCATAACCTCCTCTTCGGTATATACTTTTCCGTTTTTTATCTATTTTTGTGCAACAGCTATTTCTTTTAGAAACTTTTTCTTATACACGCTATCAGGTTTATTTTTACCTTTCATAAGGTATTTTGATGATTGAACTCAAGTGTTTAGGCCAATATTTTAGCTGCGGCAATGTAACAGAAGAACGTGAAGGCAACGATGGCGGCTTTGGTTAGTTTTTGCTGGCGATTCTCCTTTTGTCCCTGAATGTGGGTCAAATGCCACGTTCCGACGCCGAAGCTTAAAAATGCCAACAATGTGGCAATTAAAATGCCGATTTCGGACTTCCAAATTGCCGGAAAATTTGAAATTGCAAATGCGGTGGCGACTAGTACTCCAAGATGGGCGAGCTGATCCAATAAAAAGCTTGGGCCAAACAGGCCGTAGCGCTTTTGGCTCAAAATTTTAACTTGGTCTATTAGGCAATGCGTTACGGTGATTATTAAAATTAAGCCGAGCGTTTTTAAATTGCGCGGCATCAAAAACAGGGCCAATATGCTCGCATGAACCGCGCTGTGGGCGATTACGCCCGTGAAACGCCGCATCTTCCACTTCACCATGCGCGTGGTTTGCAGCAGAAAATCGGCAACGAGATGTGAAATAAATAGCGGGTTCATTTGTTCAGTTTATCGTTTTTCTTTGCGCGGGCGACAAATTCATTCGATATTTTGGATGACATCGTCGGGCTTGTCTCCATCAATTTTGCAAAATCTTCTTTTTTGAGTTCGAAAAATTCGCAATCGCCGATTGCGGTGGCGGTGGCGTTTCGCGGCTCATTTAAAACCAGCGCCATTTCGCCGAAAAAGTCGTTGTCGGTCAAAACCGCGAGTTCCTTATCTTGACCGGTTTCATCCTTGCGCGAAATTTTCACCATGCCGTGCTTGATAATATACATTGAACCGCCGGTGTCACCTTCATGAAAAAACACGCTGCCAACCGGCAAATAGTTCATTACGATGTTGCTGACAATCGCACGGTGATCCTGTTCGCTCAAATCCGCAAACAGCGGAATTTTTTGGAGGATCGGAAGTAGTGTATTTGTTTCCATGTTATATGGACATATTATAACATAATCCACGGAATACGGCAAATAATATATGTGGAGTTTCCTGAATTTTGAAAAGAAGCAGGGTGGGTTTTGGTCTAAGGAACCTCTGAAAAACAGATTTTCGTAGCGAACTTTGCAAATTTTGTGCGAAAATTGCGAAGCGCGACGAAGGCGTATCAGGTTAGATACGTCGAGGAGCGATAAGCAATTTGCAGCCAAAATTTGCAAAGTGCA
>JACRID010000012.1 GCA_016220145.1 Candidatus Peregrinibacteria bacterium
AGCTGCAAATTACAAATTTCGGCTGCAAACTTTTCAGACCTCCTCGCCGTATCAAACCTGATATGGCCTCGTCGGTCTTCAAAGTTTTCGCTCGAAATTTGTAATTTTCGCTATGAAACATAGTTTTTCAGAGGTTCCTTAGGCTGCCATCTCTTTTTTCCAGATCGTCCATTTATCTAGTATATACCGATGCAAATTGGATTCAAACACACTGCGGCCGAATTTTAAAGCATGTGAGCGGATGGCTTCCCTGTCCCATTTCATGGCTTCAAATTCCAAAATCGCTTTTTTAAGAGACTCTTTTGTTTGTGATTCAAAAAAGAGTCCGGTGGTTCCCGGCATAATGGTTTCCAAGGCTCCGCCGTCGCCATAGGCTATAACAGGTCTGCCGCAACTCATTGCCTCAAGCGGTATAATTCCAAAATCTTCGCTCTGGGGGAACACCAGGGCGGTTGCGCGTTCATATACTTCATGAAGTTCGTCGTCGGGGATTGCTCCCGGAAATGTTATAAAACGTCCGGCTTTTTTCTTGAGTGCCGCTTCGTCCTTTCCCGTGCCAACCACGACCAGAGGCAACTTGAGCTCATTAAAAACATCCACCAACAAATCAAAGCGCTTATAAGAAGTTATGCGTCCAACCGCCAAATAGTACTGTCCCTCTTGTTTCGGTTTTGCGATAGTGAATTTTTCCGTTTCAACCGGCGGATAAATGACGGTTGAGTCTTTTCTGTAGTATTTACCGATGCGGCGCTTTATATGATTTGAATTGGCGACAAAAAAATCGACGCGTTCGGCGGCGAGCCTGTCCCAAATCCGCAGTTCATGCAGCATTTTCTTAGCTCTCTGTTTTAAAAATGCAGGCAGTCCATATTGTTCAAAATATTCATGGCAATTGTCCCATGCGTAACGCATTGGAGAGTGGCAATAACATATGTGAAGCGTGCGCGGTTTTGTAATTATTCCCTTCGCGCATGAATGGGAGCTGGAAATTACGATATCGAATTTGGAAAGGTCGAATTGCTCAAATGCATAAGGCATCAGAGGCAAATACAAATAATGCTTTTTGAGAGCCAGCGGCATTTTTTGGATAAAAGAAGTCCCGATGGTTTTATCGGCGAATTCCGGAAGCCTATCCTTGTCATATACGGTTGTATAAATCGGCGCTTCAGGAAACATTTCGGACATGGCCAAAACAACCCGTTCCGCCCCGCCGCGCGAGATCAGCCAGTCGCATACAATGGCAACTCGTGGTTTCATTGCCACGATTATATCAGACGTTGACCTTATTTCCCGAACAGCTTCGAAAGAGAATCAAACACGCGCTGTACTTTATCCTTGTCCATAGCCTTATCCAGCAGAACTTTGGCGCCTTGGCTGTTTGGATTGCGTTCGAGCAGGCGCTTGGAAACTTCCAGAACCTGATTGTATTTTTCTTCTTGGAACCAGTTGTTCATAAGTTCCAGGACGGTTTTTTCATCTTGAGCGCTTAAATTTGCAAAATTCTGACCAAGCGCTTGGATTTGCGTTTGGCCCGAAGCTGCCGGAGTCTTTTTCATCACTTCTTTAAGAGATTCAAAAACACCGCGCAATTTCTGGTTATCCGCGGCCTTTGCCTTAAAAAGCTTTACCACATTATTGTCCGGATCGCGTTCCAGCAGTTTGTCGCAAATTTGAGTTACTTGTTCATAGCGTCCTTCTTTGCTCCACATGCCAAGAAGTTCCATTACAACATCTTGGTCTTGGGTAGCCATTGTTGAAGCTCGACGTTTTGTGACGCTGAACATCAAGTGCCCTGATTTTGTTTTCAGCAAATAAAAAACATACAGCACGCTTACTGACACTATTAAGATCGACGGGAGTTTGTATTGAAGATCAAGTGATGCATTAAAGGAAGCGTGTATGGCCATGGCCATTATCAATCCTTGCAGATTTTTTATTTCTCTCACAACTTGGAATGTCATTTTACCCGTTACTTTGCTGATAAGGCGCGCAAACCAAATCCCGCTCCCCTTCCATCTCGCAAATTCGGTGAGGTCTGCGGCAAATTTCCCAAGTCCGAAGTAATAACCGAAAATTCCGGAAAAGACCATATGCCCGCACATTGTGAAAAGCGATCTGAATATAAAAGTCGAAAACAAGTCCTGCGCGCCAAACATCGGGTTTACCCAAATGTTGTAGAAATAAAATATGTTTTCAGCGAAAGAGAATCCAAGGCCGGCGCAAATGCTGAGCCTGAGTGCGGCTGAAATGGTTTGTACATATTCCGGATGCCTTTTATCAATTACCCTGACGATCACGTTTTTGGCGATTTCTTCGATTATTCCAACGACGACGTTTGTAAAGATTGCCACCAAAGCCACATCCTTAATGGAATTTCTAATTATCGCATATATGTCAAGCTGCGGGAATCTGTTAAAAACAAATATCAAAATAAACGGAGGCACTACGGCGAGCGTTCCGCTCAAGAATGTCTTTATATACAAACTTTTTTCTTCTTCGCCGCTTTCACGATGTATTATCGTGAGCCAGATGACCACGGGAATAAGCGCAAGAACTGTACTTGCGGCAATTGGAAACCATGTAGGCATATTTTTATTGCATTATGGCGAGCTTTGCCTCTTCAACCGTGCCAACGCACTTGATCAATTGAGTGAGGCCAACCACTTGTAAAATATCCAGAATATTCGGGCGGGCATTTGCAATCAAAATGCCGCCCTTCTTTTCACTCAGTTTTGTATACCAGTCTGTAAGATATCCTATTGATTTGCTGTTCATATATTCCAACTTTTCAAAATCAAGTATCAAAAACAAACCTTGAGGTACGCCGCCGATGATGTCATAAATTCCTTTGGCTTTCTCATCCACATTGGTTTCATCAAGCTGTCCCGAAAATTTAAGAAGCTTTAATTTTTTGTCGGGATTGCCGGATACAATATCTTCCGTCGTAATGATTATTTGAGCCATAGAGATTAAGGTTATTATTTAAGTAAGAACTAAGTGGGTTGGATCTTGTTGTACCGCGCCTGAAACCTGCATGTCCGGCATAGGCGTATTTAAAGATTTTTTGATTCTGGTCTGTATGCCGCCGGTTGGAAGATCTACGAATTTAAGTTCATCTGTCCATGCGGAAACTATTTTTGCAAGTCCTCGTCCGCGGATCTCATTAAAAGCATATCCCGGCTTGCTCCTTTCGGCAACGAGTTTTTGCAAGTTTTCCGCTTTTATCTTATTTTTCCCCGTACCGCTATCTTCAACGATTATTTCAATACTCTCATTCGGGTAATTAATGAAAATTACCTTAATCTCATGGTTTGGGGACGAACCGTGTTCAATCGCATTATTGCATAATTCATCCACTACCGATTGAAAACGATAAGCCCACTGATCTGAAAATTTCGTCATATTTCTTATCATGGAAAGCGTGAAGTCACGGATTCCCGACATGAAATACGCGTTTGTCGGGAGCGTAATGGTAATTTTTACCGGCTCTTTGTTTGATTGCTGATCCATGACCTTTGTTTTATTTTCCTTTTATTATAACAGATTTCTTGGAATAAGAGAAGACCATAGTGAAGAGCTTCCTTATCATGGTGGGGTTCAGTTTTTTTCTTACAGCAAGGCGAATGTACTTGTTTAAAAGCTCATTTTCCCTCTTTTGTTGAGTGATTTTCAGTCCGAGAGCCAGCTTTATTTGTTGAATTTGGTCGGTAATTTTGAATCTTTTGCCAAGTAACGCCAAAATTTGCTTATCTATACCTGAAACTTCTTTACGGAGGGCGGCAAGTCTTGACGTATTATTCATTTGTTCGAGAGCTTAGGTGTTTGATAGATGCCTTCCTGTAATCGGCACTTTTATACTTCCAAAACCTTCATAAAAAGAGTATCATATAAAGATTTAAAAAAACAAAATGAATATGGGTAGATTAAAGAGAATTCTATTGGTGTTGGCGAGCGCGCTTCTGCTGATTCCCAATACCGCTCAAGCGACAGGGTCCAAAATTTCCGTTTCAGGACTGGATACCGTTGCCAGTTTTGAGACGCTGGTTAAGGCGGATTTTTTATCGCCTGGACAGTCGGTTTCCTTTTTGATTAAAAAGCCCGATGGAAACGGCGTAATAAAATTACGGACCACCGCGGATTCGGTCGGTCATGCCGAAGTAACGGTTGGGGACAGTGAAACAAAGGTAGCCGGAATTTACGCAGTATCTTTGGATTCAATAGTGGCCGATCTTGCGGAATTTCAGGTTTTCCCGGGTGAGATGAGCCCTGAAGTTTCCGGTTTGTATTCCAATAAGGCATATGTTGCAGGCAATGGCGTGGACTACGCGCGGGTTAACGTGCGCGTAGCCGATCAGTTCGGAAATCCTTTGGAATTTCATGAAATTAAGCTGGTTTCCAGCAGATCTGCGGACAAGATAGTAGCTGCAAATTCAGAAACGGACGCCAAGGGATTGGCCTCATTTATAGTATCTTCGGTCGAATTCGGAGTTTCCGTATTCACGGCCACCGATGAAAGTGCGCAGACAACTCTTGGTCAAAGGGTAAAAATTATTTTTACAAAAGCGGCTGCGGTTTATAAGGAAATTGGAGGCGATCCGAAAACGGTTTTGTTGGCGCAAGCCGGGCCTTCGGTTTCTCGTTTTCAAATAGACAACATTCCGGCGAGCGTGAAGGTAAACGAAACGGTAAGTTTCAGCATCGTTGCATCAAATGATTCAGGCACGGTTGTCAATTCGTACACTGGCACGGTTGTATTCAGCTCGACCGACCCTAATGTCCAGTTGCCGAATACCTATACTTTTAAAACAAGCGATCAGGGCAGAAAGACTTTTGATTTGGGTCTTACTTTTAGATCCGTCGGAAGCCAAAAACTTATAATCCAGCAGCAGGGAAATCCTTTGATTAAAGGTGAAAAAGCGGTGGAAGTTGTAAATCCAATCGGTGGGAATAACAGCGGGCAAGTGAGAATAACAAAGCCCGCAACCGGAACTTATAGCGTTAATACGCTTGAAGTTGCGGGCGAAGCATCTGCAAATGCGCGCGTTAGAATTTTTGATAACGGCCAACAGGTTTCCGAAGTCCAGTCAAATTCGTCCGGCAGATTTTCTTATAATACTTCGCTTCTGACTGACGGACAGCATACTTTTAATGCTGAAAGTAACGGGGTCTCGTCGGTTCCGGTGGTTGTAACAATAGATTCTACGCCGGCTCAAATTGAACAAGTTGAGATTACTCCAATGAGTTTGGCGCCGGGTGAAACCGCAAAAATAAGTTTGAGAAGTGATGTCGGTTTGAATTCGGTTCAGGCAACAATCGGAGATTTAATAGTTGATTTGGATCCGGATTTTATAAATCCCGGAGTTTATCGCGGAACTTTGACGGCGCCGGCGCAAGACGGAGATTATACGGTAAATGTGATTATTACCGATAAAGTCGGGAATGTTTCTCCGGCAACGGAGGTCGGCAAAATTCGCGTGGATGCTTCTTTGAAAGAAGATTCGGGTTCGACTTTCAGTGTTCCAAGCAAGGTTACCGGCGTACAGGCAACGGGCGGCAAGGCAAAGGTTCTTTTGACTTGGCAGCCGTCACAGGCGGAAGCCGGAATCGCTTTATACAGAATTTATTACGGTACGGACAAAGCCGATTTAAATTTGATCAGTAATTCAAAAGATGCCGTTACAAGCTGGACGGTTGAAAATTTGCAAAATGGGACGATATATTTCTTTCAAGTCGTTGGCGTGGATAAGAATGGCGTGGAGGGCGATAACAGGAGCGATCCGGTGAGCGCAATGCCGTCGTCTACGGCTCCTGATGGAACGACAGGCGGTTCGCCGGTACTTTGCGATCCTTCGCCATGTCCGCCGGATGCGGGTTATCCGCCGGCGACTCCGGATGACGGTCCGGAAGTTTTGGGAATGATATTTTCTTCGATTGCGGTTGGGTCGGTGGTGCAGTTTTTCAGGAGAAAGAGGAAAATGTAAAAGGTAAAATGGGAAAGGTTTTTTGATTATTGGGAATTTTTTACTTGACCTGCCCTGCGGTGTGACCGAAAGGGCGAAAATCGACTAAAAGCTCGCAGCGACGAGAGCAGCTGCTCGCTTTTTTGACGCCGATTTTCACCTCTTTCGGTACCCACATCCTCGGGACGGTCTGCATAAAAAATTCCCAACAATCAAATCCCCTTCTATTTACCATATGATATAATCCCCATGTTTTTATGGTACAAGCATATCTGGCGCAATTCATTTCCATTTTCACTCAGCTTCTCATCTTCGCAATTTTTGCCAGGGTGATTTTGTCTTGGCTGCGTGTTCCGCCGCGCGGATTTCTGGTAATGGCAATAATAGAAACAACCGAACCGGTTCTTGGGTTTTTCCGCAGGGTCATCCCGCCGCTTGGCGGAATTGTCGACCTTTCTCCCCTATTCGCTTTTTTGGCGCTTGATTTGCTGCGCAGTATTCTTCTTCGTTTACTTGCATGAAGATTTACAACACTCTTTCCGGAAAAAAAGAAACTTTTAAACCGGTAAAAAAAGGGGCGGTTGGAATGTACCTTTGCGGTCCGACGGTTTATGATAAAGGCCATCTTGGGCATGCCCGCAGCGCCGTGGCTTTTGACGTAATTCGTAAGTATTTTCAATATGAGAGGTACGAAGTCACATTTGTAAGCAACTACACCGACATCGACGACAAGATGATAAAGCGTGCCGCCGAGCGCAAAATGACGGTTAAAGAATTGGCGGACGAATTGATTCCCGTTTATCAAAGAGACTATGGCGCTCTTGGGATTGAAAGATCGGATCATTCTCCAAAGGCCACCGAATTTGTTCCTCAAATAGTTTCCATTATTGAAGGTCTTCTTAAAAAAGGAGTTGCCTATGCGACTGACGATGGGATTTACTTCTCTGTCAATTCATTTCGCGATTACGGTAAGCTTTCTCACCAGAGATTGGACGAGCTTGTTGCCGGCGCCAGAGTCGATGTTAATGAGCAAAAACGCGCGCCCGAGGACTTTGCCCTTTGGAAAAAGGAAAAACCGGGTGAGCCCGCATGGGATGGTCCGGCAAAAATGCGCGGAAGGCCCGGCTGGCACATCGAATGCAGCGCCATGAGCATGCAGATTCTGGGTGAAACTTTTGATATTCATGCCGGCGGTCAGGATCTGACTTTCCCTCATCATGAATGCGAAATCGCTCAAAGTGAGACATTTACAGGCAAGCCGTTTGCAAAATACTGGCTGCACAACGGTTTCATCCGCGTAAATGAGGAGAAAATGAGCAAGTCGCTCGGGAATTTTTTCACGATTGAAGATGTTTTAAAGCGGTATGACCCGATGGTTGTGCGATATTTTTTGCTTTCCACTCACTATAGAATGCCGATTGATTTTTCAAACGACCTTCTTGAACAGGCGAAGCAGGGTTTGAGCAGACTGCGAGATTGTTTTCGCAATGTTCAAAGATTGGCCAAAGATTCCGGCGAGAAAGCCAATTTTAACCGCGATGCGGTAATTAAAAAAGCAAAGGAAGCTTTTGAAAAAGCCATGGACGATGATTTTGAAATTTCGCGCGCGCTGGCTGCCGTTTTTGATTTTGTCAATGAGATTAATCGCCAATTAAAAGACGGCATTGATTCTAAAAAAGCGCAGTTGATTTTAGATTTTTTCCGCGCGATTGATAGCGTTCTTTGTGTTATTGAAGTTAAAGAAAAAGCTTTATCTGAAGATATTGAGGCTTTGATAAAAGAAAGAAACAAAGCTCGTGCCAAACGCGATTTCGCCCGTTCGGACGAGATTAGAAAACAGCTTGAGAATCAGGGCATAATTCTCGAGGATACAAAAGACGGCACGCTGTGGAAGCGCATTTTAAAATAATAAAATGATCAAGAAATTTTTTTATAATATATTTTTCAGGAAGAGAAAAGAAATTCCATGCCCATTCTCTGTGGTCGTAGACAGAGCACCACGGGTTTACCCGTGGGTGAATGAACCCGACGACGGTATGATGGGTATATGGAAACGATACTTTCAGGGCATGGGGCTTATCGGTTGAAGTATCACGTTGTATGGGTATGCAAATACCGTCGTCGGATCCTGAATCCTGGGGTCCGTGGGTTTGGACGAAAAAACGATTAAGCGATATGTTGAATTTCAGGGTACCCAGGATTCAGGACAGCAGCTTAAGCTGCTGTAG
>JACRID010000018.1 GCA_016220145.1 Candidatus Peregrinibacteria bacterium
ACCCCCCCTGACCCCCCTCCGAGGGGGGAATTCAGAGCCAGATGTTGTTATAATTGCTACGGATTGGCCGCAGTTTAGGGGAGTCGGCGATTTGCTGTTGAAATTAAAAAATCGGCCGTTGGTTATGGATGGCCGAAGAATTTTACAGCACCAATATGATGATTTAATTAAAAACGGTTTTATCGTTATAGCAGTGGGGAGCCCGCTTAAAAAATTATGATCGGTGTATTACTAATAATAATTGGCGGTTTTTTCCAGGAGCTTTTTGATAGCCTTGGCAAGATGAAAGTAAGCCAATTGAAGCAGAGCACATATACCATGGGCTTTTTGGGTTTTTTTTGGACGACTATTTTTTTTCTGCTGATTATTATTATCAAAGGCAAGTTCGGCTTTTCCGCGGCTTCATTACCGTTTTTTTTGACCAGACTATTTCTTGAAGTTATATTGGCCCATTTTACGGTTCTTGCCGTGACTAAAGCCGACAGAAGCACGTTTGGGTTCGTCCGGGTGATAACTTTGCCGCTTTTGTTGTTGGTGGATATTTTTTTGGGATATAATATTAGTTATTTTCAGATTATCGGCATCAGTTTGATTTCCATGGTTATCATGTTTTTCTTTTTAGATGGAAAGAACAACAAAAAAGGCGGCGGGATAGTTTTGTTTACTGCGGTCACTGCCGTCATCACGCTTTCTCTGTTTAAGTATAATATTACCCATTTTAATGCCGTGGAAGCGGAGCAATTTTTAACTCATTTGACTCTGTTGATTTATTTCTTTTTTTCCGCGTTGTTTTTTGCCAGAGAGAACCCATTGCGTTTTTTATTTAAGCCGGCTTGTTTTGTTCAGTCGGTTTCGCAGGGATTGGCCAGCTTGCTTTACAGTTTTGGCATGGATTTTATTTCGCCATCGGTATTCGCCGCGGTGAAGCGTTCTTCCAGCATTATTTTATCCGCGGCCTCAGGATTTTTTTGCTTTCATGAAAAAAATTGGCTGGCAAAGCTGGCTTTTTTGACAGGATTGATTATCGGAGTAATACTGCTTTTATTTTAACGCGGTTGGAATATGAAAAAAATTGGCATTATGGGCGTTGGCATGGTGGGTGGCGCGATGCAACGCTTTTTTGAAGAAATTAAAAAGACGCCGGTAATTACTTACGATCCGGGCAAGGGTTTTTCCGATCAAGAGGAAATTAACCGCGCGGAAATAATTTTTATTTGCGTGCCCACGCCGTTTAATTCGGAAAAAAATAATTTTGACACAGTTTATCTAGACGAGGCGTTTTCAATTTTGGCCGGCAGTAAAATTATCGTAATTAAATCAACTGTGTTGCCCGGTACCACCGTTGATTATCAGAAAAAATTTTTTCAACACAAAATTTTGTTCAGCCCTGAGTTTTTGACTGAAGCCACCGCTGACAAAGACGTCTGCGAGCCAAACCGGCAGATTGTCGGTTACACAAAAGAAAGTCAAGATGTGGCGGAAGAAGTCATGGCAGCATTACCACGCGCGCCGTTTGAAAAAATTATTACTGCCGAAGAAGCGGAAATGGTAAAGTATTATAACAACTGTTTTTACGCTCTCAAAGTGGCTTATGTCAACCAGATTTATGACTTGTGCCAGAAGCTCGGGATAGATTATAATATGGTCAAAGAATGCGCCAAAGCCGAACCAATGATGGGTACGAATCATTTTGAGGTTTTTCACAAGGGTTACCGCGGGTATGGCGGCAAGTGTTTGCCGAAAGATGTTCGCGCTTTAATCAGATTAGCGAAAGACGTTGGTGTTGATTTGTCCATTTTGAAACAGGCGGAAGAGTATAATAATGATTTAGTTTCTAAACAAAAATAATATGGCTAAATATTTAGTCACCGGCGGCGCCGGATTTATTGGCACTAACTTAGTTAAGGAATTATTAAAACAAGGCCACCAGATCGTGGTTTTGGATAATTACGCCGGCGGAAAAAAAGAGGAAAGATTTTTGAACGGCGCGGAATATATTGAAGGTGATATTAGGAACGAAGCGGATTTAGACAAAGCTTGTCAAGGGGTTCAAGGCATTTTTCATCTTGCCGCCATGCCGCGGGTGACTTTTTCCGTGGATCATCCGGAAGAAGCGCATGATGTGAATGTAAATGGCACTTTGAAATTATTGTTAGCCGCTAGAAAATACAAAATAAAGCGTTTGGTATTTTCTTCTTCTTCTTCGGTTTATGGAAATCAGCCGGTTATGCCGCTGGTGGAAACAATGGTGCCGGCGCCGATCAGCCCTTATGGTTTACATAAACTAATCGGTGAACATTATTGCCGTTTGTTTGTTGATTTGTTTGGCGTGGAAACAGTCAGTTTGCGTTATGTGAATGTGTATGGCCCGTATTTTGACCCGGATGGCCCCTATGCTTTGGTGGTGGGCAAGTTTATCAAACAAGCGAAGAACGGCGAGCCGATGACGGTGTGCGGCGATGGCGAATATCAGCGCGATTTCGTCCATGTCTCCGATGTGGCTCAAGCAAATTTATTGGCGATGGAAAACGATGGGGTGGGAAAAGGCGAGGTTATAAATATCAGCAGCAACACGGCTTTTTCAGTCAATCAGGTGTGTGAATTGATTGGCGAAAAATTTGTTTTTGTGCCGGAGCGGCCTGGCGATGTGCGTATGACCAAAGAGAACAATGCAAAAGCGAAACAGCTCCTGAATTGGGAGCCAAAAATTACATTTGAAGAGGGGATTAAAGAGTTGAAAAAAGAGTGGGGATTAAAATAAAATTATTGCCCCATCATCCTGATCACAAGATTAATGGTTCGAAGAATAATTGACAGGTCTAACAGAAAAGACCTGTTTTTTATATAA
>JACRID010000022.1 GCA_016220145.1 Candidatus Peregrinibacteria bacterium
ATTCACGTCTTTTGACGTCTTCAAATTTTTGACCTTTTCCTGGTACTCTTCGTATGAGAGAATTTTCATGGTGTGAATGGGTTATTGATTAAAGTTACTGTTTCTACTTTAACCCATTTACACAAAATATTTTACAGACCCAACCGGCATGAAAGTTAGCGTTTCCGACAATGGATAGCAGCTAACCTCCTATTTTCTTCAGCCTTCGGAAAGAATTCTCCCAGCTGTTTTTGCGCAATTCCTGCATCTGAGCGGGTGTAAAACCTAAAGATTTTTGAATAAAGCGGTAATTGTCCTTCAAAGTTGAGCTGTCATTGCAGCCGTCGGACCCGACCGTAAGTTTTACTCCGGCATCATACAATCTTTTCATCGGGTGTTCTCCGGCATTTTTTACAGTTCCGGTAACAAGATTGCCGAGCACGCACATTTCCAACGGAATCCCGCGCCTGCGAAGCTCTTCCACAAGCTTCGGATCCTCTATCGCCCGAATTCCGTGACCGATGCAATCCGGTTGAAGAGTAAGCGCGTCCCATCCCCTTTCCGGAGGCATAACCTCCATGCAATGAATGGTTAAAAACCGGATGTCGCCCCGCACCGATTCAACCTCACGCGCAAACGAAGAAGGCGGATCCCCTTTTTCATATGTAATATCCAGCGCCGTTATGTGATCCTTGTAATCGCGGCAAAATTTAAGCAGATCTTCCAAATACATTCTGTATTTTTGCTGGGAAGATATGCTGACGACCATATCCGTGTCGATTTTGCCCGCCTGTCTCTCGGCGGCTTTTATAATTTCATCAAAAACCAGCTGAGTGTAACGCGCATATTCTTTCGGGTCTTTCACCCCCAAATTCGCCATAAGCGCTTGCACGGTGGAAAGCAAACTGATGCGAAGCTCGATTAAATCCACGCCATTATTTGCGGCATCTGTCAAAACGTCCTCAATAAGCGCGCCAATAGCCCGAGGCGAAACATACGCCTGTCTTGTACGAGTCATATGCGAATACCAAGTATCCCAATTTGAGCCCGGCGGAGCCTGAATATCCGCGCGCACTTCTTCGACCGTTTTGCCTTTATATGCCGGGACGTTGAATTCGTTTACCACGCGCAAAATGCTCCATGGCCGATGGGAAGTATCGCTGTGAACGTGGATATCGGCGAGAGAAGAATTATCGTCTGAAATGATTTCGGCCATAAAATTCAGGTTAAAATAAATATTTTCAGTGTACCTTTATGCAGGCTTCTTTTTCCGCTCGGCCTTTATGTACTGCAATACAAGCCGCTGCGCGTTATCGGAAAATTGCGCCAATTCCGCGGGCGTGGAAGTAACCTGATCGCCGTTAAGCCTATTTAACAAGGTCGTACACACAACCGCACCCGGTATTCCGGCGCGTGCGCAAAATGCGGCGAAAGCGGCGGATTCCATTTCTATATTTCTTACACCGGTACCATACGCTTTGTGCAAAAAAGCCATTTTATCCGCCACGGTATATCGCGGTTTCAAGGCTCCATCCAAGCGTCCCTGACCTTCATAAAAATCGTCGGTTCCCATGGTTTTGCCAATTTGCGCGCGTATATCGCCTTTTACGTCTAAAATTTCCCGCGCAAGTTGACGATCAAGGGTGGTCGGATATTTATAAGTTTCCCCCAACTCAACCTGTTCAAATTCAGGCTTCAACTTCGCATTTACTCCTTCTTCCGCAACAACAACGGTGCCCGGTTCCACACCAACGCCGCCCGACGTGCCAATGCGTATAAATTTCACATCCCGACACCCCGCGTATTCCAAAAGTTTCGCCACTTCGTGAAGCAAAATAAGCATGGAAGGCATACCCATGCCATGAGATGCCGAAATTACATTCCCGACTTTATAAAGAGAAAAACGCTCTGTTTTACCAATAGGTTTTACCACTCCCCCATCCGGCATTGTTATGCCAAGCTCATCAGCCGCTTTTTTTGCAAAACTTTCCGCTCTGTCAGGGCTTCCGCCCATACAAACATACTTCACGTCACCAAACATGTTTTTTAAATCCATACTTGTATCAAGACCAAGGTGATACAAAAAATCCGGATCCAATTCCGCAAGATGCGGATTTAACGTTTCAGGGTTAATCATACTTATTTTTAAGTTAACGGTTAAGAGCGCAAAGTACACCTTTGTAAATGATTTTACAACAAAAAAGCCTCAGCCGTTTTGCAGACTGAGGCCTTTTTATAATTTATCTAGAATGGCAACGGTACTTTTATAGTGTCTGTCTCTCCGTTATCTCCCTGATTATCTTCATACCAAGCGTTTTTGGTCTCTTCCCAATCCTGATTCGCCTGCTGCATTGACTGCAATTCTTCCATGGCCGCTTCGGGATCGGAAATCAGCACGCTCCATGCATTATCGACAGACCCCTTTATTGTGCTAACAAACTCATCAAATTGATCTTGAAGTTCTTCGGGCAAACGCTGGCGTTCTCTGCCGGCTCCCTTTAGCTGTTTCTCCACATTGGACAACTGCTTTACCACTTCCGGAATCATTTGCGTCGCCCTTTGCAGATCATCAAATTCCTGCCTCATGTCATCCAGGTCCTGCTGATTGGACCAATATTCATCCAGTGTATCGAAATCGCCTTCCTTTACGGCTTTGTCCGCAGCGGTCAAACCTGCGCTTATTGAGTCAACAAGTTCGCTTGCTTTGACGATATAAGCCTTCAACTCCGCGGCCGCTTGCTTTCTTTCTTCCCTGCTCAGGTATTTGGCGGCCACTTTGTTATACGATGTCGTCACCCTTGAAAGCGCCGATTTCATCCTCTTCAAATCTTTCGCCTTTTGTTTAAGGTCGCGGGTGACGTCCTTTACAATTTGCGCTTTTTGCGCTTTTTCCTGCACTCCTTGGCGGTTTTCGTTCAATGTTTCCCAGAAAGTCCTGTCCAAGTCGTCATAAGTCGACCGCGCTTCGTTATACGCATCGGTATTTCCCGCATCCAGGGCGGTTTTCATGGCTCCAAGCGCATCAACGCACATTTGGTTATATATATTTGTTACGGCGGCCGCCGAATCGGCATCGCCGGATTTTGTCGCTTCTTTAACGAAATTCTTTAATTCTCTAGCTTTATCTTTTTCGCATCTCGGCTTTTTGTCTTTTTCATAATCCCTCTTGTTATCCTCCGACTGTCTGCCCTGGTCCGCCTGCTGCCTTACATCATTGGATGAATTATAAAAATCTTGGAATAGCGTATTGAGTTCGTTTTGAATATCATTTAGGGTATCTACAACCTCGCGATTGCACACTCCCGTTGAAACCTGATTCGCCTTTGTAAACAAGGCATCAATTTGAGTAATAACGGCGGTCAACGCGGACACATCCGCGGCCTTATTCATGCGCTGAATATCCTTGATTTGAGAATCAAGGTTCTTCCTTTCCTTTTTTCTGTCGCTTATATTTCTCTGCGTTTGCGGACAACTCGCCAACTCTCTTATTTCGTTGGACGCGTTGTAAAAATCCTGAAACAGCGTATTGAATTCGGTTTGAATATCATTTAACGTATCCGCAGTATCGCGATTGCATGCGCCGGTCGCGATTTGATCCGCTTTTGCCAACAAAGCGTCTATTTTAGCAATAACGGCGGTCAATGCGGACACATCCGCAGTCTTATTCATGCGCTGAATATCCTTGATTTGAGAATCAAGATTTTTTCTTTCCCTTTTTCTGTCGCTTATATTTCTCTGCCTGTCCGCGCAGTCTCTTTGCGGTCTCAAATTGTCATTAAATTGGTCTTCGATATCGCGCGTCATGGAATTGCAATCCTGGATATTATTCCAGAAATTCTGGGTGCCGACTTCGGCTTGGCGGGCTTGGATGCAAGCCGAAAATTTCGCCAATAAACCATCCGCCGTGCTCGTATCCGCAGTTTTGGCCTGTTTCTTGATATCCTGCAGTTCACGCTGCATATTTTTTATCCAGTTATTCTGGTCCCTTATTTGGCGTTGCTGGTTTTCGGTATCGCTTTCTTTTACGGGTTCGGCCGGTGTCACTGCCGGCGTTCCTTCTTGCGCGACCAGAACGCTTGCAAAAGACGCGCTGACGCTAACGGCCGCAACCAATGTGATTGCCACTGCAACGAGCGGCGCGATTCCATGTGTGTGTTTTTTGCCCATATGTTTGTTTTGGTTAAAAAATAATATTTTTATATTTTATTTGGCATCCGCCTGGACTTCGGAAAACGTCGGCGCGAGCACGTTCGCCTGCATCTCGGCTTTTGCGTTCTGGTAGCCGATAACTGCAAACAAAAGCAATAGCGCCCCGGCAATTATTGCGAGAATTTTCTCGCGTTTGGAGAGAATTTGGCGATAGATCATATTTTTGTTTTGTTATTTTAATATTGCTCAATATAATTATATTGTACGCCAATACAGAAGAGATGTCAACTAGCAATTTTGTAAGTCATCCTGAACCCTGATATACATCAGGGCAAGCTTGTTTCAGGATCCGGATGCTGAAATAAATTCAGCATGACAGACTTCATAAAGTATCCTATGCTCGAAGCATGATTGATTTAAAACTTTTGCGCGAAAAACCTGAAGAGATTAAGGCAAGATTGAAGAAAAAGCACATTGAGCCGACGCGCATCGACGGCATTTTGAGTTTGGACGCCGAGAAGCGAAACATCACTCAAGATATTGAGGAATTGCAGGCGAAGCGCAACAAAGTTTCAAAAGAGATGCCGAAATTAAAGGGCGCGGAAAAAGAAAAAATGCTGGGCGAAATGCAATTTGTTAAGGAGAGATTGGCGGAACTTGAGCCGAGATTGAAAAAGATGGACGAGGAGTTGAATGCGCTTTTAATCACGATTCCAAATCCACCGCTCGAAAGCGTGCCCGAGGGGAAAAACGACGCCGACAACAAATCGATCAAAGTTGCGGGCAAGGCGCCAAAGTTTGATTTTGAGCCACTGGATCATGTGCAGCTTGGCAAAAAGGCCGACTCCATTGATATCGAATCGGGCGTGGCGATGAGCGGCGCGCGTTTTTATTATCTTAAAAATCAAGCGGTTTTGCTGGAAATTGCGCTGATTAATTTTGTCGTTTCAAAATTGGTCGCCAAGGGTTTCCAGCCCGTTATTCCACCGGTTTTGGTGAAAGAGCACGCCATGTTCGGCACGGGATTTTTTCCCGCCGACCGCAATGAAATTTATCATGTGAACCCGGAAGACGACGATTTGTATTTGGTTGGAACGTCCGAGGTTCCGCTTTGCATGATGTATGCGGACAAAGTTATTCCGGCGGAAGAATTGCCAAAACGCTATGTTGGTTTTTCAACTTGTTTCAGGCGCGAGGCAGGCAGTTACGGCAAAGACACGCAGGGAATTTTGCGCGTTCACCAATTCGACAAATTGGAAATGTTCAGTTTTTGCCACCCGGACAAATCCGAAGAAGAACACGAACTGATCCGCTCGATCGAGGAAGAAATAATGAGCGAAATTGGCCTTCATTATCAAGTTTTGAATATTTGCGGCGGCGATTTGGGCGCTCCTGCTGCAAAAAAATATGACGTCGAAGCTTGGATTCCGACGCAAGGAAAGTTTCGCGAACTGACGAGCTGCAGCAATTGCACCGATTTTCAGGCCAGGCGCGCAAACATAAAATTCAAGGATGAGACCGGCAAAAATCAATTTGTGCATACGCTGAACGGGACGGCAACCGCAATGGGCCGCATGATCATCGCCATAATGGAAAATTTTCAGAAAAAAGACGGGACGATCGAGATCCCGAAGTGCCTGAGGAAGTTTATGTTGACGTAGGCTACCCATTAAGAAGATATCTTCTTTGCCCCAGGCCCAGGTATCGCCTTCTCAATTATATGGATTACTTGTGGTAACTTATCTCTTAATTGCAGAAGCGTATCTCTCAAAACTTCAGCTGAGGCTCCCCTAACCTTTACCTGCAGCGCGGCAACAACAGCTCTCGGATCGGCGGCCAACAAGTCCTCAACTCCTTTGCTTAAAGCGGTTGTGCCATGCACCAAATCTTTACACGCCCTATGCGCTGACAAATCCGCAGTTGCCCTTGTTTTTATATAACCTTCGCCAGAAAGCGCCGATCTTATTGCGGCTCGCACACTGCTAATTGTGTGCTTCTCACCATCTGCAAGATGTGACTGTAGTACACGCGCAACTTTCTCCTTATCAAGTTTGTCGTCATATCTTCGTTGCGCCACCACCACCGCAACTGCATTCATGTGAGAAAGATTCCCTTCGGCAACCATTTGCTGAATTTCCTCCGACAATTCAAGCAAACTGACATAGGTATGAATGGTTGGTTTAGAGACTCCAATCTCCTTTGCCAACTCCTCCACCGCATGCCTGCTACCTTTGGCCCTTTTTATGGCAATAATTTGTTTGTAAGTCCTCCCTTTCTCAATTGCATTATGATCGAGACTAGTCGCGTCTAGGATTAAAGACCTTTTAAGGACAACTTCTTCATCGCCAGCCCACCTAACAACTATCCTAAGGAAATCTTTTCCCAAATTCTTTAACGCGCGAAAACGCCTTTCTCCATCTACAATCAAAAGCTTTACAGCGCCATCTTTTGTGCGATATGGAACGGTAACAACCGCCTGAAGTTGCCCTTCACTCTTCAAAGTATCGGACAATTCCGCCATTCTTTCCGGATCAAAATACGTTCTCGGCTGATTTGGATTTGGAATAACAACACATTCCCCGAACGCAGCTTGAAATTCCTGATTTTCAATACCCGGAATTCGAACGAGAGTTCCAAGTCCATTGAGCACGTTTCCGCCGACTGCAGTAATTTTTTCTTCTCTTAAACGAGATGAGGTAATCCGATTGGGAGAAGGCAAACCCGGCCTATCAATTGATTGTGCTTCTGGTGACATAGTGGATTATTTTTCTACACTTCTTTGCCGAGTCCTGTCAAAAATGTACCTTGGCTTTTCCTGTGAGATTTGGTAAATCGCCCACTTACCCTTTAACATCAAAAAATATGGAATGTTCAGGTGATTTTATAGATATACGTTGCCCGGGAGCGGATCAGGATGGAGACAGAGCTGCGTTATACACAGATCTTCTTCACGACGAAGGTCTTAATCCACCGCAGACTGTTACTGTGGAAAAAGGAAATATTTCAACTCCTTTAAATTGCACGCGTTTTGAAAGAGAAAGAGGTAGATGCAGAACTTTTATGCCTACCACAAGAATTGACAAGCCACTTCCTCCTTCTGGAGCGGAATTGACAAAGAACTATCGATTCACAGTTGTACGTCATGTCTGCAATATAAGAGAAATGATTGAGTCGGCATTGAGAGATCAAAAGGAAAAACAGCGCCGCGCCGAAATAGAGAAGGCCGATGACGAGGCATTGGACCTTTAGGGAACCTAGCGGAAAATAGTTCGCATAAAATCCATGCCCGGGCAGACTTTTTAGTGGTTATTAGGGCTCCGGAAAGCCATTCGACTATCAAAATTGAGATTATTGTACGAACCTGATTCGGCTCATGCGATTTTTGGTTTGATTTTTAAAAGAACTTAACATTTTATCTTATTGAGGGCGGAAGCGGATGTATTTTTTCGCCCATGGCCTGCACTGTCGCTCGGGCTAACATGTACGCCCTAGCGACGGGCGCGGGATTGCCTCGACGGCAGCCTCGGCATTTCGCTTTGCGAAACATGATCCCGCGCCCCAGCAGGCCAAGAATGGTCTAAAAAATACATCCGCTTCCGCCCTCTCCGTTTTATTCATTCAACCTTTCTCAAACCAAAAATCGCATGAGCCTCTTTTCGAACGCGCCTTGCATACTCGCCCCTTTTCGTGTTAGAATATATCGAACATTTAAGAAACAAAAATATGATTACTTTATCTACAGATTCTCTTCGCGGATACGGCCTGAACCGCATTTTTCAATTTGTTAAAGAGGCCAACTATGATGGAGTGGACTTATACCTGGACCCGCATGATTTTGACACGCAGGATGCGGAATATATAAAGCTCCTGGTAAACCAGTTCAAGTTACCGGTTATCGCGATTCAAACTCCGCCAAATGCAACTCCAAAAATGATTGTGGATGCCGTCACCATGGCAAAAAAAATCGACACCAAGGTGATTATCGTCCAGCCGCCAAAGATGTTTAACTTCAAATACATCAAGTGGCTGACTTATGAAGTTCCAAAAATCCGCCAGCGCGAGGAAATTTCCATCGCGCTCGAGAATGCGCCTTCGGACACTTTCCTGGGGATTATTCCGGAGCACGCAATGAACAACCTGAATGAGCTGCGAAAATTTAAGCATGCGGCGCTGGACACCACCCGCGTGGCTCAAAAAAAGGACGATCTTATCCGCGTTTATAATATTTTGAGAAAGTACCTTGTGCATGTGCACGTTTCCAATGTAAAAAAGGGCAAGGGGTATGCAATGCCGGGCGAAGGCATTTTGCCGCTCGAAAGCTTTTTGACAAAGCTGAAACAGGAAGGCTATCGCGGGGCCGTTTCCTTCAAGATTCATCCAAGGTTTTTGGGTGCCGGCAACCACAAGGACATCATGGAAAACATGGCCGAGTGCAAGAAATTTTATGAGGATTATTTTGTGAAGATTGAGACGCTGCCAGGAATTGTCGAGGAGAAAAAGGCGGAGTAGTGGAGTCACCCTGAACCCTGATCTGCATCAGGACAAGTTTTATTTCAGAATTCAGCCACAAAATGGAGACCCACCTACCGCTCTACTCCTCTAATTATATCCTGAAACCCTGAAACGAGTTCAGGGCAGGCAAGTTCAGGATGACGGACGACTATTGACAGACCCTCCTCTTTGGCGTACTCTTCCGCCACCGATGAATACTCCAGACACATCACCGGAAAGAGACATGCTTCTGATTGCGGACGACGATAAAAGCAATCTTGATGGTCTTTTGCTTTTGGCGGAAGAGTCGGGTGTTGACGGAGAACACTTATTGACGGCCGCAAGAGGACGCGCAGCGCTTAGAATTGTGGAATCAATGCACGCCAGATTGCTCGCGGTTTGCACGGACGGAAGAATGCAGGACGATGTGCACGGTTCCGTTGTAGCAAGAAGGGCAATTGAGCTCGGAGTACCAACCGTAACAATACTTACAGGGACACCGGGCGATGTACCACAGGAAGTGTCATCTTTGCCCGGCGTTACCGTATTGATAAAACCCGCACGGCCCGATTTCGCAAAAATGATGGGGGTAAAGACTTGACCGAAATTCACTATCTTTATTTATGAGTGAAACACCACAGAGTCGCAACGCCGTGCTTATTGTTGAGGAGGATGACGGGGTACGTCACTTAATCGGCATGACCGCGCGCGCCATAGGCAGCGAACATCAAAGGCCGCTTGAAGTGTTGGAAGCCGACACCAAAGCCGAAGGCTTAAGACTTGTTGCTCAAATGCAAAATCGCCTTTTGGCCGTTCTTGCCGATCTTGAAATGCATGGTGATATACGCGCCGGAGTGCATGTCGCCAATATAGCGGCCGAACTCGGGATTCCCCACGTTGGTATTACAACCGGAGGAACAGTACTTGATTTGGGAAGAGAAGCCCCTGGAATTCCGGTTTTGGATAAACCGGACGACATGGAGCCTTCCAGACTGCGTTCATTTATTCTAACCGGCCAATTGCCCAATAAACCTCGTGCCCAATACATCTGAAACAATTCAACCGCGCGAAACCGTTCTTTATGCCGGAAGCGGAGAAGACGTTTTCCCTTTTGGTCAATTAGCCATTCGGCGAGGCGAAAAACAACTTGGGTTAACGGCCATGATTAACAACGACGCAATGGCGGCGGGTGTAATAAAAAGATTTAATGGACAATTGAGAGCTGTTGTTGTTAATGCAAGTTCGCGCGATTTGGAAGGCCCAGCCCTTGAACAACGCCATAACCTTGTGCGCATGGCTGTGACGGCGGCGGTTCCGGGGGTAATAGTGGTGATTGGAGAAGATTCGCAGCAATTACCGGCAAATATTAGGAATAATCCGGCCGTATTTCGTTTTTCGGCCGGAGATAGCATAAGGAGGATAGAAGGATTGTTGCCTGAAAGGTACAGGACGCTTTCGGTTAAAAATATTATTAGTCCCGCTGACGCGGGGATAAGGCCTGGACAGGAGCTGGTTTGGGCTTCCGATCCGGCTCAAGCGCTTGAAATTATTGAGAAGATACACGGCGAACTTATGAGAATTTTGCTTGAGCTGGGCATGGAAGATACCCCTGCGGGACAAGATATTATCGGTGCTGCGCAAAGATTAAAAATTCCCACCATCGGCTTGGCCACCCGCACAACGACCGGAAACGGCGAATTGATGATCGCCACATATACACCATCTGAACTTTTAGGCCAGAGTAAACTGCAATAAATTACACTCCCGTCAAGTCGAAATCCATTTTCAAGCCATTTCAGGTTGACGCAACAACTTTTATCAATAAAATGTCCTCTGTACCGTGTTCCGATTGTGTTGTGAAAGAACGGTCTTAAACCTTATTTACCTTTCACATCTTTATTTATGGCCAAAAAACAATCGAACAGGCCGAGCCGCAGCAAGGCTAAGCCATTGACGCGCCCAAAGGGCGCAACCTTTAAGAAACCTCCAAAGGCGGCAAAACCAAAGAAGGCGGTTTTTAAAAAAACCGTAAAACCCGCGAAATCGGTAAAAGCTGCAAAAAAGGTCGCTTCGCCAAAGAAGGCAGCGGCACCTGAAAAAACCAAGTTTCAGGATGTAAAAGTAAAAACCATTAAGTCTTTAAAGGCTTTTAAGCCGATGAAGCTTAAGCAGGCAAAAATTGACACCTATCTTCCGGATCTTTCCAAACAAGAGGTCGTTTTAAGCGGAGCAAACAGAAAATTTTTCAATCCCGAGCAGGATGCCTGCAAACTGCCGAATCTGATAGAGATTCAAATCAATTCTTACGGGTGGTTTTTGCAGGAAGGAATTCGGGAACTTTTGGACGAGGTGTCTCCCATTTCGGATTTTTCCGGCAAGAAACTGGAATTGCACTTCCTCGAACATTCAATCGGCGAACCGAAGTATGACCCGGAAATTTCCAAGAACAAGAATCTTACTTACGAAGCGCCTTTGAAAGTACACGTTCAGCTTGTTAATAAGGAAAGCGGTGAAATTAAGGAACAGGATGTGTTTTTGGGATCGGTGCCTCTTATGACGGGACGGGGTACTTTTATTATAAACGGCATTGAACGCGTCGTGGTCAGCCAAATCGTGAGATCACCGGGCGTTTTCTTTTCCAGAAATGCGCTCGCGCCCACTTTTCACAATGCAAAAATTATTCCGAAACGCGGCGCATGGCTCGAAATTGAAACCGACAAAAAAGGCGTTGTTACCGTGAAAATCGACCGCAAGCGCAAGATTCCGATTACAAGCTTACTGCGCGTTTTCGGATACGAAAAAGACACCGATATTTTAAATCTTTTTACGGGAATAAACAGCAATCCGTCCTGCGATTACATCTTAAATACTCTTGAAAAGGACACGGCGAAAACGATTGACGAGGCCTATCAGCAAATTTACCGCAAGATCAGACCCGGCGATTTGGCCACTCCGGAAAATGCAAAATCCCTTATCACTTCCATGTTTTTTGATTACAGAAAATATGACATGGGGGCCGTCGCCCGTTATAAATTGAACCGCAGATTCGGAACGGCGACTCCAAATACAAAGGAGTTTCACGTTTTCCAAGTGAAAGATTTGGTGGAAATCTTGAAATATTTGATTATGTTGAATAACGGTGAAAAGACGCCGGACGACATCGATCACCTTAGCAACAGAAGAATTCGCGCGGTCGGCGAATTGGTGCAGAATAAATTCCGTGTCGGTTTGCTTAGAACGGACCGCATTGCCAAGGACCGCATGACCGTTTTGGATCTTGAGACGGTTACGCCGACTCAACTTATCAACTCGCGCCCGATTACCGCCGCCCTCCGTGAATTTTACGCGAGTTCACAGCTTTCTCAATTCATGGATCAGACCAATCCCCTTGCGGAATTGGCTCACAAACGCCGTTTGTCGGCTATGGGACCCGGCGGTCTTTCCCGCGAGCGCGCCAGCTTTGATGTCCGCGACGTGCATCCTTCCCACTACGGCCGCATTTGCCCCATTGCCACTCCCGAAGGACCAAACATCGGACTTGTGGTTCACTTGGCCGCTTATGCAAGAGTTAACGACTACGGCTTCATTGAAACTCCTTTCAGAAAAGTTTCACGCGTAGTGAAAAATACGCTGAAGGATTTGGTGGGACACACTCTCCATGAAGATGTTGTTGATGGCAAAAAGACGGTCGCCAAGAGCGGAGTTAAAGTTGACGAAAAATTGGCCCGTGAACTTATTAAGGTTAAAGGCAAACATGAAATTCAGGTTTATCCGTACGCAACCGACAATGTTTCTTATTTTGATGCCGATGCGGAACGCGAAATCATAGTCGCCCAGGCGAACACCGAGATGAACGAGGTCGGAGAATTCATCCAAACCCGCATTCCGGCCCGCCACAACGGAGAACCGCAACTTGCCCATATCAATGAAATTACACATATCGACGTTTCCCCGAAGCAGATTATTTCCGAGACGACGGCTTTGATTCCTTTCCTTGAACACGACGACAACACCCGCGCTTCCATGGGTTCAAACATGCAACGCCAGGCTGTTTCATTGATAAGACCGCAGGCTCCGATTGTCGGAACCGGCATTGAGGAAGTTTCCGCGAAGAGTTCCGGCCAGGTGACCATGGCGGAGGAAAGCGGCGTCGTTTCTTATGTTGATGCCCGCGAAATCGCCGTAATTTATGAAAGCGGCCGCAAAACAACTTACAAACTTTACAATTACACCCGTTCAAATCAGGCGACGTGCATTCATCAAATCGCGCGCGTTTCCAAAGGTCAAAAGGTAAAACGGGGTGATGTTTTGGCCGATGGTTCCGCTACCGAACACGGCGAATTGGCCCTCGGTTCAAACCTTCTCGTGGCTTACATGCCATGGCAGGGCTATAACTTTGAGGATGCCGTTATTATTTCGGAAAAACTGGTGAGAAACGGCGTGTTTGATTCCGTACATATTGAAAATTACACAATAGATGTCCGCGACACGAAATTGGGTCCGGAAATCATCACTCGGGATATTCCGAACGTCGGTGAAAACAGACTTAAGGATTTGGACGAAGAGGGCATTGTGCGCATCGGCGCAAAGGTGACCGAAGGCGATATTTTGGTCGGCAAAATTACGCCGAAAGGTGAAACCGAACTTACTGCTGAAGAGCGTTTGCTCCGCGCGATTTTCGGAGACAAAGCGCGCGACGTAAAAGACACTTCGTTGCGCATGCCAGGCGGCGCGAGCGGCACTGTCGTCGATGTTCAACTTTTCACTCGAAAAGAAGGCGATGAACTCTCGACAGGCGTTAACAAACAAATCCGCGTCGGCGTCGCTCAAACAAGAAAGATTTCAATCGGAGACAAGGTTGCCGGCCGCCATGGCAATAAAGGTATTATTTCTCTCATCGTTCCGGAAGAGAACATGCCTTACTTGCCGGACGGCACTCCCGTCGACGTGATTTTGAATCCTCTTGGCGTGGCAAGCCGTATGAACATCGGACAGATTCTTGAAACCCACATCGGCTGGGCCGCTTCCAAACTTGGAATTACGGTTGCTTCGCCGGCACTGAACGGCATTAAGACCGAACAAATCACGGAATTATTGAAGAAAGCCGGATTGCCGGAAGACGGCAAAATTCAGCTTTATGATGGCGTAAGCGGCGAACCGTTTGATCGCAAGACGACGGTCGGCATCACTTACATAATGAAGTTGAGCCATTTGATTGAAGATAAGATTCACGCCCGTTCCGTCGGTCCATACTCACTTGTTACGCAGCAACCGTTGGGCGGTAAGGCGCAACACGGAGGCCAGCGTTTTGGCGAAATGGAAGTTTGGGCTCTTGAGGCTTATGGCGCGGCCCACACTCTACAGGAAATGCTTACAATAAAATCCGATGATGTCTATGGCCGCGCGAAGGCTTACGAATCGATCGTTAAGGGCGAATCCATCAAAAAGCCTCGCACTCCGGAAAGCTTTAATGTTCTTATGAAAGAACTTCAGAGTCTTGGACTTTCCGTAAATTTAATGAAGCTGAAGCAAGAAGATATGGTTAGGGAAGACGAATATGTCGCAGTTGAAGAAGAAGAACCGGAAGGTTCAAAGCTCGACAAAGAAATCCACGGCAAAATAGAGCACGACATGACCGCCACCGCGCCGACAAAGGGATCGCTGAAGGGCTTTGAATCCGAAGAAGAAATGGCTGCGAACGCGGAAACCGAGGCAAAAGCCGAGGCCGACGCCGAAAAGATGTAGTTCGCGTCCGATTGGCGTTTATAAATAATTATCCTGCCGCTCTACTCCCTACCACCTACTCCCTATGCGTAACATGAACAAAGTAATCTTGATCGGAAACCTAACTCGCGACCCGGAGATGCGCAAGACTTTAAACAGCCAATCCGTAACAACCTTCGGGCTCGCCACGAACCGCGAGTGGATGACGAAAGACGGCCGTAAACAACAATCGGCGGAATTCCACGAATTGGTTTGCTGGGCGCGTTTGGCTGAATTCTCCCACCAAAATCTAAAAAAAGGGAAATTGATTTACGTTGAAGGACACTTGAAAACAAGGAGCTGGGATGACGTTTCGGGCGTCAAAAAATTCCGCACGGAAATTGTTGTTGAAGACCTGATAATGCTGGATAAACGCACGACGGTTTTGCCTCAAAACGGAGCACCGGTCAGTGATGAAGATATTTTACCAGCCGAGCAAGATAAGGGTTCCCTCGGCTCCGTAGCCACTGAAGAAAAATTGGATGCCGCGATCGACGCCCCAATAAAAATCTAGTCTCCTGCTTTTCTACTCCCTACCCTACTCCCTAATTCTCTACTCCCTATGATGCCCCCATCCCAAAACGCACCAATCAATCCGATGGAGCCGAGTATAAATAACTTCGACGCGATAGCCGTTGGAATTGCCTCTCCTGAAGAGATTCTTTCGTGGTCGCACGGCGAAATCAAAAAGCCGGAAACCATCAATTACCGCACTCAAAAGCCGGAACGCGACGGCCTTTTCTGCGAGCGCATTTTCGGTCCGACAAAGAACTGGGAATGTTATTGCGGAAAATATAAGCGCATCCGCTATAAGGGCGTGATTTGCGAAAAGTGCGGCGTTGAAGTAACCCGTTCTTCCGTGCGCCGCGACCGCATGGGCCACATCAAATTGGCAGTGCCGGTGACTCACATTTGGTTCCTGCGCTCAACCCCGAGCCGCGTCGGTTTGCTCTTGGATTTGCCTATTAAAACCATTGAACAGGTTGTATATTTTGCCGCTTATATCGTGACGACTCTCGATGAAAAGGCCAAAGAAGAGGCAAAAGAACAACTTGCTCAAGAATTCAAGGCTTATAAAAAGAAGATTCAGGAACAATTCCATGAAAAATTGAAGAAGGATGCGAAGGGCGAAAAAACTTCCAAGGCGGATATGGAATCCGAGATGGCGCGCCGCATCGACGAACTGACCGAACAACACAATCAGGCCAAGGAAGAATTGGAATCGCTGAACATCAGCACCGTGCTTTCCGAATTGGAATATCGCGACATGTCCATGAAATTCGGGCACGTTTTCAAGGGCAGCACCGGCGCCGAGGCAATCCGCGAAATCATAGGAAATATTGATCTTAAAAAGCTGATCGGCCAATTGCAGACTGATCTTAAAAAGGCTTCCGGCCAAAAGCAGAAAAAGCTTATAAAGAGGATTAAATTGGCAGGTTCATTGCTCAAAGCAAACATCAAACCTGAATGGATGGTAATGACGGTTTTGCCTGTAATTCCGCCGGATCTGCGCCCAATGGTGCAGCTGGATGGAGGACGTTTTGCCGCTTCGGACTTGAATGATTTATACCGCCGCGTCATCAACCGCAACAATCGTTTGAAGAAATTGATGTCGATTGGCGCTCCGGAAGTTATTTGCAGAAATGAAAAACGCATGTTGCAAGAGGCCGTCGATACGCTTCTAAACAACAGCGCGCGCAGCGGAAAAACGGTTTTCAACACGGGCGACAAGCGCAAGCTTCGCTCCCTTTCCGACATGCTTAAGGGCAAACAAGGACGTTTCCGCCAGAACCTGCTCGGTAAACGCGTCGACTACTCCGGACGTTCCGTAATCGTCGTCGGTCCGAGGTTAAAACTAAACCAGTGCGGTCTTCCAAAGACAATGGCGCTGGAACTTTTCAGGCCATTCGTTATCGGCCGTTTGATCCGCGACGGTTTCGCCCACAACATCAAAAACGCCGAGAAATTGATTGCCGCAAACCGAAAGGAAGTTTGGGATATTTTGGAAGACGTGACAAAAGATCATTATGTTCTTTTGAATCGAGCTCCGACTCTTCACAGACTTGGCATTCAGGCCTTCCAGCCTATTCTTGTGGAAGGCAAGGCCATTCAAATTCACCCGCTCGTTTGCGCCGCTTTCAATGCGGACTTTGATGGCGACCAGATGGCCGTTCACGTTCCCCTTTCCGCACAAGCCCAAAAAGAAGCAAAACAACTGATTGCATCCGGCAAAAACCTGTTAAAACCGTCTGCCGGCGAACCGATTGTCACAGCCACTCAAGATATAATCTTGGGCTGCTATTACCTCACAAAACTTAATAAAGGTTTGATTGGAGAAGGCATGACTTTCTCTAATGTAAGTGAAGCTATTGGCGCATACAACCTTGGCTATGTCCATGTGCAAGCGCCTATTAAGGCTAGAATTGAAACCGCCGAAGGTTTGAAGCTGATTGAAACTTCCGTGGGCCGCTTGATCTTCAACGGCTTAGTGCCAAAAGAAATCGGCTTCCTTAACAAACCGATGGACAAGAAGGAACTGACCGAACTTATTCGCAATTCTTATAACAAGTGCGGCGAGGACGTTACTGCCAATCTTGCCGACGAAGTTAAGAGGATCGGATTCGAATTTGCCACGCGTTCAGGCCTTACAATCGGCGTAAACGACATGGTAATTCCAAAAGAAAAAGGAAAAATCGTCGACGAGGCCTCCGAATTCATAAAGAAGATCAACAACCAATATTGGAAAGGTCTTGTGACGGATGACGAACGCTATCATCACACAATTCAAGTTTGGTCCAATGCAAAATCGCTGGTCACGGACGCAATGGTTCATGCGATTACGGGAGAAAATGATTTGCATTACATGATCAGTTCCGGCGCCCGCGGTAACTGGGGTCAGGTCACGCAGCTTTGCGGCATGAAAGGACTCGTTGCAAACCCTGCCGGCCGCACGATTGAACTTCCGATTAAATCCAACCTTAAGGAAGGATTTACAATCTTGGAATATTTCATCGCTACGCACGGCGGACGCAAAGGTAAGTCCGATACGGCTCTTAAAACAGCCGAAGCGGGTTACCTTACTCGCCGTCTTGTCGATGCGGTACAGGATATTATCGTTAATGGAATTGAATGTGGAACAAAAATGTCGGTGACGATTAAGAGAAAAGAAGATCCGTCTCAAAACTACGGCGGAGAAAGTTTCGAGAAGAGAGTTTATGGACGCGTTCTTTCAAAGCCGATTATTGACAAGAAATCCGGTGAAGTTATTGCCAAAGAAGATACGGAAATTGACGGTCCCCTTTTGGATTACCTCGCAAAAAACAACATTGATGAGATCACAATCCGTTCAATCATCACATGCAGATCGGAAAACGGCGTTTGCCAGAAGTGTTACGGCCGCGATCTTGGCACAAACAGAAAAGTGGATATTGGAACCGCGGTTGGCATTATCGCCGCACAATCAATCGGCGAACCCGGCACGCAGTTGACCATGAGAACTTTCCACATGGGCGGAGTTGCGGAAGGTCAGGATATTACGCAAGGTTTGACCCGCGTTGAGGAATTATTTGAGGCGCGCGCTCCAAAATCTCCCGCGATTTTGGCCGAAATTGATGGTGAAATTAAGATTATCCGCAAGGGCACGCAGACGGAACTTTCTCTTACTTCCGACGGACCGGTTGAAAGAACTTATTTCTACGAGGCAACCGACAAACCGACCGTTGAGGTTGGAGATAAGGTGAAGGAAAAACAAGTTATTGCAAAGTCGACCGAGCAAAAAAACGTGGTTCGCGCTGAGGAAAATGGCGTTATTACGGAAATTACGGGCGACACCATTGTAATCAGAACTCACGGCTCCGTTGAAAAACTTTATAAAATTCCATTCGGTAAAAATTTGAAGGTTACAAACGGCAAAAATGTTAGAAAGGGCGATGCGCTTACTTCCGGCCACTTTAATCTGCGCGAGTTAATGAGACTTACGAATTTGACTGCGGTTTTGCGCTACATCGTCAGCGAAGTTCAGAGCATTTACGCATCACAAGGTCAGAACATCAACGACAAACACGTCGAAGTCATTGCCCGTCAAATGTTGAGCAAGGCTCGCGTTGCGGATGCCGGAGACGGCCCATATCTGCCGGGTGAAGTCGTTAACGTCATTTCCGCGGACAGGGCCAATGAAAAACTCGTCAGCCACAGGAAAAAAACAATTCGCTACGAAAGACTGCTCCTTGGTTTGACTCGCGTTTCTCTACATACGGACAGCTGGCTATCTGCAGCAAGCTTCCAAGAGACAATCCGCGTATTGGTTGAAGCTTCCACCACCCGCCGCGTCGATTACCTGAAGGGCCTGAAGGAAAACGTCATCATCGGCAAGTTAATCCCTGCAGGAGAGACTTTTAAGATTAACCATCCTGAAGCCCTGAAGGCTTAAGGAATCTGACGCGTAAGCGCGTCATCCTGAACTTGCTGCGCCCCGCCCTGCGGTGGTTTCAGGATCTGGATTCTGATCCCGCTGAGCGGGACAGAATGACAATTAAAAGCTATTGAATAACCCCGACTCATCCGCTAAACTAGCCAAGCTTATGCCAACAATAAACCAATTGGTACGAAGAAAAAGACGCAACCAGAAGAGCAAATCCAAGGCTCCGGCATTGCAGTTCAGCTGGAATTCATTAAACAGGAAGACTTCCCGCTTACCTGCCCCAATCAAACGCGGCGTTTGCATCAAAGTTACGACGATGACGCCAAAGAAGCCGAACTCGGCTCTACGCAAGATCGCAAAAGTTCGCCTTTCAAACGGACTTGAGGTTATCGCTTACATTCCGGGAGAAGGCCACAACTTACAGGAACACTCCGTCGTCATGATTCGCGGAGGCCGCGTTAAGGATCTTCCGGGTGTTCGCTATCATATACTGCGCGGGCTTCTTGATACTCAAGGCGTAACGGCTCGCAGACGCGGTCGCTCTCTATATGGAGCCAAGAAACCAAAGGGAGATGCTTCAGCCGCTTAACATTCAATTAATTTAAAACTATGAAGAAGAAAACAATCTACATCCCGGAAGGATCCAGTGCTGTACAAGAAAAATTCATCAACTGCATGATGATTCGCGGCAAGAAATCGACTGCGAGACGCATCATGAAAGATATGTTGATTGAAGTCAGCAAATTGGCCGCCGGACAGAATCCGGAACGCGTTTTCGAGAAAGCGCTTGATAATGTTAAGCCTTCCATGGAAGTCCGCCCCAAGAGAATCGGCGGCGCCGTTTACCAAATTCCGGTTGAGGTGAAACCAAACCGCCAGATAGCACTGACTTTCAGGTGGATTATTGAAGCTGCCAGAAACGTAAAAGGAAAGCCTATGGCCAGAAAGCTTGCCGGGGTGATAATGGAAGCTTCCGCTGGAACGGGTCCGGCAGTGAAGAAGAAGGACGACTCCCACCGCATGGCGCAGGCAAACAAGGCCTTCGCGCACTTTGCGAAGTATTAGAAAACGAATTTTTGGCTTAATCATGCTGCGAACGCTCCCTGTCATGGAAGTGAGCAGGATGAGATATAGCTATCGCATTGATCGGGCTCTTTTTCACCTAAAATGCGCGTTTTTCTTTTGCTATTCCGCCGATTCCCAGTAAGATTTGCGTACGCACTGCTTTATGAAAAAAGAACACAAAATCATCGTTTACCAGACCAAGACGGGCGCTATTGAGCTCAAGGAAGACGTTTCCGCTGAAACAATGTGGGCGTCTTTGCAGCAAATTGCTGATCTTTTTGATACCGATAAATCCGGTATATCTCGACATATAAAGAATATTTTCGACTCAAAAGAACTTGACCCCAAGGCAACTGTTGCAATTTTTGCAACAGTTCAAAAAGAAGGGCAGCGAGAAGTATCTCGCGAAATAGAGTATTTCAATTTGGACATGATCCTTTCCGTTGGTTACCGTGTAAATTCAAAAAAGGCTACAACTTTCCGCCAGTGGGTAACAAAAACCCTCCGTTTACACATCGTTGACGGTTATACCATCAATAAAAAGCGCCTCGCCAAGAACTACGGCGCTTTTCTCAAGGTCGTGGAACAGGTAAAAGCGCTCTTGCCTTCGGGTGGTGCGGTGGATGCCGTTAACGCAATGGAACTCGTGAAAATGTTCGCCAACACATGGCTTTCGCTCGATGCCTATGACAAATCCAGATTACCAAAATCCGGCGCCACCAAACGGCAGGTGGAGTTTACCTCCGGGGAATTGATCCGGGCTCTGCAAAAATTAAAGCATGAACTTGTAATCAAAGGCGAAGCTACCGGCCTTTTTGGCACTGAACGCGGAGGGCAAAGCGCCGCAAGCATTGTCGGCAATATCTTTCAAACATTCGACGGGCAAGACCTTATTTTATGGTGAAAAATCATCCGTACGCCGACGGCAACAAGCGCTCGGGCGCATTTGCTTTTGTCTGGTTTTTGAAGCGGGCGGGCATCTTGAATCCCGCGCGGCTTACTTCCGAAGCCCTTACCGCGCTAACCTTATTCGTTGCCGAAAGTAATCCGAAAGATAAGGATAAGATGGTCGGACTCGTTTTATTATTGCTAAATTAATTTTATGAAAAGAATAGAAGGAAAAACCATTGCCGCCGTGGCCGTGCTTGAAGATATTGTTCTTGGATATCTTGCCCGCGAACGCGATGCAAAAAGCAAAGATTCAGATTACTTACCGGAAGAAGAGATATTGAAAAAACTCGCCGTTTCTCTGTTTTGCGTTGACGACGAATCGCCTATTTCACGTTAACCTCCCGAGTTCATCATTCGCCAATTTTGAAAAACAGTGATGGCTTAAGAAAGGGATTTTTTGGACATTTCAGATAATTCCCCATTTTTACTATCAATTAGCGAATCTGGGATGACTTTCGGCTGTCATCATCCTTGACTTGGAAGTGCCTTTAATATATTCTGTACACGGAAGGTCACAAAGTTCTATGACTTTATATATATGAAATATACAACAATACTTTCTGCCAAACAGGGCGAATTACTGGAAAATCTTATTGTCAAGTACGGCAATATTGTCACTATTGACAATATTTTAACTGAATCCGAAGGATGGTGGGATTACAAACAAAGTAAAAATCTAATCACCAAGCTTGTAAAACAGGGGTGGCTTATCCGTATCAAAAGAGGTCTTTACGTTATTTCGGATTTAAGCACGCGGGGCTTTTTGTCGTTATCTTCTTACGTCGTTGCAAATCTGTTGGTCAAAGATTCGTATGTGTCTTTTGAATCAGCGCTGCGCCACCATGGCATGTTTGACCAACTCACAAGCAAAATAATTTCTGTCTCCTTAAAGATGTATAAAACGGTGCAACTCCAAAATATCGAGTACAGCTTCGTAAAAACAAAAGCCGATTATTATTTTGGCTGGCAAGAAGCGACCATAGACAATAAAACCTCCCGAATTGCTACGGCCGAAAAGGCGCTCATTGACATGGTCAATTTTCATAAAAGCATCTATGCCATTGATCTCGTGATCGAAAAATTACGCGAGCATAAAAATGATCTGGATTTTGCCCGGCTGAACGAATATGTCGGTATGATGTCTATGACTACCATCAAAATTTTTGGAGTTATTTTTGATCTTCTCAAGATTGATTCATCTCAATTGTTAAAATTCGCAAAACAAAGTAAGGGCGCGCACCGAATGATTGCCAATACCCGCGCTTTCAATGCCAAGTGGCGACTTTATTATGATACTTATTTTGACAAATACAGATTATGATTACCCGTCAACAGCTCGAAATCATCAATCGCCGGACCCTCAATTATCCGCTCCAAACTGCCGAGAAAGATTATTTTCTTGCTCTTGCGCTTAAACTTATTGCACAGTCTTCACTTGGAAATACTCTTGTCTTTAAAGGCGGCACGGCTCTGCATCACTGTTATTTGGACCATTGTCGTTTTTCGGAGGATTTGGATTTTTCCGCCATTCAGAAGCCATTGACTCTGGAGGAAGTTAAAAATATTTTTACGGGCACTGACTATTTGAGTGTTAAAAAAGAATATCTCTCCGGCGCTACAATAAAAATAGAGAAACTCCAATATGCCGGGCCATTGGTTCAGCCGAATTCATTAAAAGTTGAGATAGATTTTTTACAAAATGTACTTTTGCCTCCACAAATAATGCCATACAAAAATGTATGGGGCATAGATTGTACGGTACGAGTTATGGATATTAAGGAAATTGCGGCGGAAAAAATCCGGGCCATGAGTGACCGCGCCCGGTATCGCGACTTCTATGATCTATTCTTGATTTTGGAAAAGTATCAGCTTAACCTTGCGGAAATTATAGCCTATATCAAACAAAAAGAGATCAGAAAAACAATTACGAAAACAGGTATTCAAAACAATTTGGCTGTTATTGGCACGCAGAAAGAAGCGGAGATGATGCAGATTTATTACTCCCGCACGGTGGACGACGAGCAGATTAAGAAAATGATTGAAAGTTTGCCGTTTACAGAAATATCGCTATCCCATTAACATTTATGTGCATACTACCCATAAAAAAACTCGCTGTTTCTCTACTTTGAGTTGACGACGAATTGCCTATTTAAGGACATGCTGAAAAACCTCTTTTCTGCTGCAATTTTGTCATTTTTTGCGAGGCGACGGCGAAACGAAGTTCAGGTTGACGGCGTCGGTCCTTTTAATGTACACTTTAGACGTACAATAACTTGTACATCTCAAAAATCTAAGAAATATTTGTTTGTTCTTTGGCATTCTTTGCGATATTAAAGGTTTAAAATACAAAAATACAGCCCGATTTCAGGTTGACAGCATCAGTCTCTTTTCTGTAGTCTCTTCCAAGCTGTAACACTAACTATTTTTTCATATGGCCGACGATACTATTTTAAGATTAACAAGAAATTTTGGAGTCATTGCCCACATTGATGCCGGCAAGACAACCACCTCGGAGCGCATCCTTTTTTACACCGGCCGCAAGCACAAGATCGGCGAAGTACACGAGGGCGCCGCCGAAATGGACTGGATGGAACAAGAGAAAGAGCGCGGAATTACGATCACGGCCGCAGCGACAACCTGCTTCTGGAAGCCAACGATCGAAGACGAGAACAAATACAGATTCAACATTATTGATACTCCCGGCCACGTTGATTTCACCGCCGAAGTGGAACGCAGTTTGCGCGTACTGGACGGAGGAATCGTGGTTTTCGACGGCTCACAAGGAGTCGAACCGCAATCCGAAACTGTGTGGAGGCAAGCCGATAAATATAACGTGCCTCGCGTCGCTTTTGTAAATAAGATGGATAAGATGGGCGCCGATTTTTACATGAGTTTGGATTCCATCCACCAGAGGCTTTCCAAGAGCGCTTTTGCTGTGCAATTGCCGATTGGCGCGGAAGGGACTTTCAGCGGCATTGTGGATGTAATTTTAAGAAAGGCATATAAATTTGAAGGAGAAAACGGCGAGAAAATTGTTGAGATTCCGGTTCCGGAAGACATGAAAGCTCAAATGGAAGATTATCGCCACAAGGTTGTGGAAAAGGCTTCCGAGTTCGACGACGAATTGATGAATAAATATATTGAAGGGAAAGAGCTAACCGTTCCGGAAATTCGCCGCGGTCTTCGCGCGGGAATTGTTAAAGGCCAAATGTATCCTGTTTTCTGCGGAAGTTCACTTAAGAACATGGGTGTTCAGTTGGTTTTGGACGCCGTTTGCTCTTACCTCCCTTCTCCTCTGGATTTGCCGCCCGTAAAAGGAACAAATCCGCACACGGGCAAATCGGAAGAACGAGCTCCCGGCGATAATGCGCCTTTCTCCGCATTGGCTTTCAAAATTGCAACAGACCCGTTCGTCGGCAGACTCGCTTTCTTGCGCGTTTATTCGGGCAAACTTGCAACCGGTTCTTATATTTACAACAGCACGAGCGAACAAAAGGAACGCGTCGGACGCTTGGTCAGAATGCACGCAAATCACCGCGAGGAAATTAAAGAAGTATTGGCCGGAGAAATAGCAGCTTTGATCGGTCCGAAACAGACTTTCACGGGAGACACTCTTTGCGACCCGGATCATCCTATTATTCTTGAAGCTATTGAATTCCCGGATCCGGTTATCAGAATCGCAGTCGAACCAAAAACCAAGTTGGATCAGGAAAAAATGGCTCTCGCTCTGCAAAAACTTGCAGAAGAAGATCCTACATTCCAAGTTAATACGGACGAAGAAACCGGCCAGACTATTATTGCAGGTATGGGCGAACTTCATTTGGACATCATCGTTGACCGTATGCGCCGCGAATTTAAGGTTGAGGCCAACGTCGGTGAACCACAGGTTGCTTACAGAGAAACTGTTCAAACGGAAGCCGAAGGTGAAGAAAAATACGTCAAACAAACAGGTGGTCATGGTCAATATGGCCACGTTTTGTTGCGAGTTTCCCCTCTTGAAAAAGGCAAGGGTTATGAGTTTGTGGACTCCGTTGTTGGCGGCCGCATTCCGCGCGAATTTATTCCCGCCGTTGATAAGGGTATTAAGGAAGCGCTCACTCGCGGCGTCGTTGCCGGTTATCCGATCGTCGACGTGAGAGTGGAGCTTTACGATGGCAGCTATCACGATGTTGACTCCTCCGAATTGGCATTTAAGATCGCCGGCTCCATAGCATTCCAGCAAGCTGCAAAACGCGCGGGCGCTCACCTTCTGGAACCGATCATGAATGTTGAAGTTGTGAGCCCCGATGATTTCTTCGGAGATGTTATGGGGAACCTTAGCGCGCGACGCGGACAAATTTATGAAACCGGCGCTCGAGGCATGGCCAAGTTCATCAAGGCTTTTGTCCCGCTTTCGGAAATGTTCGGCTATGCAACAGATCTTCGCTCAATGACCCAAGGTCGCGCCGCTTACAGCATGGAATTCGGTCATTACGACAAGGTCCCGAATAACATATCCGAGAAGATCAAGGAAGCGCGCGGGGTGACGACGTCCCGAAAGTAGCATTGTCATGGTGAGCCTGTCGAACCATCCTTCGACAAGCTCAGGATGACATTTGGCGTCATTTTCCCTTGCCAAGCCCCATTCCTTCCTTTAAAATCGACCTCGCTATCAATATTCATTAACCTTTTCTCATTATGGCGGAACAAGTTAAATTCGATCGAAGCAAACCACACGTTAATGTCGGCACCATCGGTCATGTGGACCATGGAAAGACGACGTTGACGGCAGCCATCACAATGGTGGCCGCCACCAAATGGCCAAGCGCATCAAACAAAGCTGTTCGTTATGACCAAATCGACAATGCTCCGGAAGAAAAGGCACGCGGTATTACGATTGCCACTTCCCACCAGGAATATGAAACCCCGAAGAGACACTACGCTCACGTCGACTGCCCAGGGCACGCCGACTACATAAAGAATATGATTACCGGTGCCGCCCAAATGGATGGCGCCATTCTGGTTGTTTCCGCCGCGGATGGACCTATGCCTCAGACTCGCGAGCACCTATTGCTCGCTCGTCAGGTTAACGTCCCATACGTTGTCGTTTTTATGAATAAGATGGACGTTGCCGATCCGGAAATTGCGCAACTTACGGAGATGGAAATTCGCGAACTTTTGACGAAGTACGAATTCCCGGGCGACAAAACTCCGATCATCAAGGGTTCGGCTTTGAAGGCCATGGAAAACCCGGGCGATCCGGAGGCTCAAAAGCCGATTTTGGAACTTCTTGCCGCATTGGATGAATACATTCCTCAGCCAAAGCGTCCTCTCGACAAGCCATTTTTGATGCCTGTCGAAGACGTTTTCTCAATCAAGGGACGCGGCACTGTCGCTACGGGAAGAATCGAACAGGGTGTCGTTAAAATTAATGAAGAAGTTGAACTGGTTGGAATTAAGGCAACTCGCAAGACGGTTGTGACCGGTGTTGAAATGTTCAGAAAATTGCTGGACCAAGGCCAGGCCGGTGATAACGTCGGCTTGCTGCTCCGCGGTATTGAAAAAGAAGAAGTCGAAAGAGGCCAGGTTCTTGCCAAGCCGGGTTCAATCACTCCTCACACCAAGTTTGAATCTCAAGTTTATATTTTGACCAAGGATGAGGGCGGCCGCCACACTCCATTCTTCAAGGGTTACAAGCCGCAATTCTACATGAGAACGACGGACGTTACGGGCGCTGTTGAACTTCCCGCCGGCGCGGAAATGGTTATGCCTGGCGATAACGTAAAACTGGTTGTCACTCTTGGAACTCCGATTGCCATGGACGAAGGTCTTCGTTTCGCCATTCGCGAAGGCGGCAAGACTGTCGGTTCCGGAGTCGTTGCTAAGATTATTCAATAATTGACGCTCAAGCGTCATCCTCTGAACATTGTCATCCTGTCCCGCTTGGCGGGATCAGTATCCGAAATCCGGATCAAGTTCAGAATGACATAACATATGGCCATTTCAGCTCAAAAAATAAGAATCAAGATTAAGGCTTTTGATCACAAAGTCGCGGACGAATCCACAAAACTCATAATCGAAACCGCGGAAAAAAGCGGCGCGATTGTGGCCGGACCAATCCCCTTGCCTACAAAGATCGAAAAGTTCACGGTTAACCGTTCAACTTTCGTTCACAAAAACAGCCGTGAACAATTTGAGATGAGAACTCACAAGAGATTGATTGATATTACGGAATCAACTTCAAAGACAATTGAGTCACTGAGCAACTTGAGTCTTCCTGCCGGCGTGGACATCGAAATCAAAATGATCACATTGAAACCGGAGAAAGAAATGAGTTCAAAAAAATAAATTAACTACCAAAAAAGCGGCCCCGCTTTGCGGGGGCCGGGGTGTGCAAGTACTTTTGTGTAAATGGGATAGACATGGTGGGAAAAAGGGTTAAAGTTTAATTCTGTCCGGGAAGATAATGGATAGCTGACCGATGACCTCGCCCCAGTTCCGGATTGGCATGTTCCACTTTTTTGTGA
>JACRID010000021.1 GCA_016220145.1 Candidatus Peregrinibacteria bacterium
TTTATTGGTAATTTTCGGATAATGACCTCTTGTGGACAAGTTTTGTTGCTCATACGATTGTGCAAAAATGATAGATAAAATTGTTAACGCACTTTATCCTCATTTTAGCACAATTGTGCGAGTAACGCACTATGAATTCAAAAAAACAATACAGCGAAAACGCCGGTCCAGTCACCATAAAAATACGCGCAGAAGCCGCGGACGATAAACTTCTGCGCGGTTTGCCACAATCATTCCGCGCATTTGTGGGGCACAAAGAAACTTGCTTCCATCTGCCCAAAGGCGCGGTGTGGCTTGCCGAGTCCGCACAATGTCCTTACCAAATGGTGCGGATAAAACAAAACATCTACGCTACGCAATTCCATCCGGAGTTAGATGCCCGAGAATTTTGCGTGCGCGTTGAAATATATAAAAACTATGGGTACTTTGACCCAAAAGACGCGGAAGGACTCAAAAAAAAGGCGCTGAAAGAAAAAATTACAACACCAATGAAAATACTAAGGAGATTTACGGAGTTTTACGGTTCTTAAAAACTCTCTTTAAGTACAGCCTAATATGCTCCCGCGCGGATGCATTTTTTAATACATGATATGCGGACGGCGCGACAGAAAAAAAAATAATAACTAGAATAATCGGCAAAAGATATTTATCTATGTCGGGTATTGTGTTGCCCAAGAAATAACCCAAACCGGAAAGCCCGATTGTCCATAGGAAGCCCCCTACTATATTATAAGCTACAAACATGCTGTACCGCATACGCCCGACGCCAGCGAGGATTGGCGCAAATGTGCGCACAATTGGCATAAAACGCGCCAAGATGATTGCCTTGCCGCCATGTCGCTCATAAAAAATTCGCGCTCGTTCAATATGATTTTTATGAAACAATAACGAATCTTCACGTTTAAAAATCGCCGGCCCCACGCGCCGGCCAAAAGCATATCCAACACTATCCCCCGCCACTGCCGCCACAAAACTTAAAATCATGAGCGTCACAATATGCAAATAGCCTTGCGATGCCAAAAATCCGGCAGTAAAAAGCAAGCTGTCGCCGGGCAAAAAAAATCCGACAAACAATCCCGATTCGGCAAACAAAATCCCCGCTATGCCAAGATATCCTGCTGTTTTGATGAGTGTAATGATGTCAAACATATAAAAATATGATACTATAATACCAGCAATAGAAAATAAAAGCAATATGCAAAAGTACGCTGTCAAAGTTGGACTTATTGGAATCTTGTACGTTTTTCTTGTTAGTGCAGTGGTATTTATCGGCGCGTTTAGGCTTAACTTGTATACCGACCGCGCGTATGCAAATCCGAGTGTATCTGCTACACCCGTACCTAAACTGATAACTTTCACATACTGGCGACACATGATGCAATGGGATGGCGGATTTTATAAACATATCGCCATAGGGGGTTATCAGGCAGAAGAAACAGCATTTTTTCCACTCTATCCTATGATGATACGGGCGGTGTTGCGCGTTCAAAATAATTTTGCCTCGGCAGCGGGCATTGTTTCTTTTTTATCGTTTCTTGGAGCATTATATTTCTTCATTCGCCTTGCGGAATATCTGCTTGAGGAAAATCATGACAAACAACTCAATAATATGGCGCGACACGCGGAAACAGATGCAGTAGACGCAAGCGAAGCGCATACTTTTTCCTCACGCATCGCGGCGCACACTGTTTCAACACGCGCGCTTTTCTTTTTTCTCTTTTTCCCCACCGCGTTTTACTTACTCGCACCCTACACAGAAAGTCTTTTTTTGTGTTTGATGTTGGGATCTCTGTACTACGCGCGCTCTCGCCGATTATGGTTAGCCGGCTTGTTGGGATTTGGTGCCGCTTTGGCGCGCGTCAACGGCTTTTTTGTGGTGATTCTTTTGGGATACGAACTATACGCGCAATGGCGTGCTCACGAGGCCGGAGCAGTATGGCAGAAAATTATGGTCGCAGTTTCACCACTCGCAGGACTACTCACCTACATGATCTACCTCAAAGTTCGTTTTGGCAGTTTTGTGCAATTTGCCGTATCACAAGCGCGATGGAACAGAAACGGTTCGCTCAATCCGTTTGATATTGGTAACCGCCTTGCTGTTTACTTCAAAGAGTTTGGGCAATTGTCGAGTGTATTTAATGCCGAGTTTGTTTCTCGCGCTCTTGATGTGTCTTTTTTTATTTTCATAATAATAGTTGGCATCTGGATGTATCGCGCGTGGCGCAAAGATTTTGCATTGTGGACGCTTAGTTTAGGTATCTTGCCGCTTTTATCCGGCACATTGCTTTCAATGCCGCGCTATGTATTTCCTTCGCCATTTGTGGCTATGTTCCTTGCGCGCCAAATCAAAAATGAGAGCGTACAGCTCTCAATTCTCATATGTTTTATGGCGCTCTGGACACTTTTCTTGACACTATTTTCCAACGGGTATTGGGTGGGATAAAATAGTCAAAATAATTTCTTTAACCAGTCTATTTCATTTTCCGAAGCATACAACCGCTCCGCTCGCACACGAGCGCGAGCGCGCCACACGGAATAATCCGTAGCGTCTAAAATATGCTTAATCGCGCGCGCTAAATCTTTTGCATCTCCTGCACGCGCGCGCATACCGGTTACCCCTTCTTCAAAAACAGAACGCACGCCGGGTAAGTCTGATGCCACCACAGGCGTACCACACGCCTGCGCCTCAACCAGCACCATACCAAACGCTTCTGATGAATCGGTGGATGGTAGTACAACCGCATGAGCAAGGGCGTACAACGCGGGTAGTACTTCCACTGCCACAAACCCTGCAAACTTCACGCGGTCTGGAATTTTTAATGCACGCGCCTGCGCTTCATACTCCGAACGCATATCCCCACCCCCCACAATGACCAGTTTTATGCGCGTATCAGTGAGGTACTCCGCCAATGCTTTTAAAAGCACGGAAACGCCTTTGAAATAATGCGCGCGGTCAAGCGCTCCTACAAACAAAAGCACTTTATCATCGGTGGAAATACTGTATTCGCGCAATAACTCTGCAGAACGCCCACACGGTTTAAACACCTCGGTATCAATTCCAAAAGGGATCTCAACAAGTTTTTGCGGATGACGAAATAAATAATTCGCGTAACGGCTCTGCCGCGCGTAGTCCATACTTGAAACGCGTATCGCGTCTGCTGAAAAAACAGCAAGCGGCAAAACAAGACGAGTAAAAAACGCAAAAACATATTTTAAAAATCCCTGTCCTGCCAAATCCATGTGGTAGGTGATGATCAATTTCTTGCGTTTTCCAATCAATCGCTCCCGCCACACGCCAAGCAGTGTCCATAAAACGCCGCCAATAAACGGGTAATGCAGATGTATTGTTTCAAAACCGCGCGTGAAATATACCAGTTGTATCGTAAGAGCGGCGTTGCCATAAGAAAAAAGCGGACGCATGCGATGTATGGTGTAGCCGTCTTTTTCTTCTAACCCCGTGCGAGCATGCTTAAAACGCGGTGTAAAAACATGCACCACATGCCATGCTCGAGCAAGTGCCTGCGCCTCATGCTCTACAACTCGCGACATGCCAGCGGTGTAAGGATAGAAAACCGGTGTAACAAGCGCAAAGCGCATACAAAGATAAATTGATAATTATTGTGAATCACGAAATGTTTTTTCTAATTTTTTTCTCCCTCACGAAGCGCAAGCACCTGTGTGAGTTTGCTGATATTCCGTTCTTGGCGTTCAAGCCGCACTCCAAGGCGGAAAAATCCATAAAACAGCACTATGAGCGCAAGGTAGGTGACAAAATCCGCTCCGCGGCCAACACCAAACACTTGCGCGATTTCCGTGCTCAATTCCGGACGCCAAACTACGAGAGCGGCAAGAGCCCAAAACACAAGCCAGCTTAAAAATACCAAAACACCCATATCCTTGGCGCGGAAACGCGCCGCAACGCGCAAAACAACAAACGCGATGAGCAAAAATAAAACGATTTGGATTGCGTGCATATTTTATTATTCCTTCAAAATACCACTGGCGTCAAGCCCGCGATAATTTATTTAATTAATTTCCCAAAAAATAAATCTGATAAAATGGCAAATCCGGCGCCGGCGCGCTGGCCGTATGAATGATAATAAACGGTAACAGGCATCTCTTTAAAACGCAAATTATGTTTCTTGATTTCGGCGACGATGTTTGAATTATGCGCCATGCGGTCTTGTGTAATCCGTATCTTGAGCGCGGCATCGCGCGTAAACGCGCGCAATCCGTTGTGCGCGTCAGATAATTTGATGCCAGTAATATACCAATTTATCAAGCGTGCCACGGGCAAAATGATTACACGCTTTGTCCATGGAATGCGCTTGCTCGCGTCGCTGTTATCGCCGTTATTTTGATCGGTTTTTACGCGCAGAAAACGCGAACCCAACACGATCGTTTCTTTTCCTTTTTCTAAAGGTTCAATAAACCCCGGTAATTCACGCGCAGAAAACTGACCGTCCGCGTCAAAATGAATAATACTATCCGCGCCATGAAGTAATGCCCACTCCGTGCCGGTGCGTAGCGCCGCGCCCTGGCCGCGGTTTACCACATGCCTCACTACGGCAACGCCGCTTGCGCGCGCGTGTTCATATGTCTTATCTGTTGACGCGTCATCAACCACGACAATATCCCACGCTGGGCTCACCGCGCGGATGTCTTGAATAACATGTCCAATATGATCCTCCTCATTAAATGCAGGTATGACAACAATAGTCTTCATAGGATGTTTATTGGTAGCACGCGCTATCGGTTAAATTTTTTTTTTGTAAACTTGCTTAAAAATAATTTTAAATTATCCGATGCGTTCGGCCAAATGAAATCTCTTGCGCGTTTTCGCCATTGATCTCTTGTTGCTCGCGAAGTGTCCGGAAACATTGCTTGAAGCTCCGCGTCATTTTTATGTTCAAAAATTGTGTTATATAATAGTTGTAATTTATTATAATATCTAGTCCTTTCATTGGCTGATAACAATGCAGAAAATTCTTCCTTGGCTAATTTAAAATTTTGTTCATATTCTGCCTGTTCAGTCCGACTTTTTTCTTCACGAGCAATGCGCTCGCTTTGTCTTGCGAGAATACGTGGTTGGCTCTGCCTTGTTTTTTCTTGATCAGAAACAACATTCTTTATTACTGTAGAAATATATCGTTTCAAATCTTCCAATGATGAAAATTCCACTAGCGCACTTGCAACCTTTTTCATAATTAGCGCGACATCTGCATCTGTAAAATTAATTCTAAACTGATTAAATGTAAGTTAAATAAGTTCAATTAATATGTTCTTCAACGACTCTGATGAAAGTTTTTCTTGTTTTTTTTGTAAATTAGGGCTAGATAGTAATTCATTCAACTCATCTGAAAGAGTAATCAATTGGTTGTTTGCTAACTCACGCAAAATTCTAACAGCAACCTTCCTGTACCAGTGTACTTGTGAATCATTTAATTCAAAATCGTCTTGAATCTGTTTGTAATCAGGTTCAAAAAATAATCTACGATATAATATATCAAATGTATCAATGATTTTGTGTTCACTCCAGCCGCGTTTACGCAAAATTGCTTTTACCACAGGAAACAGATTTTCATATTCTTCTTTACAACGGTTTTTTTTATCCTCTTGTTCTTGAATCTTTGTGTTAACGATAGTCGCCCACTCTGTCAATTTATGTGTGACTGTGTCAATCTCAGCGCGAGGCTCAAAAGATGGATGTTCGCTCATATTTTTGTATGCAGTAGAAATGTTATTTAGGGACAAGGCTAATGAATCATCAAAATTAAATCCCCGCGCCAGCTAATTTGGCGCGCACCACATCAAAGTCTATGGTTTTTTTAATGCCTTGCTCCAAATCAATAAGCGGAATCCAACCAAGCAATTCTTTTGCGAGCATCAAATCAGGAATGCCGAGAGGAGAAATAAATGAAAGCGGCGGATTAAATACGATCTTTGATGAAGAGTTGGTGAGTCTGATAACCATCTGTGCTACATCGAACAATTTATATAGACGATCCGATCCAATATTGATAGGGCTTAACGGCCCGGGAGCTTCCATCATTTTAACGAGCGCGTCAACGGTATCATTGACATACACAAGCGCGCTGGAAAAATTTTCATCGCCGTAAATAACCAAATCTTTGTTTTGCAAAGCACTCACGATAAAGTCTGAAATCATTTGTCCGTCAAACAGTTTGAGGCGCGGACCATAGGTGCGGAAAATGCGCGCGGTACGCACGTCCAAATTATATACTTGGCGATACGTCTCTACCATGGTTTCCGCAAACCGCTTGCCTTCATCGTAGCACCCGCGCGGACTCAAATGGTTAACCACGCCTTCTTCCGATTCTTTGATGCGTTCCCCTCCCTTGCGCGGACCGTATACCACCGAGCTTGAAGCAAATAAAAATTTCGCGTGATTTTTGACCGCCAATTCCAAGACATTCCGCATGCCGCTACTGTTGGCGAGCAATGTTTCTATTTTAAACTGATCAAAATTCTTGGCCGAGGTGGGACACGCAAGCTGATAAATTTCTTGTATGCCCTGAAATTTTACCTTGAATTTTTCAAGTTCCGGCCACTGTTCCAAAGTAAATGGTTCGTTGACATTATGGCGGATAAATTCAAAATTAGGATCATTGATAAGATGATCAATATTGGCGCTTTGGCTATTGGAAAAGTCATCTATACAAATAACCTTGAGCTTGTGCTTTTTGAGCAACTGCTCGCACAAATGCGACCCAATAAAGCCGGCTCCGCCGGTTACGAGAACATTTTTAGTGCCAAAAATAGGTGTTTTGAGTGCCATAATAGCATTCTTAAAAGATTCTTATGTGTTATGGATAGAGTATGGGTCTGTCGCCAAATGCCATTTTGACTGCAATTTCTGAATTTTGGCCATAATTGCTTCAACATTTTTCAGCTTAACCGCTGTTAAACCTCAAAATGTATTCAGCAATTCTGTCTCAAAATTCAGAAATTTCGTTACAAAAGCGCATTTGGCGACAGACCCAGTATATCAAATTATGGTGCCACAAGCAAGGATGGAATACTACGGAAATCTTTTTGGGAGAGATGCGCGGTAATCGGATCCGCCGGCTCAAGATTTGCATTAAACCGCTGAAGACCCGGATGCGCGCCGGTTCGGGCAACGATAATCGCAAGATCGCCGTTACGGTCAACATCTCCCGCGGCAACGGCGAATTGTGAATTTTTTTCATGAATAAGAGGAGCGGTACCGCGCAATACCCCGTCGGCGACAAAAAGACGCACGGTTGGACTGCCTGCCGCATTTAAAGGCACGGTAATTACTTCCGCGCGTCCATCACCGTCAGTATCTACTGCTGTTATGTTTATACCGCCACGATAGGCCGGTGCGGCCGCAAAAAAACCTGCATTCAACGGTGTCCCTTCTCCATTAAACATGCGAATATGCGCGCTCCCGCCTTGGCGCACACCGGTAATGATATCCTTGCGCCCATCACCATCAATGTCCGCAAGCGCGATACTTAATCCCAAACGCGCCCCGGGCGCATATGCCAAAAATTTATTTTTCAAAACTCCGGATAATGAATATACGCGGACCTCCGGTTTGTAACGTTGCGCCGGAGCCACGACAATTTCATCCTCTCCGTCGCCGTCCGTATCCCCTACCGCAATTTGTATTCCGCCATTATAATTTTTTGGATACGCAAGAAAACCCTTGCTCTTGAGCGCGCCATTTTCATCAAATAAGCGCACTTGCGATGAAGTATTGGAAGTGCCGGTGATAATGAGGGGTTTGGCAGAAGATGTCTCGTACGCGCGCGCAAATGAGACGCCTATTTGCTTGCCGTAATTAAAAGTAAATTGTTTCTGCGCCACGCCGCCGCCATCCAATTGCGCGACAACCGGACTGCCAGCAGAGGCAAGCCACACTGACTGCGTTGTCACCATTGCGCGCACTCGCGCAACCGCCGCGCCCGCATTAAGCAGACCCGCGCCAAGCTCATTTGTATATAACGGATTGACATCATCTATGGGATCCGAGGTGCTTGTTAAAATATCATAAATTTGTTTGGGGGTAAGATCCGGCTTGAGCGATTTCATAAGCGCAACCGTTGCCGTAACCTGCGGCGCCGCAAGCGAAGTGCCGGAAAATGATCCGCCAAAAAGCGTATCAAAACCCGTTATCGCCGGATGCACGACAAGCGTGCTTGGAATGTGTACGCCCGGAGCGGAAATATCAATACATCGCGTACCATAACTGGAAAAACGCGCCTTTCGGTTGCTCTCGTCAACCGCGGCAACACCAATCACCCACCACGGTTCTCCTTGTGGGCCGTCAAGACACACCGGATAACGCGGCGACCAATCCAAATCGCCATCTATCATATTGCCGTTGCCCTCATTGCCGGCGGCGGCAACCACGGTAATGCCAACTTCGTACGCGCGGCGGATCGCATTGATCAAATCCTGATTGAGTTTCTTGCCGATAAAACTCATATTAATGACATCCACATGATGGTCAATAGCGTAATTAACCGCTTTGACGACTGTTGTTGGATCGCCGTTTCCGGTATCTCCCACGCCATTTAACGCGCGCAGAGGCATAATGCTCACCTGCCAATTGATGCCTGTTCCCGCAGTGCCATTATTGCCAACCGCACCGATGATTCCCGCGACAACCGTGCCATGATGAAAACCAAGGTCATTTTTTGGCGCGTTAAAATCCGGTCCTGGATTAGCTTTATTGTCAACAAAATCCCAGCCGTGAATATCGTCTATGAGCCCATTGCCGTCGTTGTCAATGCCATCAACTGTTTCCGCAGGATTGGTCCAGATATTTTCTTGCAAATCAGGATGAATTATTTCAACACCGCTATCTATGAGCGCCACCACCACGCGCTTGCTACCTTTGGTTATGTTCCACGCCTCAAGGGCATTAATTTGCTGGAGGTAGGTTTGCTGGAAAAAATTAGGGTCATTGGGGATATCTGATGATGTCGCCGCGCGCGCAAGAGATGCTGGAAATCCAATGAACGCGCTGGACGCAAAAAATAGAGCTGTGATGAAAAAAAGTAAAACATGAAACATATGTTTGTTGAAATGCCGCATAAAATTCTGAGAATTTTTGTGCATTACAAAATATCTTCTCTCTGCAATATTATCTCAGGGCATGCATAAAATCCTTGAAGAATTTTTGCTCGCGCTCGCGCCGTCGCGCTCCTGCCCAGTCCCCTCAATGGTATTGCCTCGACGATATTTCATGATTCAAGATTCAGTATACCACACTCACGCCGCGCACTTGAAGATTCGCGTTTTTATGGTATACTATCATAATACAAATTATGGGCTTATTTAACATAAAAAAATTGATACTCCTCACCGGAGATATCGCGGCACTCTATGCGGCGTTATTTTTGAGTTTGTGGGCGCGCAATCTTTCGCTTCCCGATGCGTTTATCTGGGGCAAGCATTGGCCGGCTTTCACACTTATTTTTTGCATTTGGATAGTAATATTTTTTATCAACGGTTTTTATGACTTGCAAAAAGCGCGCAACAGCGTGGTCTTTTTCAGTTCATTTCTTGGCACCATCACCTTAAATTTTTTTCTTGCGATCGCGTATTTTTATATCACTGATTTCAGAGACATAACGCCCAAAACGATTCTGCTTTTGCTCACCATAATTTATATTCCACTCTTTGGCGCGTGGCGCGTTGCTATTCAAAAAATTCTTTCCGGCCATACATTACAAAATCGTGTGCTATGTATCGGTCTAGTGGCGGAAAATATTCAGCTCATTGAAGTATTGACAAAAAATCCTCAAATCGGATTCAGTGTGGCGGGGGTGATAGCGGATTATCCTGATAGCGCGCCTCTGCCACTGCCCCATGACGTTGCCGTGTGGTCAAGTCGAGAGCCATTTGAGGGACTTGTTAAAACGCACCATGTTGACACCATTGTGGTTGCCGCGGGATCGCTCACGGAACCGGTTACCAAAGAATTGTACAAGATGATTTTTATGCACGCGCAGATAGTGGATTTGGTAACGTTTTATGAGATGATCACGCATCGCGTGCCGGTGCTCGCGCTGAATGAAGCATGGTTTTTGGAAAATATCCAAGAAAAAGAAAAGCAAATTTATGATTCAATAAAAATATTTTTTGATTATTTAATTGGCGCGATAATGGCGGCAATAGGAGTTGTTATATTGATTCCTGTGGCGGCACTGATTTATTTTTATGACAAAGGCCCGATATTCATCAAACAAAAACGGGTTGGGCGCGACGAAAAAGAGTTTATGTTATACAAATTTCGCACCATGGTGGTGGACGCGGAAAAAAATGGCGCGCAATTTACCGTGCCGCACGACAAGCGCATTACGCCCGTGGGACGCGTTTTGAGAGTGATGAGGATAGATGAACTGCCGCAAGCTTTGAACATCTTGCGTGGTGAGATGAGTTTTATCGGCCCTCGGCCGGAGCGCCCGGAATTTGTGGAAGAGATTGCGGGATACATGCCATTTTACCATGTACGGCATTTGATCAAGCCGGGCTTGACGGGCTGGGCGCAGATCAATCGTGGATATTACGCGACACGCGAGGAACATCTCATTAAACTGCAATATGACTTATACTATATCAAACACCGCTCTCTGCTTTTAGATGGGGCGATTTTATTGCAGACGGTGCGGGTGGTGGTGAAGTGGTTGGGAAGGTAAATGGCATTAACAAATAGTAGCCTGTTCGCAATACAAAAGTTTATTTGCATTCAATAAGAGTGGTATTCTCTTTCGCAACTACGCAGGGTAAGCTATGTTGCTCAAGAGAATACCACTCTTATTTTTCACACATATTTAAAAACATCCCATCCTACTACAACAACAGGCTACTATTTGTTAATGCCAAATATTTTTTTAAGTTCAGCAATTCCATCTTGCAACGCGACGATTGGCTCCCAGTCAAGAAGCTTTTTTGCTTTGGTAATATCAGCCTTTGAATAACGTACATCACCCGCGCGAGGAGGAACCTGTGTGGTGGATCCGCCAATGAGCGAGGCGACTTGATTGACCGAATATGGCTGACCATTGCCAATATTGATGATTTCTCCCACGCCTACACTGTCTTTTGTCATGGCGAGGATGTTGGCGCGCACCACATCCGATACATGCGTGTAGTCGCGGTAGTATTCTCCATCACCGCAAATGGTAAGCGGTTCGCCTGCAGAGAGCTGACGAAGGAATTTGCCTATAACAAGCGCATAGGCGCCTTCCGGGTCCAAATAAGGACCATAGATGTTAAAATAACGCAAAGAAACGGTCTGTAGGCCATACAACTCGGCAAAGAGCATGCAATAATGCTCTCCCGTGAGTTTGTGAAGCGCATACGGGCTTTTGGGGCTGGGGTTCATATCTTCTGTAAGAGCTATTTCACCCTTGTCTCCGCCGTAGACGGAGGATGAAGAGCTAAACACAAGACGCTTTACACCCGCATCACGCGCCGCGACAAGCACATTGAGCGTCCCGGTGATATTGTGTTCATTGGTTTCTTGCGGATGTTCAACGGAATACGGCACGCGCGGCACCGCGGCAAGATGAAACACACCCTGTACACCCTGCATGTTTTTTTGCAAATCGGACATAACGCGGATATCACCTTCTATATACTGCGTGCCTTTTTGCGCGCGATCTGCACGACGCCCGCCGCTATAATTATCCAAAACAACCACTTCATGACCGTCCGCAATGAGTTGTTTAACAATGTTGGTGCCAATGAATCCGGCTCCGCCAGTTACAAGATAGCGCATATTATACTTTTTTACCTTTCATAAATTGACTCCCCACCGCGATGATGGAAAAACCGGCCGATTGTAAATTGTTATATGAGTTGCACAACATGCGGCGACCATCCATAATAAGATAGGGGGCTTTGACGGTTTTCTGTATAATCTCTGCAAGCGACTGAAACTGCGGCCAATCAGTGGCAATGAACGCCATGGAGGTGCTTTTTAGACAAGCATCTTCTGATTTGGTGTAGGTGATTTTTTTATATTGTGCATCTTTCTTTGGATTAAAGACGCGTTTAAATTCGTCTGTCGCGGCAGGGTCATACACCTTAATTTCTTGCGCCCCCTCCTGAAGAAAAAATTCCGTAGCGCGAATGGCGCCGGAGTTGCGCACATCGTTGGTATGTTGTTTAAATGCCGCTCCAAACAAAGCAATGCGCACGCCTTTGATGATGGCGTGAGCTTCCGCATGAATACGACTCAAAAAATGATCAAGCTGATAATTATTCGCGCCTAGTACACCGCGCACCAGCTCCGCGTTTCCGCCCGCACTTTCAAGCTGATACGCAAGCGAAGCGGCGTCTTTAATAAAACAACTCCCGCCGGCGTACAAGCTGTCATACAAACCCCACGGCGCAATGCGCGGATCGATTTTAAGAATATCGCGTACGCGCTCAAACGAGATACGAGGAAAGGATTCACACGTGCGGCCTATCACATCAAAACAAAGTGCGAGGCGGCTGAAAAGCATAAAATTTGCAAGCAGCTTCCCTGCCTCGGCTTCGTGCGGATTGACTTCTATGTATTTGACCGATGAGGAGGTATAGAAACGTTGGTAAAGCGCACGCATAATTTTAAAATCTTTTTCATTTTCCGCGCCAATAACAACTCTGTCCGGATGGATAGAATCATATACTGCCTTGCCTTCCACCAAAAACTCCGGATTTGATACAATGCCAAAATTTTTAACTTTATGAGCTTCTAGAATTTCCTTGGTGCGATCAATCATGCTTATAGGCAATGTGCTCTTATTGATGATCACCACATATGATGATTGTTTGCCCCCTTGTCTTTTGGATAACATTTTTGCGAGCGTCTCACACGCCGCTTCATAGTAAGAAAGGTTTGATTGTCCTTCTTCGCCAGCTTTTTCCGGAGTTGGCAGGCACATAAAAATCGCGTCAACGCGGTCAATGAATTTCTTCATCTCCGGGGCGCTATTGGTGAACGTTATGTTTTTTTTGCAGCGAATAAGCAACTCTGCAAGTCCATCTTCAAAAAGACAGGATTCTATTACGTCCCGTTTGCCGGAAGACAATTTGCGTATGCGTTCTTTGTTGATGTCGTAGACGAGCGCGCCATGGCCGCTATCGGCCGAAACCGCCGCGCTACAGGTGCCTACAAACCCCGCGCCGATGTAGAGGATGTTCATAAATTTAATGAATTACTCTGCGCCAAAAACACAGTATATCCACTGTCGCGTGTTGCGCAATGTTGTATTTGAAAACATAACGGTTTTCAAACTTTCCATTTAAAGTACTCCATGGCAAGACCATGTGGAAAAGTCTAGTTATAATATACCTAATTAACAAATATTCAGTCTCAAGATTGACTATCCGACATTCTATCATAGTGCAATGATTTTGTGTATCCTTCGTTTCTCTCATGATGACGATTGATGTTTAGCCAGTCAGGATATTTCTTAAGGAGTGCAATAACATCATCCATTCCACAACTACAATGTTTTACTGCACATGCTTCAAAAATTTTCTTGATAAAATTAAAATCATCCTGTGTATCAAGGGTCCAACGATGTTTAGATATATCGTCAGAACGGCTAGAATTCCCCAACAAAAATAATTCGGGGTGTTCCCAAATATACGGAGTTACATGTTCTCTTTCTGAAATGAGAGCGGCCTCTTTCCATGCTCGCTCCAATGTTTTAGTAGAAAATACTTCTACATCGAGCCCGTCTGGATATGTCGGTGGATGGCAGTTTGAAACATAATCATAGTTACCATCCAAATAATAACGTATAACTAAATCAATGACATTTGCATCAATCAGCGGGCAGTCACCAGTAATTCTCACTACTACATCAGCATGCGCGTGTTGTGCAGCTTGATAATAACGATCAAGAACATCATCACAACTTCCTCGAAAATATTGTATGCTGTGCTGAATAGCCCATTGAACGAGTATATTATCTTCGGAATTCTTCGTCGTCACCAATAATAATTTATTCACAATCTTCGATGTTGCTACACGTTCAAAAACCCACTGAATGATTGGCTTGTCTAAAATAGTCATCATCATTTTCCCTGGAAGCCTAGTAGAACCCATGCGTGCTTGAATAATAGCGACAATCTTCATAAATAGATACTCTTATCCTCTGCTGACGACTCCTTTGCGGCAACTATTAGTTTGAGTGTATCATACCCTTTCGTCAAAGGAGTAATGGTTTCCTTTCGTTCCCGCACACACTCCAAAAAATGTTGTATTTCATCAACATACATTTGATTTATATCATAGCTATCTTCCAAAACAAAATCTTGGACACCCGATTCCTTATTTTGCATAATAATTTTTTTTAAACCAGCATCCCATATAATTGTCCCTAGTTCACCAAAAAATTCAAAGTTTCGTCTATAAAATTGCTGTGTGTAGTCAAGATGAATCTCAGCTATCACCCCTTTATTAAATTGTAATAGTATTTCTGCGGTATCCTCAACATCAATTTCTAAATTGCTTCGTTTATCAGCAAAACAGACTAATTTCTTAACTGTATCGCCAATAAACCAAGTCAAATAATCAAATTCATGTGAATCAAGGATAATCCCTCCACCAAGTTTATAGTTGGCACTATAACCTTGACGATAATCTTCCCATGGATGCCAATCAGGCAAATACTGGCCAAATTGACAACGTGCTGAAAAGATCTCTCCAATGACACCGCCTGTCAAAAGCTCTTTCATTTTTTTGAAAAGTGGGTAAAATTTCCAATTACTACCAACTATTGTAATCAACTTCATATCTTGCGTTAATGTTAAAAGTTCATTTACTCCTTTCAAATTATGAGATACTGGCTTTTCAATAAATAGATCGCAGCCGTTCTGTGCAAAAGTAAGCGCGTCATCAAAATGATAAACTGACGGAGTGCAAATGAACACAACAGTAAATTTTTTTTCTTTTAATACTTCCGATATTGAGCTCGCCACCAAAATACCATAATCCTTTTTAATAATTCTGGCTTTCTCAACATCAACTTCAACAACCGTAATGTCTCGTTCACCCAATGCAAACAAATTACGCAGATGTCTTTGTCCAATTGAGCCGCACCCGATGATTAAAATTTTATTCATATATCACAATAAAAAATTGATTTCCTTCAAAAATTGAGGTACATTTTTAAACAAAATTACATTAAAACCTAATGTTTCGGCGGCTTTAATATTTTTGCTTGAATTATCAATAAATAAAGTTGCTTCTGGCAAAACATCTAATTTTTTTAAAATTAATTGATATGGTTTAAAATTTGGCTTCATTGACTCCAAATCACTATCACAACTATAAACTTCACTTTCAAAATAATCTTTCAAATTGTATTTAAAGCGGATATGCTCACGCATTTCTGGTGTAAGGTTAGACAACAAGCCAATTTTATATTTTAATTTAAGTTTTTTTATCACTTCAAAAACTTCGGGATAAATTTCGTATGAACTAAGATACGCACTGCTAAGAACAATTGAATTAATTTTTTCATTTTCTTTTAAACCAAAATGCTGAATAATTGCTCGCCAAAATGAATCTCGATCATACTTTCCAATATAATATCCATTATAAATCTCTCTTACTTTCTCTGCAATCTGGTCCGGATTCATATTTAAGGTATACTGCAAATCAAGAGAATCAAATGGCTCGCCTTCTCTACAGCACACTCCACCCCAGTCAAAAATTACCACTTTAATTTTACTTTTATCCAATACCATAGTCAACAATTATTGTTGCGCCCGCACCGATCTTGGCGCCATTACTTTGCCTTCAAGTTTTTTCTCCAAATCTTTATAGTCGACAATGCCATTAAGCTTACGGCAGATTTCTTCATAAACTTTCAAAATCAAATCTATTTCTTTCTTTTTATGTTCATAACCAAACATCATTGAAGAGCTGAAAAGAATTCCGGACTTATTAAATTCTTGATAAACAAAAGTTTTAAACACGCGGGAAAGATAATCATCTTTTATTTTGACTTTCATAACTGGATGGGGACCATAACCGACAAACTCAACCTGCAAATTATTTTTTTGAGAAAGCTGATTCGCTTGTTGCATAAAATATTCTCCGATTTCGTGCATGTGTTTATGTACATCGCCATATTCGCGCATCATCTTAATACACTCAATGGCCGCGACCACTCCGAGGGTAAACCCGCCAAATGTGGTGGAGACGAACACTTCGTCCAAGCGCTTCATGATGTCAGTTTTGCCGGAAATTATTGATATTGGATAGCCGCCGGAAACCGCCTTGCCAAAACAAGCCAGATCCGGGATTACTCCGTAATATTCTTGAGCACCTCCCAACGCCCACCTAAAGCCGGTGACCATTTCGTCAAAAATGAGTACCGCGCCATGTTTATGAGCTATTTCTTTTACCTTTTCCAAAAAATTATCCGTAGGTTTTTCGGATGATGCCGGTTCCAAAATAACCGCCGCAATTTTATCCGGATAATCAACAAATATTTTTTCCAATGAAGAGGGATCATTATAAACAAAGTCGTGCGTGAGGGTCTTTAATATTTCCGGCACTCCCGCGCTCCTGCCCTCTTTGGTGCAAATGCTCCAATCCTGAAAGCCGTGGTAGCCGCACTTGGCAACGTGATCGCGTTTAGTGATATGTCGGGCCAGACGAATGGCCCCGCTCGTCGCTTCGTTTCCACTCATTAAAAATTTGCTCATCTCGGCGCAGGGTACCACTTCTTTCAATAACTTAGCCAACTCCAACTCATGAATGGATGGAAGAGAAAAAATTGTTCCATCATCAATCTGCTTTTTAACCGCCTTATCTATCTTGTCGTTAGCGTACCCAAAAACCATAGGACCAAGCGCCAGCATGGTATCCATATATTTATTACCTTCAACGTCCCAGAAATAACAACCCTTGCCCTTTATTATCGCGACTGGCGTAACCCCTATGACAAATTGGCCGGGATATTTGCTTAATGTCTGAGCGGATGAAGGAACATATCTACTTACTTCTTCTAAATATTTTTCCTTTTTATTCATAAAAAATTATGAGTTAGGCCAAAAATAATCAATTTCTTCAAAGGCCGCGATAAATTTGGGCAAATCTTTTGACCAAGCCAGATTATTTTCCAGATAAATACCCCACAACACAAACAATAATTTCCGAATAAATTCGTCTTTCAATAATACGGGCATTAATTCAATTTCTTCCGCGGTCAATTTTTTTACTTTTAAATAACTGTTGATAAAAATATCTTTCAGTTTAGGCGCCAAACTTTTAGCTTCTTCTTCGCTTTTATTTATTAAAAATTGTCTGCCGAAACGATAAATCGCGAAAGCCGCGTCCCTGGCATGCTCACTGATTCTCACCGCGTCAAAATCCAGAATCGCCTCTACCTTATTGTTCCGCATGAGGATATTGTGCGGGTGCAGATCGGAATGAATGATTTGTTTCGGCAACTGCTCTATTTTTTCTTGATATTTTTTTATCTCGGCTATTGTTTTTTTAAAAATATCCACTTTTGCCAAAAATAAATCGTCAATACTGTCCCGCTTTTTTTTTTCCAAAATAATTTTTTCTATATTTTCAAAGTCGCTAACGGAATAATCTTTTATTATATTAAAATATACCGCCGAATCCTTGCTTGTCCTTTCTATTGCCGCAAAATATTTATCAGCAATTTTATTGAAACAGTCATGCATCTTGGCAATATTTTGCGTCACCGACTTTAACGCGTCCTCGGTCGGGAAAAAATAATAGGCCTCAATAAAATTAAACAGGGTGTAAAAATCTCCACTTGCCTCGGCGCTAAGCCGGCCGTCTTTATTTTTTATAATTTGGCTGACTTCGGCTCCATTATTCAAAAGATCAACTAATAATTCGGAATAAAAATTTATTTGTTCTCTATTTTTTAAAATTTTATGTTTTCTCAATAAATAACCTTCCTCTCTTCCCTCTCTTTCAATAATAATCTGAAAATTTTCCGAATTTATTTCCGCCCTTTCCGGTCGTAAGATTTTAATTATTTTATACTGGTCAAAATAATTATCCAAAATACTTTGTAAATCAACGTAGGGCGTCTTTATTTCTTTATATTTAATTTCGGACAAAGAAAAATTATCCGGGTGAAACAAATCTCCTTTTAACACCTCCTCGCCGTGCGTATCATTGTTGTCTTTATAAATTTTTAAAATATATTTATACCCATTCAAATTAAAGAAGGCCGGGTAACGTTCATTGTCAACAATACGTAATAAATTAAATTGTTCAGCAATGGTTTTGTCGGGGTCTAATTCACTGTCTTTCAATCCTCTTCTTCTATAAAAAGATCCGTAACCTTGTTGTTTTTTACCAACATTATTTGGATAATTACTAATAAATTTCTTTATCAATTTTGTGGTCTTTTCTACTTGCTTGGCGCGCATTTCTTCAATTAATTCGTGACCAGAGAAAATAATCTGGTCTTGATAATAAATATCACCCGCATCTACCATCTCTAACGCTTCAAAAAGCGTAACCGGTATTGCATTTTTCCACTCTAAAATCTGCCAGGTTAGAGGCGACCACCCTTTTCCCTCGGGCAACCAGCTTTCATGGACGACTAAATTGTGTTTATTGCGTTGCAATATCTCCGGTTTAATAATTTTTTCACAACTCAAAAAAAAGGCGCAATCCCCAACGACTATCTCCGAGGCATTTTTACAAAAATGCACGTTATGGTTGTCGTTTAACAGCTCCGCGTGCAATCTTTCGGCGTACGGAACAACCCAACTGTTTGGATTGTCTACTAAAATGCTTATGATCATAATTCGGGGTGCAAACCTTTTAAATATTCAATACCACTTTTGATATCTTCAATGTCATCCTTGTATTTTTTAATCTTAACGATCTCATCATCTATCAATTCTTCAGCCGATTTCTCTCTTCCTGCCGGTACCATCTCTCCATCAACAATTACCGGCTGATTGATAAGCCTACCAACAAACCCTTATCTTCTTGCTTCCTTCAAAAATGTTAGGAAAGCGCGTGGTTGATAAAATGAAGACCCAACTAAAAGCAACTTACTCATTCCGTTCCCTGTGTCTATTTTTAAAACATCTACAGCCTGATCTTTGGTATTCATGGATTCATCTTCAATTATTATGTCTTCTCGCGGTATACTTTGTTGTTCCAACCATACTTGCATCTCTCGTATAGTTATATTTTGCTCTCCCGGTCGCGGCCCCTTTCCAACAAGAACATTGTTGCCGGTTATAATTACTTTTTTTTCCCAGCCATCCCTGTATAGAGCGACCACCTTTGGCCCTCTATCTAGCCGATCTCCTTGCAACCACACAATCACATCGTTTTTAACAGGTTGCTCTTGCAAAATTAAATTGTGCAGTTTAAAAAAATCCTGATCTGTTTTTTCTAAATGCGTCATACTATCCTTCTAACTAATTGCAACGCCTCGGCAAATTTCAAACCGCATTCCAGCCCTCTATATTGAGCTAAAATCTTTATACCTTCAGCAGAACGCGAATGTGGATATTTTCTCATTTCATTTTTATACTTTTTCATTGCTTCTATTTTTTTATCAATAGTATTTTCTATATTTATATAACAATTAGGAGCAAATTTCTGCCCATTCTTGCCTTGCCATTCGGTGGAAGATAAAGTTTCAAAGGTATAAATTTCTTTTGGACAATTATTGTTGCATGGTCTGGAAGCGGTTGTAACCGCCCGAAAAGCAATGCGATGATCAATATTTAAATCATTTTCAAAATGAGTGTACAAAATATCAGGTTTTATTTTTTCCAAACATCTTTCCACTTCTTTTGCGACACTCAATAGACTAATCGTGTCCAAGCTGTTATCCGGCAAACCCGCGAAAAAAATATCTTTATACCCCAAAATTTTACCGGCCATCAAACCTTGCTGTCTTAATTCTTTTACCTCTTCGTCTGTGCCGCTCTCTCTGGACTTGACGCCTTCGGCTAAAATCAAACAATAAGTTTCGTCTCCTTTTACGGCGTGATTAATTACTGTTCCGCCAATTCCCAAAATTTCATCATCCGGGTGGGCGGCAACAACTAAAATTCTTTTCGACATATTATTTTTTGATTATTTTAATTTTTATAACTGATGTAACCGCATTTTCCTTGAATTCCGCCTTTTCAAACTCCAGTCTTAAATTATTTTTTTCCAAAAATGCCCGCGGATATCCTTCGGCATCCAACATTCTTATATAATCATAAACTTTTTCCAGATCCTCCAAACTTGAAATGTCCCCTTCTTCTGGCTTGCGTCGTTTGAACTCTATGACCGCACCATTCTGTTCAACAGGTTTAGGTTCGGTCGCTATGATTTTTTGGATCATGAAAAAAACGATTTTTGAGCATCTCGTTAAAATTTCTGACGCGCTACCATTCAAGCTTAAATTTCTTTTAAAGTATACCGGTCCCGCATCCAATTCTTTAACGACTCTAAGCGCGCTAATTTTGGTATCTTTATGCCCGCGCACGATTAAATTTTGCAAAGGACTACCGCCCCTGCCATAGGGCAAATCCGCCATGTGGAAAACAACACATTCAAAATTTTCATAGATTCCGGCAGGTATTATCCAAGACCAGTGCGGGAAAAAAATATAGCGCGGATTTATTTTTTTTATTTTTTCCAGAACCAAATCATTCTTATCAGTGATAAGAAACCATTTATTAGCTTTGGCTTTCTTTTTTAGAGCCTTGAAATTCTCTACATTCCAAGATTTGGTTGTGGCTACGACGTAGTTCATAATTATTTTTTAACCATACTCCAGTCTAGTGGGGTCCCTCTTTCAATATCTTGAGTAGCCGTTTTGTCTATAACCTCGTCAAAATATTTTGGCGCCAAGCCAAAGTTCGGACGAATTACTCTGATATTTTTTGAATCAAATTTATCACCCTTTTTTATTTCAGTAATTACGAAGATAGATCGACGAAAACGCTTGTTGTATTCTTCCGCCGTGCTTTGGGTGCCATAATGCACCTGCCCCATTATTTTTTCGGCGCGGCGAATGGAATCCACAAATTCCTTAAATTCTTTGGGATCAACGGAAAAATCTTCATCTACACCGCCATTGCCGCGGCTTACCGAAAAATGCTTCTCAACAATTGACGCTCCCATCAACACCGCCTGCAAAGGAATTTCAATTCCTCCGTTGTTGTCGGAAAAGCCCGTGACCACGTTAAACTCATCTTTAATGTCGAGCATGGTGCGCAAATTGCTATGCTCTAAAACAGGCTTTGACGTATAAGCCGTGACACAATACAATACCGCTACACATCCCGATCCGTTGCTTCGCAAAGTACCAATAGCTTCTTTTACTTCTTTTTTACTAGCGAATCCCATAGAAATAATAACCGGTTTTTTTGTTTTTGCGATTCTCCTCAACAGCGGAGTATCGGTAGCTTCATAAGAGGCAACTTTATAACATGGCACACCCAATGTTTCTAAATAATCCACAGCATCTGGGTCAAAGGGGGTAGAAAAAAATACCAAACCCAAATCCTCGGCAATTTTTTTAAGTTTAGAATGCCAAACGCGCGGGGTATAAGCGGTTTCGTACAAATTGTATAGATATTTTCCTTTCCAAACATCGGGGTTATCATTGCCGGCTACCAAAAACCAATCTTTTTTACAATCAATGGTCATTGAATCTGGAGTATAAGTCTGCAATTTTATAGCATCGGCTCCTGATTCGGCGGCGGCTTTAATAATTTCTACCGCCATCTCAAAGCTTTGGTTATGGTTTCCTGACATTTCAGCAATGATAAAACACGGGTGACCGGGACCGATTTTTCTTTCTCCTTTTGGCGTTTTAATTAAAATTTCCATATTTTAGTGAACAATATCTAATATCTGTTTGATAACAAACTGTTGCTCATCTTTTGATAGAGATGGATAAATCGGCAAAGAAATTGCCTTATCATAAAAATTTTCAGCAACAGGGCAAATCCCTTTCCTATATTTCAAATCTTGATAATACGGATGATAATAGACCGGTAAATGATGAACTTGAACACCAATTCCCTTTGCTCGTAATTTCTTAAAAATCTCAGCCCGTGAATTGACCAATTTTTCAGCTAGTCTAATTACATAAAGATGCCAACTGGATTGTTCCACGAAAGAATCAGGTGTTGGTAAAAAAATATTCTTAAAATCTTTAAAAACATCATTGTAAAATTCCGCAATAATCCGACGGCTTCGCACAAAATAATCCGCTTTCTTTAATTGACTCAATCCCAAAGTGCATTGTATATCAGTCAGCCGATAATTCATGCCAAGCATTTGCATTTCCATATACCATTCTCCTTCTGATTCGTTAACAAAATTTTGTTTTGTCATGCCGTGAGTGACAAACATTTTCATTTTTTTGTAGTAATTTTCGTTATCTGTCAAAACAGCACCACCCTCTCCTGTTGTTATTGTTTTGACTGGATGAAAACTAAAAACAGTAAGGTCGCTGATTGAACCTACTTTTTTGTTTTTATAAGACGCACCAAATGCTTGACACGCATCTTCCACCACAATTAAGTTATATTTTTCTGCGATTGCCTTAATTGTATCAAGATCTGCCGGACGACCTGTATAATCAACCGGCGTGATAACACGTGTCTTATTGGTAATTTTTTCTTCAATCAACTTTGGATCTATATTGCCCGTTTTAGGGTTAACATCCACAAATACTGGTTTGGCACCCTGCCATAAAGCGGCATTAGCAGTAGCTGCAAAAGTTAATGGAGACAAAATTATCTCGTCATCCGATTTTAAACCTGCAACAAAATATGCTAAATGTAAAGCAGCAGTTCCGTTATTTACCACAACCGCATACTTTACGCCGCAATATTCGGCAAGTTTTTTTTCAAACTCAATCACTTTTGGTCCTTGTGTTAACCAGTCTGATTTGAGTGTTTCAATAACAGCTAAAATATCCGCCTCATCAATAGTTTGTTTTCCGTATGGTATCATAAATATTGTCAAGGTCTAACAGAAATTCCTTGATTAAACAGATAATTTCTAGTCATAATAGGACTTTGATCTGTAAAATGAAAAATACTTCCAGCTGAAATTGCACTTACGGCAGTTCGCAAAAAACCTCTCTTAAAATCTTCAAGGGAATCAACTCCACCACAAGCAATAACTGGTACTTTAACTGATTCTACAATTTTTTCAACAAGCACTAAATCTAAACCGCGCATAGTACCCTCCCGCTCAATGGAAGTTATCATAATCTCACCTGCGCCAATCTTTTCAACTTCCTTAGACAATTCAATTACGTCCAATCCTGTTTTCTTAGTTCCTCCATGAGTCATTACCTCATATTGCTCATTTTCATTTTTTTTCGCATCAATTGAAATTACAATGGTTGAACTCCCAAATTTTTGTACAGCTTCCATGATAAACTTTGGATTTTCAACTGCAGCAGTATTAATGATAACTTTATCGGCACCAATCTTTAATACCTCTCTTATATCATTAATACTCCTTATTCCACCCCCTACACCCAAAGGCATAAAACACTCTTCAGCTACTTGCCTTACCAAATCAAAAAAAATTTTACGATCTTCTTGACTGGCAGAAATATCCAAAAAAATCAATTCGTCCGCCCGTTGCGCGTCATAAACCCGTGCCGCAGTGCTTGGATTTCCCACATCCCGAAATCCTTGTTTGTCAAATTTAATTGTCTTCACCATTCTACCATCTTTTAAAAGCAAAAGAGGTATAATCCTGTTTTTAATCATATCAGCACTGCCAATTAATAAAATTCTCTAAAAATTTTAAACCGTATTTTTGGCTTTTTTCAGGATGAAATTGAGTAGCAAAAATATTATCTTTATGAATGGCCGCAACAAAATCTACACCATAGTTGCAAGTGGCCGCAACTAACATTTTATTACTAGGCACCAAATGATAACTGTGGACAAAATAAAAATCACAGCTGTCTGGAATACCTCGAAACAATATATGCGAACCATTAAAAATCACATCATTCCACCCCACATGTGGAACTTTCAGACCATTCAATACATCGTAATTAAAATGAACTACTTCTGCATCAATAAACCCAAGACCATCAAATTCTCCAAATTCATAACTCCTTTTCGCTAGCATCTGCATTCCCAGACAAATTCCCAAAAATGGTTTACCCTTTTCAATGATACTCTCTTTTAATTCTAAATCCAATCCATTTTTTTTTAATTCGGCAATACCGTCTCTAAAAGCTCCGATGCCAGGAAGTATAATCTTGTCTGCTTTTTTTATATCATTCACCTTGTCAGTTACAAGTACATGTCCACCTACATATTCTATGGCTTTAGCAATAGACCTTAAATTTCCCATCCCATAATCAATAATTGCTATCATATTAATCTCGACTCCAAAATTTTTGATCCGGAAGTTCCTCACCTCTTTTCGTCTTATTAAAATCATGTTTCCACGGTTTTACTGCATGTCGACTAGCAATATCATTAAATTCTTTTTCTGATATGTTGAGCCAATAAAGAAATACATCCAAACTTGCTGGACGCAAACCCTCCCATTTTTCTAATAAATTCAAGGCTTCTTCGCGTTTCAAACGCCCATTTCTAATATCAATTGAAGCCAAATGACTCATACGACCATAGCCTCTTTTTATGAATTTTAAATAATCTTGGACACCTTGCATCATGTCTTCTATTTTTTCATAATTATACTCAGGCGGCACTCCTTCTACAAAATCACATTCCCAATCTAATTCACTTTTTATAATCTCAACTTGTTTTTTTACATCCCAAGACTCATAACTACCAAGACAAATTGAACGACAATTTATTGCTTTAAGTTTATCCCGCGAAGGAAATGCGTGAAATTGTAAATCGTTCATGGTTATCATATTATCATTGAGGAAACCAATCATATCTTCAGCAGTTATACCCAAATTAACAAACATATTAAAACGTCGTTCATCAACTTCTTCTGTTTCGTCATAACCGTAGTAACTTGTGTATTCAGATGATGGTTCACCCCAGATGACCAAAGGAACATTAAACTTTACTGCTACATGCATCGGAAAAGCAAAAATACCAGAGTGTTGATACCAATATATATCTCCTTTTCTTTCCAACGACACTCGCATTAATTTCTTGACGAGTTGCCAATTGGTGCTAAATTTAAAAAAATCAACCCCTAATCGTTTAATTGTACGTTCTGCATTGCGCAAAACTGTCGGACGATACATATGATGATCATAACTAACAACGAGCGGGCGTAATCCAAATTTTTTAACTAATGCCAAAACTGTAAAGGTACTATCTTCCCCTCCGCTAAATGGAATAATGCAATCATAAAAATATTTGCCACGATAATTTTCTAACAAATCAACAAACTCGCGTCCTTTATTTATCCAATTCAATTTCTCTTTAATTTCTAAATTACGACAAGTACTGCAAACCCCTGCTTCATCAAATACAATTGACTCCTGCGTTTCAGGCATGACACACCTACTACAACGTCTTAATAATTTTGGGTCACTAATTATTTTTTCCGTCATATTTTTTTACCATCCATATTTGATCATACGCTATTTTTTCATTAATTTTTTCAATTTGGAATCCACATTTTTCATATATACGACGAGCTGCCAAATTTTCAGATATAACTCCTAAATTTATTTCTTCTATTCCCATTTCTTCAAAGGCATATTTTGTTAACAGATTTATAGCATTACTTCCTACTCCATGGTTCCAATAATTTTTATCTCCAAATTTCATGATTTTCTTTTTTAAAAAATTACGAATAACTACATGTTTTTAATTTTTATGTACATTTTCAATCAATTCCAAAAGGTTATCCGACGAAAGCCATTGAGTATTTGAAGAGCTGGAATAAAAAAAATTCCGATCCAAATCTTTTCCATCTGCATAACGCCTTTTTAATGTCTCTCCAAAACTATGCTCTGGCAAAATAACATAATAAGTATCATATTCTTTGGAATGAGAAGCTTCTTCAGGAGTAATCAAAACTTCATGTAATTTTTCACCAGGACGTACACCCACAATATCAATATTACACTCTGGAGCGAGAACGGTTATTAATTCTTTAATTTTCATACTTGGAATTTTTGGGACAAAGATTTCCCCACCGTCCATTTTTTCAATCGCCATCAATACCAATGACACACCTTGATCTAGGGTAATCCAAAACCTAGTCATATCTGCATGTGTTAAATTGAGTCGACCTGTCGAACGATATTTTTCAATTATCTGTATGAGACTACCTCTGCTTCCGAACACATTACCGTACCGCACGGCAGAGAATCTAGTTTTATTAGCACAATAAAAATTACCAGAAATAATCAATCGTTCAGCACAGAGTTTCGTCGCACCGTATAAATTTGCAGGATTGGCTGCTTTATCAGTAGAAATTAATAAAACTTTTTTAACATCCCTATCAATGGCGGCTTCTATAATATTTTGAGTTCCTAAAATATTTGTCTTCACTGCTTCAAACGGATTATATTCAAGAAGCGGAACCTGTTTTAAAGCCGCCGCATGCACAACTATTTCTACTCCATAAAAAGCCCGCTTAAGCCGATCTAAATCTCTCACATCACCTATAAAAAAACGAAGTCTTCCTTCCGGATCCGCAATAGTTGATTGCATTTGTGATTGTTTCAATTCATCGCGTGAAAAAACAATAATACGTGACGCTTTTGTTTCAGTCAAAAGGATACGTACAAATTTTTGACCAAAAGACCCTGTCCCTCCAGTAACTAAGATACATTTCCCATTTAAAAATTCGTAAGACATAATTACAATCTAATAGGTTACCTATTAAGTAATATAACAAAAACAACCTAAAAAAGCAAGCTCTCATTATAGCTACTGCGGCACCCATGCACAAAAGACCTAATATTTAAGAAGCATGCAAAAGTACTTTTTTTAAGTCATCCAATATTTTAATTTTTTCAATTTTTGTAAATGGCAATCCGCATTGTTTCGACTCATCGGGTAGATAGCTAATTGTACGTTTGCCACATAAATACGCTACAACAAGAGCCATGCTTTCCATTCCTATAACAACCCCGACAGCCGCAAGATCGATACATAAATCAGTTGCTTCAGATATCCTAATTTTAAACAACGAAGAATATTTTGCTATCACCAGATTATACTTATCTTTGGATTCAGATGGATGTAAGCGAATAATTATGAGAGGAGGTGCTTCATCTTTTTTTGACAACACGTACAACATGTCATCGAGGACATCAAATTCAGTAAACATCATTTTTCTCTTCATGCCCATGGCATTAATTGGTTCGTTCATAGGTTCCCCTAAAAATAAAACCGCTTCAGGATCTTCCTTGATCGTATCGGCGATGCTCGCATAGCGTGCCTTTGCATCGTCAAATGAACGGTTTGGAACAAAACGAATTAAAATTTCTGGAAACTCCTTTTTCGCAATTGACTCAGCATATGAATCGCCAACCCAAATTTCATTTGGCAAACGTTTCTTCCATCCATCTTGTGGGTAGCCAAACCGTTCGCGATAATTTAACCAATGATCAAGGTATACTACTGTGGTGATTCCACGGCGTAAGGCCTCTTGGAGTGCAGAAATCTCAAATAACGATGACCATCCGATTCCAAATAAAATGAAAAATGGATCTTCTCCCCAATCAAAAATAATTTTTAAAGGTTCTTTGACATTTGTCATGTCTACAACAGGAATGCCATATCGAGCAAAAATAGCGACCGCTGGTCCGGCTACAAAACAACTAGAATTTAAACCTACGCATTCATATTTTAAAAAAGCAGCTATAATTTCTGCACCACCAGCGTCATGACACACAACTATAATTTTCTTCTTTATACTCATATACAAGTAATCCATACTTTAAAATATCTTCATAAGCTCCATTTTTATATAATGCTTCACGAAAAATACCTTCTTTTATGAACCCAAGCTGCTCTGCTAATTTTTGCATTCCAATATTCTTTACAGATGTGCCACAGGTAATTCTATGTAAATTAAGTGCTGAAAAACCATGATGTAATAAAAGTTTACAAGCCTCGTTGCCAACGCCTTTTTTCCAATAGGCTTTATTACCAATAATAATTGATAAGTCTGCAGACCGATCAATATAATCTATATCCTGCAAAGAAATATTACCTATATGCTGATTAGTTTTCTTGTCAATAATAGCTAAAACTACATTTTTACCTGTTTTAATAACTTGCTCATAATATTCTTTTAAATTTTCAAGATAGTGAGGAAAACGGTGGTGTGAATTAAATTGACAAACTTCTTCGTTATTAAACCATTGTTCATAGACTTCATTTAAATCAGTAGGTTCAATAATGCGTAAATATAACTTTTTTCCTATCAAAAATGGATTATACATATTGATGAATATTTATATTAATTCATGTCGTGCTTCATACACCTTATTAAACGCTTTTACCACATCATCTAAATCGGACTTTGTTGCTGGAGGCCTCATGAATTCATGGGTAAACAATTGTTTTTCATACAGAGACTCGGCTACTGGACACAGACCTTTGGCATACGAAACCGAATCTGAACCAAGAGTGAAAGGAAAGCCGTGTGATCCTATAGCAGTACGTTTTTGAAAAAGTGGCAACAAATATAAAGGCTTACTATAACCAACTCCAATTTGTTGACCCTCTAATTCACGTAAAGCAGTTGCTGGTAACTCCGCCTTAACTGCGTTAATAAATACATCTCGTGAAATTCCAACAATTTTTTCATCAAATAAAAAAGGTTGTACATAATACGCATGTGTGGCACCTTGTCGAACCGGTGAGCTTCTAATACCTTGCAATTTCGATAATTCTTCAATTAAATACTCGCAATTAGCAACTCGCTGAATCAAAAGAGTGTCTAATTTTTTGAGTTGTTCTCGACCGATAGCTGCTTGTAGTTCTGTGAGCCTAAAATTGCCACCGAGCATATTGACAAGATCGATTTCACCTTTATCTTCAACCACCGCTTCTGCATGATTACGAATCAAGCGTACTCGCTCAGCTAAACGATCATCATTGGTAACAACTACCCCACCTTCACCTGTGTGAATGTGTTTATGATAGTTGAGTGAGAACACACCAATATCACCGAGAGTTCCTGCATATTTTCCTCTATATTTACTACCAGGCGCTTGTGCGCAATCTTCAATAACAATTAAATTGTGTTCGCTAGCAATTGCGTTGATCGCTTCAACATCATAGGGTTGTCCAAAAATATCAACCACAATAATCACTTTTGTATGTGGAGTGATTTGTGCTCGTACAGACTCGGGATCAAGACAAAAATATTCTTTTTCTATATCAGCAAATACAGGTATACCACCGTACCACAAAGGAGTGGTCGCAGACGCAACCATCGTATAGGGAGAAACAATCACCTCGTCCCCAGGGCTAATGCCAGTCGCACCAACCGCGCACTGAAGCCCTGAAGTGCATGAATTGACAGCAATGGCGTGTTTAACTCCAAAATATAATGCCCATTCTTTCTCAAACGCCTGAACTTCTGGACCGCCATAAAAATCGTCATGCCAACAACCCAAATACCGTGACAAAATACCGGAATCAAGCACATGACTAACAGCTCGTTTTTCTTCTTCACCTATGACACAATAAGCAGGAAACAATTTTTTTCTTACCGGCTCACCTCCTAAGACAGCAAGTCGCGACATATATTATTTTTTTTAAGTAAATTATGACAAATGCGTTGCACTTTTAATGCGTCTTGCCCATCACAAACAAGGTGAGTAGTTTTTCTATCCAAATAATATACCACATTACTCACTAACTCAAACATTGCATTACCGAGGAGTGTAGGGGTAAATTTTTCTTGGTCTAAAACCTTAAATTCCGGATATAATTTATCTTTGGATATTTTTTGAGTTGTTATTGAAAATCCAAAATCTTTGATACGGAAACGAGCTTTTTCAAACAAAATATCTAGTTCAAAAATTCCGTATTTTCGTTCATCGCCTCCCACCAAATAAAAATTTGAACATCGTTCGAAACTCATTACAGCACTCACAGTGGGGTCATCTTTCCGATAATCAACTAGACTCGATAATACCTGTGACCACATTACGTCACCAAAGAACCACCTAGATAAATCAATTAAATGTGAACCGTTATGAAGGATGCCCTTGGAGTAATAACCGACTGTAGCAATTACCTTTCCATATTTATTTGATCCGATTTCTTTTCTAAACTTTTGTAAAGTACGATCAAAGCGACGTGAGTAATTTACAAGAAGTGGAATTTTTAACGACTCAAATTGATTTATTATCTTCTCAGTATCGTCAAGTTTAGTCGTTAACGGTTTTTCGCAAATAACCAATTTTGGACGATATTTAACAAGCGACTTAAGAACCGCGTAATGCGTATTATCCGGGGTGCACACGCTTACTATTTCAGGCTCAGTTTTTTTTAGCATGTCTTCTACTGTTTTGAAAGATTTGGTTGACCATTTTTTTGCAACTTTCGTCGCCTTACTCTTATCAATATCAAACAACCCAACTAAGGATGTGCAAGGATGCACCACAAAAGCATGAGCGTGCGTGAGAATATCTTTATGCTGTGGCGTGTCAAAACCGGCAGCTATTCTTCCAGCACCAATGATTGCAGCTCGATAAATTTTATCCTTGGAGTGCATCTTTTTGTTTGACATACTGATTCAACTCTAACAGCTTAGGATTATTTTTTAATAATTGTATTACCTCCATAGCAGTAAAATCATTATTGATAGGTAAAAGTCGCTCAAAAATTTCATTGAGCAATAAATAATCTCCTTTTTCATCAAGTGTTACCCGGAGTTCCGGCCAATAATAATCGTCTTTCGCTGTCCAACTATGCAACCGATACCGTTCTGGATGATTATAAATATAATATGAAACATGTACTCGATCCAAAGGGTCATTTGTCAATTTATCTACTTCAGCAAGCACTTGAACAGGAAACACTTGAACATCAAAGCCTATGGGATAGGAAACAGGAATTATATTAGCCGAATAATCAACATCATTGATAAAAAATTCTTTAATACCTTGGTCAACAAGGTCATGATCAACAAGCGGACAATCACCCGTTACTTCAACAATGATATCAGCTTGTACTGAGCGTGCCGCGCCCAAAACACGCCCCAAAACGTCAGACTCACTGCCACGGAAATAATTTATGCCCAATCGTTCCGCTAACGAGACGATTGGGTCATCTGCTTTGTTTACAGTAGTAGCTACGACAATGACATCAACATATTTACTGCGCTTGAGCCGTTCAATCAATCGTTCTAACGACGGCCTTCCTGCAAGAGGCATTAAAACTTTTCCAGGCAGACGAGAGGATGTCATTCTTGCTTCAATTGTTGCAACGATTTTCTTTTTCTTTCTGAACCATGGAATTTTGTTTGTAAACTTAGACCAACCAAGCTCATTGATTATGGAGCGGACAGTATGATATGGCCCGCTGGAAAATTTTTTGCCAATCAAAAAAAGTAAAACCAAATAAATCAGACCCAAAACAACTACCCAAATGAATATGACATAATTACTTAAAAATTTATGGAAAAAAAAGTGAGCTGGTAATGCTACTATGGAAGTGCCGAGCGACGCACCCAAAACGGATACTACCGAAGGATAAAACTTTTTCTTATCTAATTTTAAGATCGATCGCGCGCGCACTATGGTTAAAATAAATAGTAATAAGGAAACGGCCAATGACGCGATTGCCGCGCCACGCAAATTTAAAAATTTAATTGCGAAATAAAAAATTGGCGGAGAAATTATAAGTTGAACCATTTTAATCTTAAAATTGATATCTGGCTTGCCAATCGCGTTAAAAATTGGACTCACTACTCCCATCAAACCAACGAAAATATTCGTTGTTGAAAAAATCTTTAATGGAACTACTATTCCCATCCATTTACTGCCAAGAAGAACATGCACAATCGAACCTCCTTCAAAAAGAAGTAGAAGGCTAAACGGGATACTAACCAAAAGCATAATGTCCAGGCTTTTAAGAAAGCCCTCTTGGATCTTATCCAGTCTGTCTTGCACTTTAACATAAGCAGAAAAACCCACGCGATTCAGTAGACCACCGATAGGCGCGGTGATCGTGGACGGCAAATCTTTTGCCCGTGAATAAAATCCAAGTCCGGTCGGATCAAGTAGGCGACCGACAAAAATTTTATCAATTGAGACAGTAAAAAAATCTAGGATATTTTGACCATATACCCACTTTCCATAACCAAACAAGGATTTAAGAGATGAAAAACGAGTTGAAATTCGGGGAAATACTGGATACAAAACATAGGTCGTTATAGCGGAAACAAAATAACTAGCCAAGTAGCCGATAAATAAAGCCCATGCCGTTGGGCTCACAAATAAAGCCACCACTGTGGACACAACTGTATAAGCCAATTGACCGGAAACGTCGCGAAAAAAAATCTTTTTATATTCAAGCTCTTTAAAAAATTTCAGTTGATAAATATTTCCCAAAGAGGAAAGAATTGGCAAAAGGCCGCTTAATTTAATAATAAGAACTTGCGATGGTATTAACTTGAAAAAACGCCCGATATAATTTCCCGCTAAAAATATTACGACAGCAGTTAATATTGATTTCAATAATTCAAACGTCCACACTGTATTTAAATGCTCATCAATATTTTCTTTTTTTTGCAATAAGGCTGCACCAAATCCGGGTGTCAAAAAACTGTCTAGAAAATTTGTGATTGTAAAAACTACTGTTATAACACCATAATCTTGCGGAAACAATAATCTGGCTAAAACAAAGAAAACCACCAGATTAATAAGTCTTTGACTGATGATGCTAATCATGAACCATTTCCCACTTTGGATTGATTTGTTATAAACGCCAGCTTCTTTGGGCATAATTGACTACCGACTCTTTTAGAGTTATAATATTTATTATACTATCACGGTTTATTAAAAAAAACAAGATTTTTATCTATGAAAGGATGTTTTTTACTGCAGCGAAATTTCGCTTATATAGGCCACAATCTCTCTATATTGTTAAAAAAAAAATACGGAGTAAATGAATTTTGTGGCTATGTATACGACCGAAATAGCTATAATTACCTAATAAATCAAAAAGAAATTAATTACTCATCTCTTCTCCTAGACGAGGAATTACACAAGGGTTTCGTCAATGAAGTTATCGACATTGATTATCTCAATTTCATCGAAAAAAATACGGGATACCTAACCTGTGGCCATACATCACAATTGATAGAGTTGTGATGCATAATCAGCTGGTGAGAGAATACCCGTACAATAAGTCTCCCTATACCCACGAGGAGATGTTAAAAATCTTCCAGGTTAAGGCCAAGGCTATAATTAAATTTTTAGAAGAAGAAAAACCAGATTTCATTTTTATATCAGTGATTGGCTCGATTGGGGCAATGTTGCTTTATTATATTTGTAAATCGAAGGGCATAAAAACAATCATGGTTCAGACCGCGATGATAAAAAACACATTTATTTTAAGCGAGGATTTTCGAAATTTTTCATGGGTTAATGAAATTTTTCAAAAAAATGAAAAATTGCTTTCAGATCAATGGACAGAAGCATCTAAAAAATTCCTGAATGATTTTAGAAATGCCCCACACCCTCATTGGGAATACGGAGATCCTAGAAGACAACCTATAACACGTCTCCAGCAATTCGAATTTTTAAAACCTAAAAAATTGTTTAATATTTTACAATGGTTAGGGAACTACTTCCTTGAACACTATAAGCAAAAAAACCGTTTTGATTATGACTATATTGGACCGTGGAATTATCTTAAGGACAGTTTTAAAAGAAAATTAAGAAATATAATCAGAACTAATAATTTGTATGACACCTTTGATCCTTCTGAAAATTTTGCTTATTTTCCTCTTCATTATGAACCGGAAATTGCAGTATCACTCTTAGCACCATTTACCACCGATCAAATTGACGTTATTAAGCATATCGCTATCTCATTGCCAGTGGGTTATAGATTATACGTGAAAGAGCATCCGGCAATGGTAGTTTATCGACCTCGGTCTTATTATCTTGAGTTAAAAAACATTCCGAATTTAAAATTAATAAATCCTCAAATTAGCAACTTTAAAATTATTCCTTTTACCAAGCTCATCACGACCATTTCGGGAACTACGGGCTGGGAAGGTTGCTTACTAAAAAAACCAATAATTACTTTTGGACACATTTTTTATAATAGCTTGTCATTCGTCAAAAATTGCCGATCAATGGAACAACTGCCTTATCTGGTAAAGGAACAATTGGAAAATTTTAAATATAATGAGGAAGAACTGCTACATTTTATTGGAATAATAATTCAGGATTCAGCAAATGTTAACTTACTGTACCTGTGGGAAAAGGAATCCGATATGCAAAAAAAGAAACAAGGCCTTGAGCCTCTGGCAGATCTATTAGCAAAAAAATTACATCTTATCCCTCAAAATCAATAAGTTGTTGCATTTCTTGATACAGATGATTAATCTGCTTTTCATAATTAAAATCTTCAGTGGCGAGGCGTAAAAAACAATTATGCGATAGCTCTTCACGCAACTCATAATTTCTGCCTAATTCTTCAATTTTTTTTGCCAAATCATTACAATCACGATAATTAAAATAGAGTGCACTGCTTCCTGCATTCCATTGTAAACCTCCTCCACCCGGAAGTATAGAAGGAAGCCCAAAAGCCAAAGCATACAACAAAGAAATACTCGTACCGGCCGGCCACCAATCAGCTTGAATAAAAACATCGGCAGTCTTGTAATAATTGTACAATTTTTCTTTAGTCACCCACCCTGGTATTTCAACATATTTTTCTAACCTCAAATCTTTTGCCATCTGACGAACGTATTTCTCTTCCGGCCCAGTACCACCTAAAATAACTTTAAAATTATCCTTATTCTTTACTAAAGAAAAACCTTTCAAAAAAATATCAAAGCCCTTTCCTGGAGACATTCTGCTGGAGTAGAAAAGGGTAATCGGACCGTTCTGTTTATTTCGCCTAGCATAAGAGTCTATCGTTATGCCATTCTCCTCCATAATTTTTTTGAAATCAATCGGATCGCCAATAACCAGACTATTATTTTCATTCATCCGCAATCCAAAATCTTTATACATACCACGGAGTGTCGGACTGACGAACGAAAATAAATCTATTCGATTGGACAAAAATATTCCAAAATATCTTTCAATATACCAACGAATCTTCTCTTTCAAATGTTTTCTTAAACTCTTCTTTGATTGGGGGAATAAACTTGAAATATACTGTGGCCAGCAAGTCAAAAATTGATTAAAAAAAGCCACCACCGGCACTTTCCCACCTCGCCAGCGCCAAAAACCAGCTCCATACATAAACAAGTGTGCATCAATATGAAATATATCAGCTTGATTAGAATACTTGTTGAGTAAAGCAATAACCTCACGTTGAATTCCAAAATAACCAGAAGATTTAATTTGTTCCGGTACAACCCTATAGGGTAGACTATCAGGAATATGATTGGCTGAAGAATATGCCGTTACCACAACGACTTCATTCCCTTGTTTTTGAAGATTTCGAATAATAAAATCTATTTCTTCAATTGACCCACCTGATTTGGTAAAATTTAATTTTGAAGTAATAAAAAATATTTTCATAAAGGTTGACACTAAAGCACACTTAAAGTTATACTATAAAAGATATGAAATTGCAACCAATAAAAAATTCATGCATCTTCATCGGTGGCAAACCAATAGGTGTCAATTGTCTCAAACAGCTACTTAAAAGAGACATCAAACCGAGCCTAGTTATTGGTAATTTGGATGATGATGGTAAAGATAAAAGCTGGTATGAATCACTAATAAAAGTCGCCCGACATGCACACCTGCCAATAATAAAAAAACAAAAAGTTAGAGAGTCTAAAGTCGTAGAACAAATCAAAAATATTCACCCTGAAATAATCTTCTGTATCGGCGGAATGCAAATTATACCACCCGAAGTATTAAAAATTCCTAAACTAGGAACTCTCAATATTCATCCTGCTCTCTTACCAAAATATCGCGGTCGCTTTTCTACCGCCCATGCTATTTTTAATGGCGAAAAAATCCATGGCGTTACGATGCATTGGATGAATGAGGGTATTGATTCAGGACCGATCATAATGCAAAAAAAATTTAATATTACTAATGACGATACAGCGCGGATGGTCTACGATAAGTTCACAACTACAGGTTCAAAACTTTTTGACCAATTCCTTAATTTATGGTTAAACGACAAAAAAATTGTCGCGACACATCAAGATGAAAGTCGTGCCACCTATTATCCTAAGGGTTTACCCGGTAACGGCAATATTAATTGGTCATGGAGCGGAAAACAAATACGTAATTGGATACGCGCCATGACCTTTGAGCCATTTCCACCAGCCAGCTTTATGCTCGGTAATAAAAAAATGATAATTGTGGAAGAAAATTATTTTAAAAAATCTAGATAATCATTCAAATTTACCTATGTCTTCTCAATATATTGGCCATTTAAAGCAATGTCAAATCTGTTCAAACAATAAACTTGAATTAATTTTGGATCTCGGCCACCAGCCAATAGTACAAAATTACCTCACCAAAGAACAACTACACGAACCAGAAACAACGTATCCACTCAATCTCGTGCGTTGCGGCGACTGCGGACTTCTTCAGCTCAACTACATAGTAGATCCTCGATTCGTATTTCCACGCAATTATCCGTATCGTACAGGACTTACTAATATGCTTATACGAAATTTTCATGAACTAGCTGATCAATTGGAAAAAAAATATAACTTACAAACTAAAGATCTTATTATTGATATCGGTTCAAATGACGGCACGCTTCTCAAGGGATTCAAAGACAAAGGCATGCGTGTGCTGGGTATTGAGCCGACTGATGCAGCCAAAGATGCCAATACACATGGCATCCCCACACTCCAAACATATCTTAACGCAACCGCAGTCAAAAACGCACTAAAAAAATATGGTCCTGCGCGTATTGTTGCCGCTACCAACGTGTTTGCACACATTAACAATGTTCCTGAATTGATGCATAATATTAAAAATCTGTTGGACGATAACGGCATATTTATTTCGGAATCGCAATATATCATGGATATTGTTGAAAAATTGGAGTTTGACACCATTTATCACGAACATTTGCGTTTTTACGGTCTTAAACCGCTTGCCAAGCTCTTCAATTTGCATCACATGAGTCTTGTTGATGCAGAGCGTATTGAAGCTGCGGGAGGTTCAATACGCGTTTTTGCAAAAAAAGGACGACATCCAATGAGTGTACGAGCAAAAAAATTGCTTGCTGCAGAAGTGCGGGCAGGATTATATAATTCAAAAACACTTCGAGAATGGGGGGCGCGAATTCATCAAGCGAAACGCGACCTCGTCGCACTTCTCATTACATGCAAAAAAACAGGCGGCCGCATGGTTGGCATCGGCAGTCCGGCTCGATCCAATACGCTTCTTGGATTTACTCATATCGACGGAACATTTCTTGACTATGCAGGAGAAAAAAACGGTTCGCCAAAAATCGGACTGTACACACCCGGAACCCATATTTTGGTTGTAGACGAAAAAAAACTTTATAAAGAACAGCCGGAATTTGCCCTAATTCTTTCATGGCATATTGGAGCTGAACTCATAAAAATATTTAGAAAGAATAATTACAAAGGAAAATTCATATTGCCTTTGCCACATCCAAAAATTATTGAGTAAACATCTCCTATGGCCAATCCTAAAATCCCCTGGTGGTTGCCGCAAGTAGGCAGCGACCAAGAAAGAAAATTAATCAACCAAGCTCTTGATAATAACTTTATTAATGAAGGACCGCTGGCAACCAAATTTGAACAAGAAATCGCTCAATTGGTAGGAACAAAATACGCAATAGCAACGCCAAATTGCACGGCGGCTATTTTTTTATCACTCAAGGCTTTGGGGATCGGACATGGTGATGAAGTGCTGGTGCCAGATATGACGTTTATCGCTACGGCAAATGCGGTTGATTTGACTGGTGCCCGGACAGTACTAGTTGATGTACATCCGGATACATTAACGATTGATATGAGCGCCGCACGTAAGGCAATAACCTCTCGCACCAAAGCTATTGTGCCGGTACATGTGACCGGCCGCGCATCAGATATGGATGCGCTGCTCACTCTTGCCAATGATCACCGTCTCGCGATAGTAGAAGATGCCGCTGAAGCATTAATGTCAAAATACCATAGTCAATTTCTTGGAACTATCGGCAAAACAGGTTGTTTTTCTTTCTCACCAAATAAAACAATTACTACCGGCCAAGGTGGCATGATTGTCACAAATGATCCAGAGCTTCACACTAAACTTAGAATGCTCAAAGACCAAGGGCGCCCGGTGCGCGGCACAGGTGGCGATGACCGCCATGACGTCATCGGTTACAACTTTAAATTTACCGACTTACAGGCAGCGGTTGGGCTTGGTCAGCTATCTTTTTTGAATCAGCGCATTACCCGAATGAAGCGTAACTATGAACTGTATGCGCAGGAATTAAAGAATATTAATGGCCTGACAATTTTTCCGAATAAACATGAAGAAATCCCCCAATGGACTGATGCAATTATTGAACGGCGTGATGAACTGGAAACTTATTTACGAACTCAAAACATTGACTGTCGTAAATACTGGTTCCCGCTCCACCAGCAACTTGCATATAGACTTCCGGATGACAATTTTCCCCACAGCACTTCCCTGTCGCCCAAATGCCTCTGGTTACCATCTGCATTTACCTTAACCGATGAAGCTGTGTTGACCGTCTGTATTGCTTTAAAAAAATTCTTACGTACTGTTTGATTAATTACTGATGTTTTGGGTGTTTTGTATACCACTCAAAAGTCTTTTTGAGACCGTCTTCAAGTTTGGTTTTAGGTTGCCAGCCAACTAAATTTTTAATTTTGGAAATATCGGGTAAACGACGTTTCACACTTCCTTGCGGCGAGGACTCAAATTCAAGTTTTTTCGGCGTCCAGCCCACAGCGACGAACATTTTGTTGGCCAAATCAAACATAGTAATTTCGTCGGTGTTTCCTATATGCACCGTTTCAATCGGATGAGCGTGAGTCGTGGAAGAATCCATCAACAATTGCATCGCTTCCACTGCGTCGGTAATATAGCAAAAAGTCCGCGTTTCATCAGGACTAAAAATAATGAAAGGTTCAGTCTGATTCATAATTTTTTGTGACCACTCCGGCAACACATGATCATACCCGGCGCGCGGACCGTAAAAATTGTGCGGGCGAACTATCACTGCAGAGAAATTATATGCTCGTGCATAAAAAATAACAAATTGCTCACCAATTAATTTTGTCCCCGCATAGGACCATCGCGGATTATACATATCGCTGATGACGAGCGGGACAGCTTCTGGCGTTGGCAGTGGCAATTGGTTGAACGCTTCAAGTGCGCCAGCATACGCTTCATTAGATGAAGTAAAACACAGTTTTGGTTTTTTCTCCAAGCACCGAATCCATTCCAAAATATAAATAAGGGATAACGTATTAATGCGCAGAACTTCTTGTGGCATTTGATAAAATAATTTAGTGCCGTTGACTGCCGCGAGATGGTATACGTGATCAAAATCGATAGGCATATCCTTGTAAAATTCCGGATCAGTTAAATCGGCTTGGATAAATTGTACGCGAGAATTAGCCAGTAAAATCTTCAAATCCTCATCCATTTTTCCGCGCTGTAAATTATCAATTAAAACCAAACTATTTTCCGTATTTGATACAAGATGTTTGGCTAGATGATAACCAATAAATCCAGCGCCCCCCGTGATTAAAATTTTCATACTTTTTTAAAAACTACGATTTTTTAGCAATAATCCAAAGACTCTTAGAATTTTCTTTATCAATTTTTAAAACGATTAAGCCGGCTTGTTCAAACAACTGGCGCGCTTTCTCTGCCGAAAACGAAATGCCATGAAACCAACGCCAACGATAGGTCTCTGGTCCGGTGCGCAACTGCACTTTAACAACTCCTCCAATTTTTAAAACCCGCGCCGTTTCTCGCACATACGCTTCAATTACGGCTCGATTCGGCAAGTGACGAAACACGAGATAAGAAAAAATCAAATCAATTTGATTATCAGCTATAGGCAATTCTTTGCCGGCATTCTCAAATAAAACAATATTAGAAAGATGCAACAGCCGCCGTTTGGCAACCTCGATCATTACCGGTGAAATATCCACTCCATATACCGTACCAAAACTCTTGGCTAAATATTCAGTCATCCGACCAACACCAGAACCAATTTCGAGTACTATTTTCGCTTTTAGATCACCCAACAACCCTAATAAGAACGAATCTGAAAGTATATAATTTTCCACATCTTCCTTGCCCGTCTGTCGGACTTCAAACTCATCTACTTGCCTGCCGTTCTTAGTATCGGGATTCGCATAATAGTACGCATTCTTTGTTGCCAAGTTGTCCCACTTTTTCTTAATATCCAACAGAGTCTTACTTGGCAAGACTCGTTCTGCCGCACGGCGCATCGGCTGTAAATTATGGCGCAACCGCTGGATTACTTTATTCGTATTCAATTTGTTCCACCATAACGCCAGTGTTGCCCCCGACATCAAACGTCCGCCCTGATAATCCCAAAAAGAAAACCATTGCGGCAAAGTTTGATATTGCTTCACAATTTCCTCATGTCGAGCATTAGAAGCAAGCAACGCTTGAAGCAATGGCACAGATCCGTCTTTGTGTTTCAAAGCAGTATAAGCACGCAAATCTTTGGGTAAACAATGGCCTCCAAACCCTTGGCCATAACGCAGATAACTTTTGCGCTCTAATATAAAATCCAACACGCGTTCAATCTCTTGACGCCTAGTAGCAGTTATTGGCAACGCAATGCTGTCGCCAAATTCATTAATAAAGCCAACTCGTAAAGCATTCCAAATGTTGGAAAGATATTTTATGTGGGATGCTTCCTCCGGCGTGCCTTTAAATACTTTATGCGCACGAGTTTCCCATTCTTTAAGAAAACTCGGCAACTGCTGTTCTTCCTTTGCACCCAATACGTAATAATAAGGATTCAAACACTCTTCTACCGCTTTGATCTCATGAAGAAATTCAGGAAAATAATAATGAAAATGGAGATTAGATAAGTGGGGTGGCAAGACGGTGGAACGTAGAATAACTTTTCCTCGGGCTTCAGAAAGCATGCCCAGAGCTCGTTCAATTAAGGATATATCTTGTATGCCTTCCTCTGAAACGCGATCACCAATGCACACAATATACCATGTGGAGGAACTGTCTTTTTCCAAGGGCGTCTTCAATGGACACAAACGTTCGTAGAGTTCGAAATATTGAGCGGCATAATGCTGATGGGGCGTCAAAACATCGTAATAAAAAACCTCGTAGCCCATTCGTGCGAGCGCAAGCGCATTGGCTTGGCCAACCCAGCCAAAACCGACAATGACAATTTTTTCAAAGCCATCATCCATATTTAAAGAGTTAATGATTGACTACAGATTGGGTTATCCCAATCAATTCTATAAAGAAATATATTATGAGAATTAATTAATAAAGAAAGGCAAGGGATAACCGACACATCCCAGTTGGAATTTATATTTTTATCCCACACTATATAACCTATTCCTCCACGCCTAAGAATATCCACAAAACTTTTTATTGTAGAAGTATTTTTTTTATACTCCACCATTAATTGTGATACCACTTCCTTTTTCTTAGCTATCAGTGCAGGATCATGTTGAGCTAGCTGTTTGTCATATTCACTAAAATCTTTACTCCCCGAAAGAAATGACTCTAGGTTTTGGAATATTTCAAAACTTTGATCGGTTGTTGCATTTTGATGATAAATACTGAAGAGAGTTTTTCCACCATTCTCCTTTTTTTCTAAAAAGTCTATAGCATTGTCTCTTGCCAATCTGTTTAAATAAAGATATACAAATAGAGCATCTTTAAAGCGATCTATAGGGGTATAAAGGCTGGACGCCGAAGACCAATACATATCATAATTGGTATAAACGGTAAAAACACTGCCAATATGTATATCCGAGGCCAAAATAGCTTTTGGCTGACTATCTTTTTTCAAAACATCAATGAGGGGTCCATAATTCTGTGCATATAACCTGACGTCCTTTGTATAAAGATATGCAACGTACTGCCGAAACACAGTATTGCCAAACACCATCAATAAAAGACTAAAAAAAAGTATCGATTTCAAAGAACGAGTCAGATAACAATGGAAAATAAGCCAGAGCATAGAAAAATCGGTTACAATAACGAGCGGAATGATAAAATACCAAAAATAATGCAATGGCTGTATTGAACGACCGGTAAATACCTGCTGATTCATCACCAAAATACCAGTAATAAGTAGACAAAAAATAAAATAACGATTTTGGTTATTTTTCCTGACGATAAAAAAAATCATCCACAACAAAAGAGAAAAAAGCAGAATCTTACTCCAAGGTGCAAAAGATCTGTCATATGTCAAACCACTAAAATAATTCACTTGTCTGACCAATTCAGGATGTGTTATTAAAAAAAATTGTATCAAAACAGGTAAACCGATAATTAAACCAACTGTGGCGATAAAAATTATTTTTTTCAATTTTGAAATATCTATTTTTATAACATACATACACACAAGCACTACTAATAACGCCACAGCAAATGTCCATGCATAAGGATAGATATAAAATAATGTCCCCAACACAATACTGGAACATAATACAGGCCATTTTTTAATCGAATCAAAACTTTTTAATAAAAAATAAAGAAAAATAAAGAAAAATAAAGAAGCGAAGTATGGCATTAAGGGGCGCGTATAGATATTGATTTGATCAGTATACGGAGAAACTCTTATCGGATACTGAATTACAAAAGTATAGCCGCCAATTACAAACAATCCTACCAAGGCAGCTAACCATTTGTTGCCTGCAAGACGCAAAGTAAAAAAATAAATCGCTACTATTAAAAAAAATATGCCAAAAAAATTCGCAATAGTATATACCTTAACAATATTAATATTTTGATAACCCAAAAGACGCAATGGCCATACTAAAAAATACTCCGCATAAATATGTTGAGGAGATGGCTCATCTTTCCCCACATTGAGCAAATAATTTCCCAAACCATGACCTTCTAAAATTTCTTTACCCCTTGCCAAATAACCAATATCATCATCACCAAAAATTCCAATATTTATCCCTCGATAGTTTTGCCCCTCCAGTAATGGAAATAAAGCCACTGGTGCAACGACCAACCACGACAAAAAAAGTCCAACTATTAAAATAAAGTAGTGTTCACAAAAAAATGACCTAACCAAATTCTTTAAATGCACGACTCTAAACCATAACATATTTTGACATGAAATAGTTTAATTTAGTATTACAATAATTCATGAAACGTTACCGCATTTGCTCAGCCAATGTTTTAGCCACCATTTTAGCAGTACTCACACTGGTTACTATTTTACCTTCAAACACTGACCAGCAACCTAAACCATGATTTGTGATAGACGTAAGACGTTCATCAGTCTCATTCACATTTGGCCTAATTGGTAAAACGGTAAATATAGATTTGACATACTCGGCTTGAGAAATAAGAGGTATAAAATATGGATTAAACTTCTTCATTTCATAAAAATGTGATTTAGACAAATCTATTTCTTCAGATGACCAAGGAATGCCTCCGGAAGACAGACACGTATCATGAATAGAACGCGAAACATCACCTAATGTAAAATAGCCTGGTTCACTTAATGGTACAATAGTTACAAATGGTCCGTCAACTACAGTAATTGCTAGTTGTTGAACTGTCGGCAATTTTACCACTACTAATTCTTTCAACCGAAATTCAATCACTGGATGTTCAAAATCAAACCATTCACAAAACATATTATAATTGGCATATGTTGCATTAACAGCAAAATCAAAATTTTCTTCAAGGGTATCCCCACTAGAAAGTTTGACTGTAAAGATTTTAGTTCCAGAGGAAGAAACTCCCCCTTCAATGACTTTTTGGCCTAAGGATAATTTTATATGTGGACTATTCTTAATTTCTGCCTCAGCAATTTTTTTTAAAATTGAAAAATCATAAACTGGTTCTGGTGTCTTAAAACAGGCAATCACACTTGCGGAATTTAAAAAAGAAACTGCGGGGTATTCAATCTCATACGGTAGATGATATGTTTCACAGAAATGTCTAAAATCGTTGGCTGTTACTTTTGATTCATGGGCAATACCATAATAAGCTGGAAAGTATCGAATGCTTTTGCCCCATACCTTTTTGAAATCCTGTTCCGCATTTTGGCATTGTATGACTGTTTCAGGACTACGAGGATAATGATAACCATAATGATGACGATATTGATTTCGATAAGTGCCCCCCATCAAAACAGCATCATTCTGATCAAATAAGGTCACATCACAGAAAGCGCTTAACTCCAAAGCACAACTTACACCAAAGATACCAGCACCAATAATTGCTACGCGAGACCTCTTCATATAATTTTATCAGGAAAAAACTTGATTTGTTGTTTTTTTTGAGCAGAAAGGTATAATTGTTCGACTATTCTGATAATCCTCAATCCAACAGATCCATCAGGAAATTTTATTTTTTTATTTTTTAATATATCTATAAAATCAATAAGCTCCAAATCAAGCGGTCTATTTTTTTTGGCACAATTAAATTTTCTTACCTCCTTTGAAGTAAACACTGTTATGGTTTGCTTTATAAAATCAACAACAATTTTTTTATCGGGAAACCATATATTCATTAAACGCGTCTTTATTATTCCTCTCCAACTTAATTTTACGGTCACATCAAACTCTTTAGCATAATGTAATAGAACGGTCGCATCAATTTCAAAGTGAGGACGGATCTTGTTTTTAAATAGAGTCGCATATCCTAATTTTGGTGTACTATCCAAAAGATAATCCAAAATATCAAAAGCATGTAAATCAGAAAACAAAATCCCACAATCAGCTGGTAATTGATGCGGTGAATCAATAAAAGTGCACTCAAAAAAAAATGGTTTGGTATCGCTCGTTGTCAACAGCTCTTTCAATTTTTGAATAGCGCCATTAAAACGATAAATATGCCCAATCATAAGATGACGTTGGTACTTTTTAGCCAATCCATTGAGTTTACGCGCATCCAAAGAAAAAAGCGCCATTGGTTTTTCCAAAAAGACATGAGTATAAATCAGACTCTTCTGAGCAATGGCATAATGAGTGGAAGGAGGCGTCACAATATCTACTGCGCTAACATTTGCAAGAAGATCGGGCGTCAATTCTTTAAAAACTGGAATCTTAATATGTTTTAATTTTTTACGAATATGTGAATTTTTCTCTACCACTCCCGTAAACAAAATTAATCCTTGACGAGCTAATCGCCGCCAAACAAGCAAATGATTCCAACCAAAAGAACCTGCTCCGACCAAAAGTATACTTGGTTTATTTATTTTTGACGACTTCATAAATCATATACTGGGTGTTCTCTTTATTAGAATAATAAATACGGAGCAAAATCTCGGTAATAAAACCAAGAATAAAAATGAGTACAGCCAAAATGGTAAGCATGGTGCCGATAAGAGGGAGCGGAGTAACACTAAGATTCTTGATATGAAGCAGTTTGAGAACGACTGCCGTTCCAAAAGAACCTATGCCGAGAATCAAGAAAAACAAAGCGAGGCTGCCAAAGAAGCGCAGAGGTTTGGCAAAATAGTTCAAAAGAAATTTAACACTTAGTAGATCGAACAAGACATAAATCATTTCTCCAATATGATGCTTAGAAACTCCACTCAAACGCGGATTATGCCGTATTTCTACCTCTGCTACCTTAGCGCCTCTATCATGAGCAAAGACAGGCATAAAAATAAAAGTTTCCCCCAATAATTGAACTCCATCTATAAATTCTCGCCGATAACCTTTGAGAGCACAGCTAAAATCATGGAGTGGAATACCTGTCACTTTACTTATGAGCCAGTTGGCTAAAGCGGAAAAAAGTCTACGCCTCATTACATCATGGCGCTTCTTTCGCCATCCTACGACCGTACCATAACCATTCTTTAGTTTCTCTACTAATTTTGGAATATCCTCGGGGGCATTTTGCAAATCACTATCAATAGTAATAACAATATCACCAATAGCCACTTGAAAACCTGCGTCAAGCGCCGCATTTTGCCCAAAATTACGAGAAAACATGACAAGGGTAATTGGAGCAAGAGCCATGAGTTTCTCTCGAGATTTATCGGTAGAGCCGTCATCAACTGCAATAATCTCAAAAGGTTCTTTGAGAGTTGATAATACAGCCACTAGACGTCGATGTAGCTCTTCTATCATCACTTCTTCATTATAAACAGGAAAAATAACTGAAATCATAGAAATTTAATTTTGTTTCATAAGTACTCCAAATTGATCAAAAGTAATTTTTTCTAGTTCATCAGGAGAAATAAATGCGGGTCGCATACGACTATGCACCGCATATACATCATGCTCTTTAATAAATTGTCGCATAAGAGAAGATAAATAATACTCACCATTCGGATGTTGAATCGGCTCATAATTAAAAATGTCACTATTTATCATCATAATACCCGCCGCTGACATATTGGAAACCGGAAATTTTGGTTTTTCTATTACCTCTAATATCTTTCCATCTGATGCAATTGTGGCGATCCCCGATTGATGAGGATTCTCTGCCGGGCAACAAAGCCAACTAAACTCCTTCGCCGCGCAGTCAATCACTTCTTTCTGTGTAGGCAGTTCGTCCCCATATATCAACAAAAAACGTTCGTTGGGTAAAAATAAATCTTTGCAACAAAATAAAGCCTTTGCTGATCCATCTAAAATATTTTGAACCACATAACGGATCGGTCTGCCTTGAAACTTCATTCCTAGATGTTGCTGAATTTTCTTCTTAAGATAACCAACAACTATTACTACACTATCTACCTCTTGAGGAAGCGCTTCAAAAATATAATCAAGAACCGTTCTACCATTTATTCTTAATAATGATTTCGGCACTTTCAAAGTAAGAGGCAACATTCGTTTTCCCACTCCAGCAGCTAAAATAACCGCTTTCATAAAGTGTATAAAAATTATGCTTCTATCTGCTTTATTTTAATAAAAAACTATATATTTGTCAACATAAGCCCTTAAAATCTTGTATATGAGACTTGTATTGACTTTCTTAAGTAAATACTGCATAATTTCTTTAGTTCTTCACAACCCAAGGAGAAATTCACCATGTCAAGAACAAATCCAAAAATTCTGCTTGCCTATCCTGCAAATCAGTTGATGTCAATTGAAATTCCGCGACCCGATGGTTCCCTTGGTTTGCTTTACCTCGTTGGAGCACTTCGTAGAGAGGGATTTCATGTTGATCTGCTTGATGTGTCAGTAGGATCAAAGGAGGACAGTCTTCGTGAAACGTTCTTCCGACGGGTTCTACAATCCAATGGTTTGACGCGTATCGGTATGTCACCTGCGCGTTTGCGTGAACACCTTGCATGCGAAAGCTATGATATTGTGGGGATCAACAGCAATTTTACTCCACAAACCCGCATGGCACTGGAAGTCGCAAAAAACGCCAAGGATATCGACCCTGAGACTTTGGTCATCGCAGGTGGCGTCAATGCCCGTGCGTTGAGCGACCGCTTTCTCTCAAGCGGATTCGTCGATGTCATTGTGCTCACTGAAGGAGACACCATCATCTCCAAGATAGTCAAAGCGTGGCAGAAAAATACGTCATTTGAAGGAGTCGGCGGCATTACATGGGTGCGTAATGGAGTACATATCACAAACCCTGTGGCACCTGATACGATCCTGACAAACCTCAATGATTTGCCTTTCCCTGCATGGGATCTCCTCCCTTTTGAAAAATATGACGACATAAACTCTCCTCATGGGAGCATCACACCAGGGAAACGTCGTCGATATGCGCCCATAATGACATCCCGTGGTTGCCCGTTCCGGTGTGAATATTGCCACATCAGCGACGAGAAAGAGGCTGATGCTCAAACTGGTGGTATCGGTTTCCTACGCCTTAAATCCATTGACCGCGTCATGGAAGAGGTAGAGATACTCAGAACATTTGGTGTAACACACCTTTACATAGAGGATGACAGCCTCCTCGCAAAAAAACCGCGAATCAAAGATCTCTTCCATCGGCTCAACGGTATGGGGATGAAAATCAGTGACGTGAATGGCGTCAACCTCGTCCATTTCAGCATCCCTACTTCAGGTGGACGGCTCCAACCGGACGTTGAGTATATGGAGATCATGAAAGCGGCTGGATTTGACGAAATTGTATTCCCAGTGGAGTCAGGGAGTCAACGCATACTCGACACGTATGCGTCCGCCAAACTTCGACTGGATAAGTTGAACGTGTTAGAACTTGTTCGGGAAGCGGTTAGGATAGGTATTGCCTGCCCCATCAACATGATGATAGGATTTCCTGACGAGACGGAAGAAGAAATGAAACTGACCGTAGAACTCGCTCAACGGCTCATTGATGCAGGTACTCCCTACATCACATTCTTCATCCCAATTCCTTTCCCTGGTAGCAAACTCTATCGTCAAGCAATTGCTGGGGGCTATTTATCGACATCGTTTGACACGGATGCGATGAACTGGAAAAATGCTGTCATGCAAAACACGAAGGTTTCACCAAGAAGAATTGTGGAGCTACGTGACTGGGCATGGGAAACCGTGAATACAACCGATTACAAACGTCAAAGAAAAGAAAGAGAAATTCGTGACCCACGTCTAGCGGAGTAATTTTCTTTCTTTCCAACCAATCTTCATAACGAGATAACCCTATCTCGTTTTTTAATTACTGAAACACAAAGATATCGATATTATGAGCCGAAAAAACTTTTTTAAGAGGAGGCAATGATTTTACCACAGATGACATAAGCGGCCCATCAGATAACAGATAATCAACACGATATTTTTTTAATTCTTGATAAAAATCGTTTTTCAAAAAAATTTTATAATCATTAGGCAATCTAGCTAATAAGCTGTTCAATCGCACATCGTGATATCCTAAAGTATATTGTAATTGATAATAAAGATAACCTTCTGCTTCAGCATGATGTAATTTTAAATAATCCTCAATGCCTTCAACTGTAACTCCGCGCAATCGTAACAAGACCATATAATTATGATAAAATCGTTCCGGAGGCGCTATAACTGATGTCCTCTCCCCAGAAATATATGTGTCACAATGAGTAAAAGCAGGTATCAACTCATCCCAAAAACCATCACTATCTATGGAGAGGACTACACAATTCCCGAACATACTTTTATTTAAAAAATCAAAAACTGGACTAAACTTTTGGAGAGAAGCAAAAAAATTGAAACGTGTTTTATATGCTGAAACTTGCGTGTAAATACCTAGTGAAAAAGCCGCTACAAACAAAAAGATTACTATCACATACATCAATTGTTTTTTTGGCTTTACAAAATACCACAAAGTAAGTATGATGACCGTATACCCAAGCGGAATAGTAAAAAATACATAGTGATAATACCAGATTTCTCTTCCTGTTAAAATCTGTTGATTATACACAATAAAAGAACTCAAAAGTAAAGAAAAACAAAACCACCACCATTCCGGAAAACTTTTATATACTTTATTTCGCATATAATAAATTACTGACGAAAATGTAAAAAAAATTGAAACTGCAAATAAAAATTTATTTACGTGCGGCGTATGAGTCATGAATAGGCCGATTCGTGCAGATGCTTCAGCGTACCATGGAATATGAGATGCGCGCCACACCATAAACCAATAAGGTGATGAAAAAAATAAAGCTAAAATCACAACTAGACCAAAATATTTAGCTAATTTAAAATCACGGCTAAAAAGCGCACGCAAACCAAGGATACCAATTATAGTGAGGGCAATACTCCAACTAAAAAAATAACTAGCCATCATAAACGCTAGAGTTACAGCGGCTATAAGTATATTAATCTTTTTTCTCTTTGTAATAAGCATCCAGAGGCTCAAAAGAAAAACATAGAGTAAAATAATACCAGAAATCGGATTGACAGGACGTGTCCAAATCAAAAATCCAGTAATGGAAAATTTTCCTGTCAAAATTTTCCAAATGCTATGGTAATCAACAAGATCAAAACCTAGGGTCACGAGAGTACCTGTGGTTACGGCTACCAACTTGCTTAATCTAGTATTTTTTGTGTCAAATACAAGTAATTGATGAGTAAATAAATAAACCAAAAAAAATAATATCGCCGGCAAAAAAAATTTGCTGACGATCAATGTATTTACAAGTGATATATGCAATAATCTACTGACAAAAACATACAGTAATGGTATGGTAGGCGGCAAAAGCGGTAAGTTATTTTTGTACTCATAAAAAGGAAAAGAAGCGGCCAAAAGATGTCCCTCGGAAATTTTTTGCATGATAGCAAGATAAACTTCTTCATTCGGTGTAGCAAAAAAATGTATGCCGTGATATTCAGAACCAAGAGAAAAAATAAAAAAAATTTGTGGTAACACACAAATAAGACCGACTAAAAAAGATCCTGCAATGCCCCACATATGGTCCCGACATTTTTGTAATAACCAAACGTGCAGACGATGTATAGTCATCTTTTTTCTAAAAGTAAATGAAAGGTATTGAAATAAAATGGTCTTAACAACCAATAAAAACAAAGTATAAAACTCCTAACTCCCCCATATCTTCGTTTAATTTTCTCTTCTCTGATATCTTTCACTATAAATCCAATATTCTTCAAATCTTTTGCAATTGCACGATATGTAAAGTAATGCATTGTTACTAATTTTTGATGTCCCACGCCATTGTCTGACTTTTGTTTACCCAATATTTTTAAAATTTTTTCCGTCCAACATCGGGGTATACAATTAATACCAAAAAGATGATAGTGGTAATCATATATGCCGAAACGATTATGAAAACTGATATAACACTTCCTATTATTCTTCAAGACACGAAAAATCTCCCTACAAACCTGAAACGGATTTTCCACATGTTCGGTGACTTCAGAACAATTAATAAAATCCAATTGATTATCGAGAAATGGCAATTTCTCTCCTCTACCCTGAACTACTTTAATTAATACGCCTTCAGATTTAGCACGATTTTCTGATTCCGTTATATAGGCCGAGTTTATTTCCACACCGTATGCCTTAAACCCTAAACTTGCCATTACACTTAAAAATTTTCCCCGACCGGATCCAACATCTAAAACTATACCACCTTCTGGTATGAACTGTTTACAATAATCGGCGTGTATCATATACCGATTTTAAGAAATCCATTGCTGAAACTCTGTCAAAAACTGATTAACCACTTGATCAGTTTTAAAATGTCGCATCATGTCAGGAAAAAATTTGGGCGGTACGGTAACAATGTGAGCGCCGGCGAGACCCGCATCGCGAATATCCACTACCGATCTAATACTGCCCACAATAATCTCTGAATTGATATGATTTTGATCAATAAATTGCCGCACAGATCTAACCGCAAAGGCCGGGTCAAAATCTGTAGCATCTAAAACTTTTCTCTTAAGAATATCTTCTCTTTCTACAGACGTGGCTTCATCTGTTTTTCCATCGCGAATCCTCCCCCAAAATAGACTCACATAGCGAGCGCCGGCGTGAGCTGCCATCAGCGCTTGTGTGATATCCATGCATGCAGTGCAATTGACTGAAATACCCGCATCACTTAACTTTTTAATCGTTTCCAGTTCGTTCCATCCGACCTGCACCTTAATGCTCAATTGCGGATAATTAAAGAGTTTGACAAACTGCTGCGCTTGCTTAAGTATCTCTTCGGGATCGCGAGAAAATACTTCAATGCTCAAATGAATCCCTGGCTGATATTTTTTAATTAAATCCAAAATTTTATTAACATGACCTTCAAAAGATGACTTTGGTTCTTTTGCAAGCAGAGAGGGATTAGTCGTAATGCCTTTTGCAAAACCGCGTTGTAATCCCTCTTCCACATCCGTAAGATTGGCGCTATCAATAAAAATTTTCATATTCGCTCCGTGTCTATTAATATTTTACTAAATTCCGTCAAAGTTTTCACACGATACTCCGTTTCAATTTCACTGTTTCTGCCATCCTCCACAAAAACCACCTTACACCCAGCCGCCCTACCAGCGATAATATCACTTTCGGTATCACCTATCATATATGATTGAGTCAAGTCTATATTCCACTTCTCTGCCGCGGCAAGCAGCATGCCGGGTTTCGGTTTTTTACATTCACACCCATTATCTCGTCCATGTTCGCACACAAATATATCATCCAAAGGCAATATGCGCACATCGGCCATAATGCGCTCATGATCTTCGCGCGTCATAGTTCCGTATGCCATATCAGGCTGGTTAGTGGCAAGGATCACTATATACCCCGCGTCACGAAAAGCCTGCAAAGCCCCACTAACCTCCGGTTTTAAATGAAATTCACTATATGTCCACGGTGCGGTCCACTTTACTTTTTTTTCTTGAACAAAATAATTGTCACCACGGTCAATAACCTCATTCAAGACACCATCGCGGTCAAGAAAAATTGCTCGCCTTGGCGTGGTCATATACTCCGCTATTTTTATACTTGACAATTTTTTCTTTCAATCCAAACACAATCAAATGGTGCAATACGACATGAAAACCTTCCACGAGAGGTGTTGAGTTTGCCGGTACAACGATTGATAAATCAACAAGGTCTTTCATTGGTCCTCCGTCAAAGCCAGAAAATCCGATAGTTTTTCCTCCACGGTCTTTAATGTATTGCAACCCCTTCATAAGATTCTGCGACCAGTTGCCTGCTATGTCTTTTCCGCTTCCGCCGTGTACGCTAAAAGCAATACCCACGCCGCCAGACACATAATATGTTGAAAGCTGGTTGACATATACATTCTCCCAGCCCCAATCGTTTACGAGTGCGCTGACGAGCGGTATATTATCAGCCAGTGCCAATGTTCTTAAACCTCTATCCTCGGGAGTCGGACAAATGGTTTTAGCCAAATCTGCCGCAAGATGAGTTGCGGTAGACGCTGATCCACCATTTCCCATCACATATACCCACTTGCCGTCTTTCCACGCTTCAAATAACAAGTCAATTGCTTGATCCAATGTCTGACTACACGATACTTTAAGCACTGAGCTTAGATCTTGCACCTGCGATAAAAATGCCGCCGCGTAGGAAAGTTGTATGGTGTCTTCTGACATACATTTTTCAAGTATAAATGATACTGCTATAAATTTTTTGTCCTTTTAAGCGATCGCGGCCTGCCATACTTTCCATCTCAACTGCACATGATATTCCTATAATTTTTGAACCGATTTTATTAATTAATTTCACGGCGGCAGCCATTGTCCCACCTGTTGCCAAAATATCATCTACCAATACCACTTGTTCATTGGGCTGCAAAATGTTTCCCGCAACTTCCATCACATATGAAGCATATTCAAAACTATATTCCTGTGATATGGTCGGTGGCGGTGTTTTACCTTTTTTCCTTATCAATACCATACCTGATCCTAACTGATTTGCCAATGCGCCTGCCAAAATAAAACCTCTTGCTTCAATGCCAATAACAGTATCTATTTTCTGATTTTTATAAGGTCCAGACAACTGTTCAATAAGCTCATGAAATAACCTTGAATCATGTAGAATTGGAGCTATATCATACGTTATTATCCCTTTGCTGGGCCAATCAGGTATAACCGAAATATGCTTTTTAAAGTCCAAAAACATAATCAAAGGATGTCACTATTTACTGTATAGAAAAGTATAAACTATTTCAATTTAAATTTCAATCCCTATACGCGAGAAACCACACAGCCTCAAAAAACTCCGTAACTTCGACTTTATAATAATAGCTTAAAACGTTTTTTGTATCCCTTGTTCACGCATCTGATCTTCGGTCTTCTTGAGATATTGGCTCAAATCCCCAAATTGCCTTACCCATTCCAAGTAATCATGAACCGCATCACTCAAAGAATACAGCGGCTCCCAACCCAACCTCTTAAGTTTGTCTATATCCATCAGTGAATGCCGCGCTCCGCCCACACGATAACGATTGTTCAGCAAAGGGTTAAATGGTACACTTGCATCCTCGGCCACGAGTTTTCCCAGCTCAAGTACGCGCGTACCAATGCCGATTCCCACATTAAAACTCTCAAAATTAGCGCGCGGATCATTAAGCACCGTAAGATGCGCACGCGCAACATCTTTTACATGTACAAAATCCCGTATCTGTCTGCCATCCTCATTCATTTGAATTGGTTCATCGCTCAAAACATTTACCGCGAAAGAACGCAAAGCTCCAGAGTAATAGTGCCTAAAAGATTGGCGAGGCCCAAGTACAATGCTAAAGCGTAACGCCACACTGGGGACATTATAGAGTTTCCCTAATGCAAAAAGTAATTGCTCGGCCGAAAGTTTAGAAATACCGTAGGGGATGAGCGGTTTCAATTGATCGGTTTCTTTTTCTGCCACCGACTCCACTGTCATGCGGCATACCGGACATACCTGTTCCCATTCATGGCGTGCTAATTGCTCTTCCGTGCGAGGCGCGTAGTAACCCGTTCCATGCGTGACACATACATATTGCCCCTCGCCATATACGGATTGCGAAGACGCCATTACAATTTTTTTAATGGGAAATTTTTCTACCACAATCAATTCAAACAACAACGCCACACTTTCAATATTGGTGCGAATATAGTCGCTAAAGTCCAAATGAAAATCCATATACGCCGCAAGGTGAATCACTGAATCAACTCCTTCAAGCGCGCGGCGCCAATCATCTTTATTCCGCACGTCGCCTTTTATAAATTCCGCTTTTTTAGCCAACCACTCGGGGATCGTGCCGTCATGGGTAGGCGAACCAAGATTATCCATCACACGAACGCTATAGCCGGAAGAAAGCAGTTCATCTACCACATGCGAACCGATAAATCCTGCGCCACCGGTCACCAAAATTTTTTTGAACGTATTATTTTCTACCATATATTTTCTCCACTATTTTTAAAACCTCATACGCATCGGCTGCATTCGGCACAGGATTTCTTTTTTCTTTAATGGCTGCAATAAATTCTTGCAATTCTTTTATCAAAGATGCGTCCGCATCTGGATTACAGATACATTCACGCTCTATTGGATGATCAATATATTTTGGATTGCGTTTTCCCAAAATTACTTTTTCCGTGCCGCCATATTTTTTTCCTAATCCTTCAATACTCACATATCCTTTTGTGCCAAAAATTTCAAAATTATGAATCGGCCTCCAATTGGACCAGCTCACATGGATAGAAGCCAATTGTTTTTTCTTACTACGCATAACCAACATTGCATTATCATCTACACCGGCATGCCAGTATACATCTTCAGCAAAGCCCGCTACGGAAGTAATGTCCCCCAAAAATGACCGGACCATATCTATCATATGCACTCCTTGGTCAATAAGCTCTCCTCCGCCGGAAAACTTCCTGTGCATTCTCCATTCTTTTTGATATCCCACACGGCCGCCAAAACCATATCTCGCTCGAATGAACATCAATTCCCCTATTTTCCCCTGCTCAATAAATGTACGCGCTAATAAAAACGAAGGATGAAAACGATGATTAAAGCCCACCATATATCGTACGCCGTGTTTTTTAGCGAGCGCCACCCCTTGTGTGATCTCGGTAGAACGCACTCCTCCCGGTTTTTCTGAAAGCACATGCACGCCCTTCCGCAAGAATGCGTGGGAAATTGGCGCTAAAAAACGATGCGGGGTTACCACCACAACCGCATCAATATCCGATCGCAAAAGAAGATCTTGCCAATCAGCAAGTGATTCACATTGTCTAAAATTACTCGCCAACCTTTTTGCTTTTTTACTATCAACATCCACCACGGCGCGAACATTAATTCCATGTGTTTGTTTCATGGCACGCACCCATCGTGCGCCCATGCCACCCGCACCAATAAGAGCGAAAGAAATTTTACCAGTCATAACCGCGATCTTTAGGTTTTATACGCCGCCAATTGTAAATGTCAGACGTTTGAATTTCTTTTATATGCTTAGGAATATCTTGCCAATTATCCCACACCGCGCTGATATTTTTACCTGTAAGGCCATTGGATTCTTCGGAAGCTAAAAACACAGCCAAAACGGCGGCTTTCTCCGGGGATATGATAACACCACTACCAGCCACTTGTTGCAGTGCTTCTTCATATTTTTGTCTTCCGCTCCGTTCAGGACCAGCTTTAATTAATTCTTTTGTGAACCCTGAAGAAACCAATCCAGGAGAGATAGAATTGATAGAAATACGATAATCTTGAAGCTCGGTAGCCATTGTTTCCGTGAATCTCAAAACAGCTCCCTTAGAACTTGCATACGCGGAAAAATTTTCCAGCGGACCATCTCCTCCGCCCGCAAAGGTAATAATTTTTGCGTTCGTTCCTTCTTTCAATAAAGGTAAAGCATATTTAATTGCATAAACAGTCCCTAAGAGATTTATTGTAACAGCTTCAAACCATCGTTCAGCATTACATTGCTCGAGCGAACCTATCTCACCATAGACCCCCGCGGCCGTAACCAAAATATCAACTGCTGAAAATATTCTGCCTGCTTCTTGCATCAATTTTTGAATATCTTTAATTTCAGATACATCCGCCGGATATATTTCAATCAACGGCGAATTAAGTTCTTTTTTTATTGCATTCAATTTTTCAATTGAACGTCCGCTTAATAGAACACGGCACCCCTCGCGAACAAAAAATCTTGCAATCGTTTTGCCTATAACACCGGTACCACCGGTAATAATTGCTCGTCTATTTTGTAACTTCATATGGTATTCATTGCCCGCGGACGATGGAGTATAACTTGTGTTCCGCCCGCATCAACACGGTAAAAAATTTCCCGCATACCCTGATTAACAAAAACACTCCGTACCGCATTCTGCGAACCATCACGGCAATATAGTAAGAAAAAACCGCCACCACCCGCACCCACTATTTTTCCACCCAAAGCTCCTTTTATTTTCGCTTCTTTATAAATCTCCTCAAAATGGTCATTCGTCATGTGTGCAGACATTTGTCGCTTAAGATTCCAATGAAGATCCATCAGACCACCAAATTGATCAAGATTGCCTTGCTCAAATGATGTAAAAATTTCTTGACCAATTTTCTTGGTTTGGTGCTTAAGTTCTATTGCACTCGTCTGATTTTGACGAAGTACATTTTGTTGTTCTTGTAATATATCAACACTGGAACGACTGATACCTGTGTAGAATAGCAAAGTCTGTCGTTCAAACTGCTCTTGAGTAGATCTAGTAATATTAGCAGGTGAAACCGTAACGAGACCGCTTGGATCAATATTCAGCACACAAAAATTACCAAATGCTGCCAGATAAAAATCTTGTTTGCCATCTGGAAGCCCAAGATCTTCAGTGGCGATCTCAAAAGCTTCTTCAGCCAATTGCCATCGTGAAATATTTTCACCTTTTAGTGTGTGAAGGGCATTAAGCAACCCTACAAGGTAACTCGCTGAACTGCCCAATCCTGTACCATAGCAAATATCAGCCATAGACGCAATCTCAATCATTTTCGCAATTCCCGTGCGCTGTAGAGCGGCGCGAGCTATATTATTGCGTAAATCAGTAATCCTCTTTACCTCCTCACTTTCATGATATTTAAGACGAATCAAATCATCCGCAGGAGGACGATTCAAACCAATATACATATATAGATTAATGGTTACAGAAAAAATAAAACCACCGTACTTTTCATAATAAGCGGGTAAATCTGTTGAACCACCACCAAGCGGCAATCGAAATGGAGTACGGGTCAAAATCATAATCGTTGTTTTATTATATCTTCAATTCCTTTTATATCTTCAGGAGAACTAAATTGCCTGCACGCACCGGTATAGACAGGATAGACATCTATATCTTTTATATATTGATTAAGAAGGGAAGTAACAAAAAATTCACCATTAACTAATGATGGTTTGGGATGATAATCTAAAATTTTACCACTTACGACAATGATACCTCCAACAGCCATTTTTGAGAGTGGTTGAAATGGTTTCTCTAAAATATGTTTAATGGTACCATTTTTATTGAATTCAATTATACCACAACTCTCAGGTTGATCCGACTGACACACTAAGATACAATTTTTATACTTTAAACAGTTTTGTACTTCTTGTTTTGTAGGAAGATCATCTCCGTTAATAATCATAAAACTTTCTTCCAAATCAATAAACGGTTTCACCGCGAGCAAGCTATAAGCACTACCTTTATCAGAACCCTCTACAAAATGAATTTTTTTATCAGGAAACTTTTTTTCTACAAAATTTCGTATTTGGTTTCCTAAATACCTTATCACAATATATACATCATCAATTTCAGGAGTAAAGGCATCAAAAATATATTCTAAAATTGTCTTATCTCCTATAACAAGAAGTGCCTTCGGTTTGGACAATGTAAAAGGCCGCATTCGTTTTCCATTACCTGCAGCTAAGATAACTGCTTTCATAGATTATGTTACTATCTTTTCTCTAATAATATAAGGCGTCTTTTTGTTTGTTTCAAAATAAATCCGCAGGATCAACTCGGCCAAAAATCCCAACATAAAAAACAAAATTCCCGATAAAACAAAAAAGATGCTTAAAATTGGCAGTGGTGTCTGCCCAAAGTTGCGCAGCGCCTCCAACTTCAGGTAAATCGCTACTGCGGCAGTTAGCACTCCTAAAAAAAACGAACCCAAACCGAGTCCGCCAAAAAAAATTAACGGTCGTCCGCTTAAACTAGCCAAAAATTTAATAGTCAAAAGATCAAAAATGTCTTTCACTGCTTTCATGAAGTAATGCTTGGAAACACCAAACTTCCTCGCGTGATGAATAACGGGAATTTCCGCAACCTTAGCGCCACGACTATATAAAAAAGCAGGCAAAAATACATGCATCTCGCCGTACAGATGAATAGAGGTAACCACTTCATTACGATAAGCTTTCAAAGCGCATGCCGAATCATGCAAATAAAGACCCGTCATCTTGGCAGTAAGCCAGTTGGCCAAACGCGACAGCGATCTTCGTCCCCAAGAGTCATTACGTTCTTGGCGCCAGCCGGACACCACGTCGTAACCCTCACGAATTTTACTGATTAACTTAGGAATGTCAGCCGGATCGTTTTGCAGATCACCATCCATGGTAATGATAATTTCTCCTTCGGCCTCGTGAATACCGGCGTCCAATGCCGAAGTTTGCCCAAAATCCATGGAAAGAATTAAGATTTTAATCCCCGTCAGAGTTCTTAACTTTTCAACAGTAGTGTCAGTTGATCCATCATCAACAAAAATGATTTCGTATTTTTCACCAATTCTTTCCATTGCTTCACGTATTTTTTGGTGCAACAAAACCATATTTTCTGCTTCATTATATACCGGAATTACGATAGAAATCATAGGTTCAATTACTCTGGGTGTAAACAAAATTCAAAATTGGTTCACTTGGTTGAAATGAGCTTAAAATCTCATTTCTTCATCATTGCCAATTATAAGCGAATTTTAGATAAAAAATTGCTCACTGTCAAGCACGCGTTATCCGCATTAATGTCCGATACCAATGTAAGTGAAGCCTACACGACGAATTGATTTTTCTTGATCATAGAAAAAATTACGAGTGTCAAAAAAAAGAAAGGGTGATTTTAAACACAATTTGAGTTTTTTTAAATTTAATTTCTTAAATTCGAGCCAATTGGTGATAATCATCACCGCATGACAGTCTTTTGCACAATTATAGGGGTTAGCAAAAAACTTCACAGATAAAGCTTTCTTTACTTCCTCGGGATCAGCCATTGGATCATGAACACGAACAATAGCGCCGGCCGTCAGCAATTTTGGAATTATTTCCAAAGCCAAGGCACGACGTAACGTTGCGGTGCCAGATTTATAGGTAAATCCAAAAACAGCGATTTTCTTTCCTTGTAAGCTCCCCAAATGTTCTGTGAGATACTTGACTGCCAAATCGCGTCGAACTTTATTTTTTTTGAATACGCCAGAGATAACAGGCAGATCAATCTGTACCTCATCCGCTTTCTTGAGCAAAATTCTTAGATCCCTGGCTAAGGTGCCACCGGAAAAACCAATACTCGCATCAAGATATGCCTTTTGTCCAATCCGCTCATCAGAACGCAACGCCCGTGTGACTTCTACTATATCTGCTCCGTAGGCCTTGGCGACATCGGCAATATCGTAAATGAAACTGAGCGACGTGGCCAAAAATGAATTCAATGCGTGTTTACTTAATTCTGCCGAGGCAATTTTCATGGGTAAAATAACGGTATGAAGAGGCGCAAAAATTTCTTCTATTTTTTTGATTACTGTCTTCTTCGCCGCCCCCACCACAATTTTTTTCGGTTCAAAAAAACTTTTTACCGCCTGTCCCAGTTGCAAATTTTCCGGCACATAGGCTAAATCAAAAGCTAACTTTGGACGCTTCTCGTTGATAAATTTCTGAATTTTTTGACAGCTCCCTACAGGAATCTGACTTGAAATAGCAATCAGAGAATTTTGTTTAAATAATGGAATGGCAAGTTTAAAAAAATCCCAAATTGGTTTTAAATCCACTTCGTCGTGTTTAGTCACGGGAGTATCAAAAGCAAGCCAAACAATGTCACAATTTTTTAGTTCCTCCAGCTTAGCGCTAAATGAGAGCCGTTTTTTGTCAGTATTTTTTTTAATCAGATCGGCAAGACCGCGCTCGGCTAGCGGAGGAATGCCTTTTTGAAAATTGGCAACAATTTTTTTATCGCTATCAATACCAATTACCGTATGCCCGAGATCAGCTAACCCAGCTGAAAATATTTCACCCAAATGCCACAAGCCCACGACTGCGATGGTGTATTTTTTCATAGAATTCATAGTGCGTTACTCGCACAATTGTGCTAAAATGAGGATAAAGTGCGTTAACAATTTTATCTATCATTTTTGCACAATCGTATGAGCAACAAAACTTGTCCACAAGAGGTCATTATCCGAAAATTACCAATAAA
>JACRID010000020.1 GCA_016220145.1 Candidatus Peregrinibacteria bacterium
ATAATATCCCTCAAAATTTAAAAGTCAAATGAATCTTCTAGCTAGGCACTACATTGGACTTTCCAGAACCTTTTACGACTTTTTCCCATCAATTAGCCATCCCGTTTTTAAAAACGTTAAAAAAAGTATGAAGTCGGGAGAAGATTAGCGGTTGTTGGAATTTTAATTGCTGGAATTGGAGCGGCGGTTGGAAATTCTCTTTGCAATGCAACGACGTTGAACGGCAGGCAAAACGATTCGCAAACCAAGTCGCCAAGGCATAGGCCAACCGGCGCGAAAAGATAAATTACCGCGCTTTTCTGTATTTTGTGAACACGAACTTTACGTCCGCCTCTTCGTGCAATTCCGATTCGGCGGTTTTCTCGAATTTTGTCGGGTCGAATTTCGGGAAAAATGTGTCGCACTTAAAGTCGCCGAAAACTTGGGTCAAATAAATGCGCGTGCAATTTGGATTTTCAATGGCTTGCGCATAAACTTGCGCGCCGCCGATTACAAAAACTTGCTCCGCGTTTTTTCCTTTTGCCAAAGCCAGGGCGGCGTCAATTGAGTCTGCCTTAAAAACGCCTTCCGGCAGTTGAATGTCGGAATTTCGCGTCAAGACAATATTCAGTCTGTTTTTTAGCGGCCTGCTTCCTTTTGGCAAAGATTCCCAAGTTGTTCTGCCCATAATCACGGCATTTTTGCCGCTGTCCGTTGTGATGTCCTGAAAATACGCCAAATCTTTAGAAAGCCGCCACGGCAATTTCCCCTTTATTCCAATGCCGTTTTTTTCGTCCACTGCTGCAATAATTGAAAAATTCATACCGCCACTTTAAATTTTATAAAAGGATGGTGAGTGTAATTTTCTATCTTAAAATCCTCGAATTTCAGGTCCCGGAAAGGTTTTTTGGAAACAGTCAGCGTTGGCCTTGAATACGGCTCGCGTTTCAGCTGCTCGCGCAGTCCTTCAACGTGGTTAAGGTAAATGTGCGCATCGCCAAGGGTGTGAGTGAAAACGCCGGGAACAAGTCCGCATTCCTGCGCCACCATCGTCATCAACGCGGCGTAACTTGCGATGTTAAAAGGCACGCCAAGCGCCACATCGGCGCTGCGCTGATAAAGCTGGCAATCCAGTCGCCCGCCCATTTTTTTAAGATCGGCCTCGCGCGGACTGGCAGAGCCAGATCCTTGTTCGGCCTGCGCGCTCGCGCCGTGCGCTCGCATGACGTAAAATTGAAAAAGCAGGTGGCACGGCGGCAGCGCCATTCGATCAACATCGGCAACATTCCACGCGCTCACGATAATTCTGCGCGAATTTGGATTATTTTTTATCGTATCGATTGCACTTTGAATCTGGTCGATGTGGGTTTTTTCGCACGCGCCGGTTTTCTCATCACAAGTAAAATTTGGCCATTTTCTCCATTGATAGCCATAAATCGGTCCAAGTTCGCCTTCCGGATTCGCCCACGCATTCCAAATCGGCGTGTGTTGTTTTAAGTCGTCGTTTATATTTGTGGATCCGCGCAAAAACCAGAGCAGCTCGCGCAAAACCCCATCAAAAAGCACTTTTTTCGTAGTCAAAAGCGGAAACCCCTCGCGCAGGTCATATTTTCGCTGTACTCCAAAGATGGAAATCGTACCGGTTCCGGTGCGATCATCCTTCTTTTCCCCGTTCGCCAGAATCTCCTCAACCAGACTTAAATATTGCTTCATATGCAGTGGCATATTAGTTCATAAGTGAGGCCTCTGCAAAAGGTCGCACGAGTGTTGTTATTTTCTGACATGCCCGTGTATCTGATCGGCAGGCGCTTATTCCCTTGTTCAAGCCAAGGAAACGGTTTAAAATAACCCCCTAAAATACTCTTATGGAAGAATTGCCAGTAGAAATTGGCAGAGATTGCGTGGCGGAACTTCTTCAGAGGTGCAATGCGCCGGAAGGGGTTATTGATGAGAAATTTGTTGGTGAAATGCAAAACCTTGCGTGCGCCATTCAAATTGAGCGCCAGGCGCAGGGAATTAAACTCTATGGGATAGATGACATGAGGCTTGTTTGTCATGCGGCTACAATGGCGGCTAAATGCCATAAAGGCCAGACGCGACATAGTGGGGAGGGTGTATTTGAAGGTCATTTGTATCCCACGGTATTTGACGGATTAGTTAAAACTCTTGGCCGCACGCGTGTTGCGGTTTTGGCAGCAGGTTTTTTGCATGATACAAAGGAAGAGGATGTGGATACTGGAGTCGGCGATCAAGAGCACTTTGTAGCTGCTTGGGAAAGTACCTTCAAGAGTGGGGATTCGTTACTTTTCAGATCAGGCGAAGTGCGTGCCAGAATATGGAAGCTCGTAGGTGGAGCTTCAAAAATACGAAAAGATACGAGAGCAAACACCTCAGCAGCAACTTTTCGTAAGCTTTTGGCTGCATTTGGTACTCTTGGACCGGATAGCCCTCATGTTAAGATGGCGGACCGCAAAAGTAATATGAGGACTATTGCCGGACATCACAATCCGGATAAGGAAAAAGAAATTGCACGTGAAACATATGAGGCATTCTGTCCTCTTGGACAAATTATTGGTATTCAAGATATGGTAAGAGAATTGGTTGATCTTTGTTCCGGGGTTTTAAATCCACAGTTAAAGGCCGTGTTCTATGCATTAGCGGATGAAAGAAGAAATGCTCAATTGGCGAGGGAAACTTCGTTGGAAGATGGTGCCGGGAAGGTAATTATAATGAATTACATCAATGATACTTTGAAGAGGGATGGTATGACAGTGGATTTTGTTCAAGATGGTTTGGCTCGCTATGCTCTATCTCGCGACGCTTCCTTGGAGTCTCTTGATCTTGAAGACCTTGGAGTAAATAGGCTTAATCCACTGTTTGAGGTGAGGGTTTTGGTAAAACCGGGTGTAAAGATTGAAGAGATAGTAAGTTTAATAGTTCAAAAGTTCGCAGAGCCTGTGGAAAGAAGGGATGTGGATGCTAATCAACCAAATGAAGTCCAGTATTTGGGCACGCGCATTGCCATTTACTCAAAACATTTTGGGCTTTTGAGGTTTAGGGTGAATGATACTGTCTCGGAAGCACGACTAAAACGTGGCATTTCCAAGATAGAAACGAAAGGGCCTGTTTCAAATAGGGACTTGGATCCGGAGTTGAGGGCTACGGTGCAGGGTATTCTAAGGGACACTGCTTCAGGTACAGATTTTATCAAGACGTTATCTCTTGCAAGAGACCGATTGTTCTGCGAGCAAATTACACTTTATACCCCGACTTTTGAGCCCAAAAGACTTATAAAAGGTGCAACGGGTCTTGATTTTATGGCGTCAGTGCATAGCGAGTTCTTGAGGAATAGAATGTGCGTTGTGTGTTCAAAATCCGGTGTTGGTAAGGAGTTTAGGGTCAATCCACTGGATTCATTGGAAGATGGGGTCACAATCCAATTAATGCCGGATAGTTCAGACGAACCTTCATTGCCTGAAAATATGAAAATTGATCCTGGCTGGATGCTTTTTTGTAAAACTGGAAAGGCTAAGCGTGCGTTAAGCGACAAAGTTCTAAGTGCCGACGGACCTGATGCAATCTTACAAAGAGGACGTGAATATATATTGAAAATTCAAAAAATGTTTGGTATTCCTGAATCTGAAATCTTAAGAGCGGCTTATGATGAATGGAAGTCGTATACTCCCGGTGCCATTAAAGCTAATGTAAGTGAAGAAAGATTATGCAAGGAAATTGGCAAAGGTAAGATGGAAATTCTGGGATTATTGGCGAGAGCTTGTTTTGAAGACCGTGTTGAGTGGCCGATTTCGGTTGAAATGCCGCACACACCCGGTACGTTGAGTGAATTTATCCGTGAGTTTAAAGATAATGGAATAAATATTAGACAAGTGTCGCATTTCCCTCCTATTCCACCGGAACCGGCACGTGTTTTTATGACATTGAATGATTCCACGGATAAAGGAACGCCTTTCGATATGATGGTGGCGATATTAAAATTGTCTTATTCTTATAATATTGCGATTGTAAGTGACAAGGCTGCGATTATCGGTTGGCAACCTGTGCGACGACTTCTTGAAGAAGAGTAGCAATTTTTTTGCGCTGGTAGTGTTGTTCCACGAACTCGCGACCGGCTTTTCCGAGCGATTTTGTAAGGTTTCGGTCGGATTTTAATTTTAAGATCATATTTGCCATGTCCTGTGCGTTTTCCTCCTTTACCAAAAGTCCGCATTTTGCCTTCTTGATCAGCTCGCTGGCTTCGCCTTCAAGGTTTATTAAGATAGGTTTTCCGCCCGCCATATAGTCGAACATTTTGGACGGGAATGTGTTGCGGAAGGTGTCGGTGGCTTTGTATGGAATTATGCAGACGTCGGCGGCCGCAACAAACTCCGGCATTCGCATGCGCGGCTGCACGCCGGTGAAAATCAGGTTGGTTAAGCCTTTTTTTTGCGCTTCCGCTTGGAGTTTTTCAAGATAAACGCCGCTGCCGACTATTAAAAATGTAGTGTCCAAATGATCGCCTTTTAAAAGTTCCGCTGTTTTGATGAAAATTTCGGGCGCTTGGGCAAGTCCCAAATTGCCTGTGTATAAAACGACGAATTTGCCTTCCACATTCCATTTTTTTCTTATTTGTGAGCCGTTTGTTTCCGGTTTGAATAAATCCAATTCGGCGCCGTTTGGAATGATCGTGATGGGGTGGAGGGTGGGGGGTGGAGGGTGGATTTGTTTTTGTATGCCCGGGGACGTAACTGTAATATGATTTGAATTTTTGTAAATCCACTGGACCAGTTTTTTGGCTTGTTTAAGCAGTCGGCTGTTTTTCACGGCTCCGACGCTTTCCACGGATTCCGGCCAAATATCGCGAATATCCGTTATTAGTTTTGTGTGCCATAATTTTTTAAAAATGACGCCGATTAGGCCGACGAAAAGAGGAGGGGAAGTTGCTATTATCACATCCGGCTTCGCGATTTTGAATTTTGCGATCAACGAAGACGCGATAAAAGAAAGATAGTGAGCCAGACGTGAGATTGTGGTGGATTTTGAAGTTAAAAGGATTCGGGTTCTGTGGACCGTGACGCCGTTTTCAATTTGTTTTGTGTAGCGATTTTTGTAACCCGGATAAATTTTGCCTTCGGGATAGTTCGGTGAGCTTGTAAGCACGGAAACGTCATGCCCGGCCTTTGCCATAAATTGCGCAAAATAACCGATGCGATTGCTTGCCGCGCCGATTTCAGGGGGATAATACTGAGTTATGAATAAAATCTTCATTTAAAGCTGCTTGAACGTAAATTTATAATTGCCGTTCACTAATGTCTTATATTTTATTCTAAGCACCGCCGAATCGTATTTTACTCCATAACTCGGAGAAAATTCGCAAATTGAAATTTCGGCTTGTTGGGCAAGTTCTTGCGGGATTTGAATCTCAATTTTCACGCCGTTGCTTTCTGCCAGAATTTGGGTTCCTTTACGTTCTAAATTCACGCCGGATGCGAAGTGAAAGTTCCATTCCAGCGCAAATGCGTCAGCATTTGCGCTTTTTCTCTTTGGAATTAAATGATCCGTTATCGTCAGACTAAAATTATTCTTGTTAAATTCAAAAATGCGGCGATGGATAATCGGCTTTTTTAATCTCATGTAACCATCATGTTGCACATCCAGCACGTCGATTTGCGTATCGCTTTGCCACTTATTCACCTTTGGTTTTGCATCATCGTGAATTCCAAATAAGGTGTCGTTGCGAAATCTGTTCATTTCTTCTCCATCGATTGTAACGGTATTGTGCATCCGCGTGCCGCGGAATTTTATGCGTTCGACCGGATTTGCAGTGTATGTATAAGTTCCAGGATCGATAATAAAATCTTCGCCGTAGGCTAATTCAAAGCTCAACGTGTCGTTGTGAGCGTGGCCGCCATTGCCGTTCTGTCCGTTTTTGCCGGCATCAACAATGCAATAAAAATTATTTTTGCGCATTATATAAATTCCTCCATTTGTAAAACCAGCACTCGTTTTTTCGTCATTTTGAATAAATTTTTTGTTCAGAGGGAAAAGCTGATACGCAAGCCTAAAAAGGTGGCTGTGTTCATTCTTTTTCCAGGCGAAATAATCTTCAAAAATAAAGAGCCTGCCATCATCGCTGTCTCCAATATTTGGCGCAAGTCCGTTTGGCTTTGTGTAATACCAAACAAATTCAAACATCAATTCCAGTTTGCGCCTGAATGCATCCGAGAATCGCATTAAATTAAGCCCGCCGATAAGTACGCTGTATCCAAAAAGTTCGCAAACAAGCCTGTGATATGCGATCGAAGCTTCAAAATCGACGCCGTCCGCATAAATTTGATTTCTCATTTCCGTTTCCAAATCTTTCATAGCCTTGGCCTTCCATTTTCGCGATTCCACAATTTGAGGAAATAAAATTCCCAAAAACAAAAGCCCGGTCAAATCCGAAAGCAGGTGATTTCCGTTGAATCCTGCGCCATATTCAAGGTTTCTATAGATGAATTTGCCGTGCTCGACTATTGACGTTAAAAATTCACGTTTGAAATTTTCTTCTTTCCACGAGTCGGTATTTTTCAAAAAATTCCATGCCAAGGCAAAGTTGCAGGCGCGTATGGCAACTTCCATTGTGCACTTCCAGTTTGCGCCAATAGCCAGCGGATTTTTTAAGATCCACTGGCGGATCAATTCCTTTGCCTCGATGGCATATTTTTCATCATGAAAATTCTCGTAAGCCTTGATTAAAGTCGGCAAAAATTGAAAGCGCGAAAGTTCCCATGGAATTTTAATATCCTTGCCGCCATCATTGTCATACACAATGTTTTTGCTTTCAATTAAAGGAAAATCATAATTATTAACAAAGTCCCATTGCCAATTTATTTGATTGCCCAGATGCTTTGGCCCGGAACCAAGCAGGTCAAAATAGTGTCCGCAAAGCTTATCGGCGCTTTCCCGAGAACCTGTCATCCATGAGCGAAATAGTGAAGTTGGGAACATCGGCTCGGTGAAAACTTCATTTCGCACAAGTTCATCATCCAATTTTATCTTTTTTAACGGGAAAAATTTTCGGCTGAGCAAATTCCTGCTGTGTAGCAGCGCGTATGAAACCGGTAAATTCATTATTCGCCCAAGGCGTTCAAATCGCTTATTCATAGGGTCAAGCCATCCAGCGGTCAAACCAGAGGCACAAGGTAATAAGATTCCAGATTCTAAAGCTCAAATCAGCTTTACCAGACTGGTGGTCATTTATCAATTTTGCGACAGCTTCTTTTTTGAAAATTCCGGCGTCCCAAATTTTGGATTTCCAAATTACATTTGGTAATTCGTCTTTAAGCGGGCCCTTAAGCCATTCTGCAATTGGAGCCGAGAACCCCTGTTTTTTGCGATCTATAATCTCATCCGGAATAATGCCGCGAACGGCTTCTTTTAAAATATATTTGGGCGTTCCATTTTTAAGCTTCATATCCATTGGAATGCGCATGGCCAATTCAACGAGCCTGTGATCCAGAAATGGAACGCGAGATTCAATAGAATTCGCCATTGTGATTTTATCCACGCGCATTAAAAGCAGTTCGGGCAGGCGGATTTTTAATTCCAGATAAATCATTCTGTTTAAAAAGTCCGTTTCTGGCGCTTTGGAATCAATGGCTTTGTAGTACGGTTTTATTGCGTCGAAGCTTGAATTGCCATCCATTCGTTTGCGGAAATCATCTGTGAATAAATCCCACTTTGTGAATTCGCTGAAGGCGATTGCGCCGCCCCAAAAGAATTCCTCGGCATCGGCCAGTTTTCGCAGTTGTTCGAGGTGCAGACCGAATGCAGGGTGTTTTGTTAGCGTGCCCAATTTGAAAAGTAATTTTTTAAGCGGAGACGGCAGCGCTTCCAATTTCTTCCACCATCTTTTCCAGAAATTTAATACCAAAGAATATTGATTATAACCTGCAAAAAGCTCGTCCGCGCCTTCGCCGACCTGCGCGACAATCACTCCGCTGTCGCGAATTAATTTTGAAACGTAATAAAGCGGAAAACACACCGGATCGCCGTTTGGATCGTCGGCGTGTTCGGCCAGTTTTGGCAAAAATGCCATTAAATCCTGTGGGCCGGCGGTTATTTCGTGGTGATTGCTGTTGAAAGCCTTGGCGGCTTTGCGCGCCCATTTGAATTCATCATATTTTGGCAGGTCTTTTACGTTTACAGAAAAGGAATCTACGGACTTTCCGCGAGCTTGAGTCATCAGCGCCACATTTGTGGTGGAATCGACGCCTCCCGACAGAAAAACTCCAAAAGGTACATCGCAGACCATTTGTTTTTGGACTGAATCTTGGAGAATTCCTCGGATGTTTTTTGTAAAATCTTCTTCCGTTTGGCTGGAAGAGGTTGGGATTGGATCCCAATATTCGGTTTCCTTAATTCCATGTGCATCAACTTCAAGATAGTGTCCGGCTGGCAATTTATGTATTCCTTCAAACAGTGTTTGCGGCGCCGGGCAGCAAGCGAAAGTTAAATAATCAAAAAGAGCTCGTTCATTTAATCTTCGCTTAACGCCGGGGTAGGCGAGTATGGCTTTTATTTCGGAACCAAAAATCAGAGTTCCATTGTGAATTGTGTAATACACCGGCTTTATTCCAAGTCTGTCGCGCACAAGCCACAGCTTTTGCTTTTTTTCATCCCACAGAGCAACGGCGAACATTCCGTTCCATTTATCTACGGCTTTGACGCCGTATTCTTCATAAGAATGAATTATCGTTTCCGTGTCGGATTTCGATTTGAAATTGTGGCCTTTTTTAAGAAGTTCATGCCGCAGTTCGTCAAAATTATAAATTTCGCCGTTAAGCATCACCCAAACGGTGCCGTCTTCATTTATCATGGGCTGGTGGCCTGTAGGCGACAAATCTATTATTGAAAGCCTGCGGAAGCTAAAACCCAAATTTCTGTCTTTTGAAATATAAGTACCGCTGTCATCCGGGCCGCGATGAACCATGGTGGATCCCATTTTTTTCAGGATATCTTCGGTTGCGCTTTCGCCGCTTTTGAAATGGAAAATTCCGCTTATACCGCACATGAATCAAATGTAAAAAATAAAATGGGAAATGTTAAATGTGGAATTTAGGACTTTTGTGCTCTGATTAAAAGATTTAAGCCGAATCTGTCGCCAAGTAATTTTACCAGCCGGCGCGGGTAAAGCGCCCAAATTATTTTATAGATGCCGGATTTATATTTTGCGCTCGGTTTTATGTTCAATAAATCTCCCGCGCACAATTTTGTGGAAAGATGAATGTTTTTAAAACCGATTTGCGCCAGCATTTCGTGCATTTCTTTTGTCGTGTATGCCTTTGTGCCCGGACTTTCCAAATGATGAAAGATCGCGTATTTAAGGCCTCTCCATGGTTTTCCTTTTAGCAGACAATATCTGACCCAAAGCATAAATCCGGTCCAGGAATTGACGTGATAAACCATGGCTTTTAAGTGGCCGCCCTGTTTGATAACTCTAAAAGCTTGCGCAAATGCGCGCGGAGTATCCGGCGTGTGGTGTAAAACTCCCCAGGAATAAACGATGTCGAATTGATTGTCTTGAAAAGGCAGATTTTCCGCATCGGCGACTAGAAGGGTGAAGGGCGAAGGGTGGAGGGTGGATTTAACGCGTTCATTCGCAAGTTTAATAGCTGCTTCCGTCAGATCGACTCCAGTTGCGATTGCCCCGCACTTAATCCAATTGCTGAAATCAACACCGGCGCCAACGCCTATTTCCAGCACTTTTTTGCCTTGCCCGGATTTGAAGTCCGCAAAATCCAAAACGTACGGCTCGATTTCATACCGCGTTTTTTCAATTTCCGTAAGCCACAGTTTACGCGAAGTTGCAGCTCCATATCTGGTGCCGCACGTCTCTTCTTCCCAGTGGGATTTAACTAGATTTTTCAAATGATTGTTCATTGCTTATGTCAT
>JACRID010000023.1 GCA_016220145.1 Candidatus Peregrinibacteria bacterium
CATTTTTCGCGTATTTCATGCAGACCGGGATTTGGGAATTCAAAAACATCGTTAAACTGCTCCAGCGCAACATTTACTCCGTCAGTTCCTTTAGTTTCTCTGTCCACCAGCCTTTGGCAAGCTTCTCCAATCGTTCCGTGTGGCCGTTTTGCAAGCGCGGCAACATCTGCTTCCGGCACTCCATCACCGGCATCCTCCGATTTGTCATTTTGTAAAACGACCGGCGCAACAATTGTAAATTTTTGCGGATAAACCGCTTGAGCTTGATCTTGCAGCCCGCCATCAAAAGCTGCAGCCAAATTCTGCAATTGGGATTTTATATTCGAGCAAATGACTCCAAGTCCACCAACGGCGCCAATAAAGGCGGTTCCAAAAAGGGCAAGCCTAACCAGAGCTTGCCTGCTGTTTATGGCATCGGACTGGCGGTGTTCCTCTTCCTGCACAGTCACTAAACGAAGATGAGGTACATTTTTTCTCCCACCGTTTTCTTGTATAGATTATTAGTAACGGAGCTACTCTGCCTGCTTTTAGTAATTATGTCAAGTGGGTGGGTTTCAAATTTGACTTTTCTCTTTAAAAAAGGGATTTTTATGGTTGTGAAAAGAATACTTTCGGGCATGCAGCCGTCGGGCAATCCCCATCTGGGAAATTATCTTGGCGCCATGCGGCAACATATTGAAATGCAAGATAAGGGCGACTGTCTTTATTTTATTGCGAATTATCATGCGCTGACCACTTTGCGCGACGGCGCGGTTTTGAGGGAGAAAACGCGCGAATTGGCTATGGATTACTTGGCGCTTGGTTTGGACCCGAACAAAGTCGCTTTTTTTGTGCAGAGTGATGTTCCGGAAGTGACGGAATTGGCGTGGATTTTGGACACGATTGCGCCAATGGGCTTGCTTGAGCGCGCGCACGCGTGGAAGGACGCAAAAGCAAAAGGCAAAAAGGGCGAGACTGCGGGCCTTTTTAACTACCCTGTTTTAATGGCGGCCGACATTTTGATTTATCAGTCGGACATTGTGCCGGTTGGCCAAGACCAAAAACAACATGTGGAAATTGCGCGAGATCTTGCCGGAACTTTTAACAGTATTTATGGCGAAACTTTTAAATTGCCCAAGCCGTTCATTAAAAAAGAGGTTGCGGTTGTGCCGGGCACGGACGGTCAAAAAATGAGCAAAAGCTATGGGAACGTGATCGAGATTTTTGCGCCGGCGGATGTTTTGAAAAAACAGGTTTTTGCGATAAAGACGGATTCCAAGGGTGTAAACGATCCAAAAGATCCGGCCACATGCATCCCTTATTTGCTGTTGGCTTTAATCGTGGAGGAAAAAGAAAAACTTGAATTTAGGACTCAACTTGAAGAAGGTGGGATTGGCTATGCGCAGCTAAAAACGGCACTGTTTGAGAAATTGCTTGAGTATTTTGGCAAGGCGCGCGAAAAACGGTTTGAATTGGAGAATAAACTGGATTTTGTCGAAGATGTGTTGAAGGAGGGTGCGAAGAAAGCGCGCAAAGTTGCGAAAGAAACAATGGAAACCGTTGCGAAAAAAGTTGGGCTGCGGTAAAAGCGCCATTCAAATTTTGTGTGCTGTGATTTTTTTGTAGATCGTCCCGAGGATGTGGGCACCGAGAGAGGCGTAAATCGGCGTTAAAAAAGCAAGCAGCTAGCCTCGTCGCTGCGAGCTTTTAGCCGATTTATGCCCTTTCGGTCACACCGCAGGGCAGATCGAGAAAAAATCATAGCACGCAAAAATCGTTTTTTTGACTTTTTTCCCATTTTCCTGTAATTACTAATCATGCAGCGTACGAAATATATCTTTGTTACAGGCGGGGTGTGCAGTTCCCTCGGTAAGGGCATCGCAGCCGCTTCTATTGGCGCTATATTGAAGGCGTGCGGCTTCTCTGTTGTTCCGCAGAAAATGGACCCGTATTTGAACGTGGATCCTGGAACCATGAGCCCGTTTCAACACGGCGAAGTGTTCGTAACAGACGATGGATCGGAAACCGATCTTGATTTGGGCCATTATGAGCGGTTTATAGATGTTAACTTGAGCGAAACTTCCAGCGTTACGACCGGCAAAATTTACAGCGAAACAATTGCAAAAGAACGCCGCGGCGACTTTTTGGGAGGCACTATTCAAATCATTCCTCACATCACAAACGCAATCAAAAACAAAATTAAAGGAATGGGCACAAAAACCGGAGCGCAAATTGTAATTGTGGAAATTGGAGGAACGGTCGGCGACATTGAGGGTTTGCCTTATCTAGAAGCCATCCGCCAGCTGCGCTGGGAACTTGGCCATGAAGACACACTTTTCGTTCATTTGACGCTTTTGCCTTACCTTAAGGGCAGCAAAGAGCTGAAAACAAAGCCGACGCAGGCAAGCGTGCGCGAGTTGCGCTCAATAGGAATTCAGCCTGACATAATCATACCCCGTGCCGATTATCCGGTTGGAAAGGATTTGATTAAAAAAATCGCACTGTTTTGCGACGTCAAAGAGAATGGAGTAATTCCGTCCGTTACGGCGAATTCAATCTATGAAGTTCCCCTTTTGATGGAAGAATATAAAATTGCGGAATTGATAGCGGAGAAGCTGAATCTTGGCAAAGTTAAGCCAAATTTGAAGAGCTGGAGCGATCTTTATGAAAAAATGCAGAAGAGCAAAAAAGAAGTTGAAATTGCGCTGGTCGGCAAATACACGGGATTGGATGATGCTTACCTTTCCGTTATCGAATCGCTTAAAATCGCGTGCTTCCACCACGAACGAAAATTGAAATTGACTTGGATAAGCGCCGAAAAACTTGAGGAACACGACGAAAAGGCATGGGCGGATTTGAAGGCCGCAGACGGCATTCTAGTGCCGGGAGGATTTGGGATTCGCGGGACGGAAGGAAAAATCATGGCGGCGCGTTATGCCCGCGAAAATCTGGTCCCCTACTTCGGCCTTTGCCTCGGAATGCAGATAATGACGATTGAATTCGCGCGCCACATCTTTAAGGATGAAAAACTTACTTCCGAGGAATTTGATGAGGGAAACAAACTTGGACCGGACAAATATGTAATAAATTTTTTGCCTGATCAATCTTGGCAGAAGCAAAAAGGCGGAACGCTCCGACTTGGCGTTTATCCTTGCGCACTGACTACCGGCACAAAAACCAGGGAAGCATATGGAAAAAAGCAAATCGAAGAACGCCACCGCCACAGATATGAATTCAACAACAAATTCAGGGAAAAACTTGAAAAGCACGGCTGGATTCCGGCGGGCATTTACGAAAAGGCAAATCTTGTTGAAATAGCGGAGATAAAAGATCACCCGTTCATGATAGGCACTCAGTTTCATCCGGAATTTTTGTCCAGACCGCACAGACCTCACCCGCTGTTTTTTAACTTCATAACGGCGGCGACAAAAAAACCTTGAAAAACAGAGTATAGTAAATATTTGATTACTGCAGCAACTTTTATACTTGAAACCTCTGAAAATTGCTGCAGTGCGAGGAGGCAAGCCATTTTAGAGAGAGCCGTACTTAAAATGTACGGCGATGAAAAAATGGCACAGCCGACGAAGCAATGCAGCAATTTTCAGAGGTTTCCTAATTATGATTGCTTTTCATTACATTGCGCTGAATCAGGCGGGCAAGGAGTTGTCGGGTGTGGTCGAAGCACAGGATGAAGTTGCCGCGCGCAAAAATTTAAACCAGCTCGGGCTTTCCATAGTTTCGCTTAAGGCAATCGAAGCCGGCGTTACCGGTGTTGCACCCGCAGAAGGAGCGGCTCCTGTAAGCGCAAAGCCAATTTTTGAATTTGAAGCGGTTGATAAAAGCGGGAAGAAAGTTGCAGGAACAATTAAGGCGGATGACGATGTCAAAGCCTTCGCCAGACTTTTTGGCGAATATCAATTTAATGTAAATTCAATTTATTCCGCTTCCGCTTCATTGGAAGAGAAAGAAGCGGCGCGCAAGGCCGGAATTCTGGAAATAAAGCAAAAATACGAAAAAATTTACGGCGCGGCAGAAAACAAAGCAAAAGAAGCAGCGGATGCGCAAACGGCACAAGAACAGCAACAACGCGGCGAATTGATGCAAAAGATAGATTTTACCATGAAGCGCGTCGAGGAATTTCTGAAGGCATACAATGCGGATTTAAAAGTGGAAGAACGCGACACCATTCAGGGTTATCTAAATCAATTGGTAAGAATTAAGGACTCCACAAACCTTGAACATATTCGCACCACCTGCGAAAGAATGCTTAATCACCTTCAAAAGCAGGAGCTTTTCATGCACGAGGAACAGAAATCGAAAGAAAGCGCGAAAATGAAAGTGGAGACCAAGGAACTTTTAGGCCAATTAAAGCGCACGGGACTCAGCCAAGATATAGATATAGCCAAAACCGTCGCGAAGTGGAAAGAAACACCGATTCTAAAACCTCTCGCGGATCTTCTTTTAAAGATTTTTAAAGAGCAAGACCCCGAGGTTACAAAACTGAAGGAGGAAATAAAAGTACTAAATCGCAATATAATCTCCTATTTCAAAATGCTAATCGCCGGTAAGTCAAAGGCTTTGCGAATTGAAGTATGGGAAAGCATAAAAGCTCTTTGGGAAGAGAAAAAACGCACAAAATTAAAAATCGAGGCCATTAAAACAGGTAAAAAAATGTCTGCCGAGGCGGAAACCGGTCAACGCAGCGTCGCTCTGGAACAGGCGGGAACCATAAGCGGCTGGGTACTGGCTTTCTATCTGTTAACTTACATGGTTTCATACCCTTTTACTATCAAGTTTCTCCCAATTAACCTGCCCGCAAGCCTTTATTTCTACCAGCCGCGCATTACAACGGCGATCACAATTTTTCTTTTTCTTTTCTATGCGGCAACGGCAACAGTCAATTTTTGGCTTAGAAAAAACAAGATATCGGCCTTCCTGCTGTATTCGACGGCATTCTTTTGTTTTCTACTAATCATGGTAAATCTGTTGTAGAATAAATTGGCAAATGTATCCAATTATTATTGAGTTCGGTTTTATAACAGTTTTTTCTCTTTGGTTTTTTATAGCGATCGGATTCACCGTCGGATCTCTCATTTTTGCGCATTTGGCAAAAAGAACTCGCGTGCGTTTCAGTTTGCTCACGGACAACAGTTTTAGTTTGTTCCTGTGGACGCTTTTGATTTCACGAGCCTTTTTTGTGGTGACCCACCCTGATATTTATTTTTACAACATACATCTTGGCACCGTATGGAGCGTCCTTTCTGTTTGGGACAAAGGACTTTCCTTTTGGGGCGCTATTTTAGGATGGGTTTCGGGAATTTTGTACTTGGGATGCAAACGAAGCGAATCGGTGCTTAAATTATTCGACCTTCTCACTCCGGCTGTCATGATCGGTCTGTTTTTTGGCTGCATAGGAACGTTTCTGGACGGGATCAACTATGGCACCCCAACGGATCTGCCATGGGGCATGACATTCAGAAGCGCAAATGTCAAATATATCTCTCCCATTCATCCGACTCAGCTTTACGGGGCATTTTATTCCCTATTGCTTGGATTTGGGCTGTTTGTCTTATTTAAGAAACTCCGGAGTGCCTTGCCGGGTTTTGTCACGGAAGTCGGGGTGTTTTCTTTCGGATTGCTTAAGTTTTTTGAAGAATTTTTGCGCGGAGATGAAACAATAAAGATATTCTCAATGCGCGCGCCTCAAATTGCGGCGGCTCTTGCCGTCATCGCAGCTTCATATGCAATTTACCTGAGATACACGAATAAAAACGGCGGCGATCCCGACCGCAGGCTAAAATACTTCGTTGCAAACAAGATTCTTAAAAAACTGCGGAAACCAGATTCTTCAGAAAACGCGGCAAAAATGATTCCTCTTCAAAATCAAATGCCGTCAGCCAGCCGTTCTTAAAAACAAAAAATACGTTCCCGTCGTCCGATGCTTCCGCGAACTTGGAGTCCAGCCTTATTAAGTTGTGGCAGTTTTTCGCATCCTCATCGCAATATTTAAGCTGCAGTTCTTTTGTTAAGAAAAGGAAATGAAAGGTTTTTCCAATCCTGGAAAGCCATATAACCGACGAATCCATTTGATATTTGGCAATCAGTTTTTTCTCCGCAATATTTTGGGAAAAAAGATCAGACCCTTTGGTATAATAAAGTTTTTCTCCATCCAAATATGCGCCGGTAATCCCCTTTTCTTGAAACAATATATTCCCGCCGTTATCTGCAATCAATCCAACGGTATTCCCTTTCAACTTAATCAAGAATAAAAACATCCCATTCACATGTTGAATTCTCTCAAATGATTCCGTTTGTTCTGGAATGGCAAAAAACGGCTTGGCTTCAACAGAATCATCCACCTTCACTTTAAATATCTTTCCGCGTCCATCCATTGTGAAGACTGTATTCTCAACTCGTTTTAAATCAACCGCAGTAAAACCATCCTTTGTCTTTTTATCCAATTCCGTGAAAAGTTTGGAAGAAGCATTGTAAAAAAACAGCTTTTTCTTCGCGGAAAGCCCAAAAAACTCAGTATCCGAAATCGCCAAAAGTTTTGAATAATCCGGTTTGAAAGTCATTTCGGAAACCCAAAAATCTTTCTTGGGTTCCAGATAATAAAATTTACCGTAATGCATGGCATCATTCGTGAATAAGACTCCTTTCTCCGAAGACGACTGAAATTTCATCTTGGCAATCGGCTCAAACATATTTGCCAAAAACATTGTTTCCTCGGATTCCAAAGTCACCGGGAACAAGCGTATTTGAGGAAATGTCAGCAATTCTTCTTCGGGCACAATAATGCGCTTCGTCCACGGCGAATAGCCGTTTGCGCTTATTTTAAGATCGTGAGGTCCCGGCGTAACGCGTAATTCTCCGGGGAAAGATACTTTAACCTTCTCACCATCCAGTAACACCACCGGATTCACATTCTCGTTGCCAAGCCCCTTAAAATACACCACCCCTTTCTTTATAAGGTCATTGCTGCCGGAATCATATTGATACCCTTCCGCGAATAAAATAATCACCAAAACAGCGGCGCCGAAAACCAAGGCACCAATCACCTCAAAAATGGTAACGAAAAATTTGGGCTTCATTATTTAACCTGGACAATCTTGTATTCAATAACTCCGGCAGGAGCCATGACCTTGATTACTTCGCCTACACGTTTATCCAATAACGCCTTGCCTACAGGAGAAACGTTGGATATTTTGTGGTTGATCGGATCGGCCTCGGTTGAACCAACTATCACATATTCCTCTTCGGACCTTGTTTTGCCGGTAAGATTTTGGATAACAACCTTGGAGCCCAGCTGCACAATCGCGCCTTTTTTGGTTTTATCGTCGATGATTTTTGCATACTTTACCTTCTCTTCCAGCTCCAGAATGCGTCCTTCCGTGAAAGCCTGTTCGTTCTTGGCTTCCTCATATTCGGCGTTTTCGGAAAGATCGCCATAACTGATCGCTTCTTTTAAGCGTTCGGCGACTTCTTTTCTCTTAACCTCTTTTAAATAATTCAACTCTTCTTTAATTTTTTCCAAGCCTTCCTTGGTGATCAAAATCGCTTTGTCATCGGCGGAACCGCCTTTTTGCATTGTTGCCGGGTCAATTTGTGTGATGTCCATGGGATTAGAAGGTTATTAGGGGGTAGAGCGGTAGGGATGTAGGAATAATCAACCAAAGGGCTTGATTTTGACACTTGTCGGATGTTCTTTAAGCTTTTGCAAAACTTTTGCCTCAATTTGACGAATACGTTCGCGTGTGACCCTGAATTCCTGACCTACTTCTTCCAAAGTGTGGCCAACGCCATCTTTCAAACCAAAACGCATTTCGATGATCTTTTTTTCGCGAGGAGAAAGATAATGCAGCATTTCATGAATATTCTCCTTAATCAGCTGTCTGTTTGTGGCTTCCGCAGGCGAAAGAGCTTCGTCGTCTTCAATAAAGTCGCCGAGCTTGGAATCTTCTTCCGTACCAACCGGCGCTTCAAGCGAAACGATGTCCTGCGAGATTTTCAAGATATGGCGCACTTTTTTAACGTCCATGGCCATTTCGGCGGCCAATTCTTCCACCAGAGGCTCGCGGCCAAGTTCCTGAACAAGACGGCGCTGCGCATGAGTGAGCTTGTTGATCGTCTCAACCATGTGAACCGGAATGCGGATTGTTCTGGCCTGGTCCGCGATTGCACGAGTGATTGCCTGGCGAATCCACCAAGTTGCATATGTGGAAAACTTAAAACCCCGATCCGGATCAAACTTTTCAACCGCGCGAAAAAGGCCGATGTTGCCTTCCTGAATCAAATCAAGGAAAGAAAGTCCGCGACCGATGTATTTTTTAGCGATGGAAACCACCAAACGAAGGTTGGCTTCCGCAAGCTTTTGCTTGGCAATTTGGTCGCCGCGTCTGATTCTTTGCGCCAAATCTATTTCTTCTTTTGCATTAAGCAACTTAACTTTGCCGATTTCACACAAATACATTCTGATTGAATCATTCGCAACCTCCGAAAGTTCAACCGTCTTTTTGGGCTCATCCACGCCTTTTAATTCCTTCTCCAGCAATTCGTCCTCCTCTTCTTCTTTTTTCCAAATCAATGCATCCTTAACATCAATAACCTCAATGCCAAGATCCATGAAAAGCGTATAAATTTCATCAAGCAAAATAACATTTGACTCGATACTCGGCAGCGCTTTCATCAATTCCTGCTGTGTAACGAATTTTTGCTCGCGACCCTTGCGAATCAATTCCTGAACTGCCTTCGGGTATTTTGCCAGCTGTTCATCCGAAGGGTGTGTAATGAATTTCTTAAATTTTTTTGCCATAAATTACTTTTGAGATCCAGCTTCCCCAACCAACTTCTCTTCCTTGGTGAGAATTTCTTGGTAAGACTCGAGCAGACATTCTCGCTCACGTCCGACCGCATCCTTAATTTTGGTTAGCAGAGACTTTTTTTGGTGATTAAATTTCCGCCTGATGAGAGCCAGAACCGTCTCTGAAACTTCGCGTTCTACGGTGTCCCAACTCATGTCGCCAAACTTGCTTTCAACATACACGGCAAGAATGTCTTTTCTTTCCAGCTCTTTAAGAGATAGGGTCTGGTTACCCAAGGCTTGATTATATTGAGTTGTAGCGAATCTGTAAATATTTTGTAACTCAATATCTTCGAAGTCTTCAGGCTGCACTAACAGGTTAACTTTGCTGCAAGCCTCGGGATATGTCAATAGCAGTCCCAATAAGTACTCTTGAATTTTGAAGGAAGGGGCTGCTGCGACACCATCGTCGGCCGCATATTTTATGTTGGGATTTGAGAGCGTTTTTTGCTTACCTTGGAAGCGTTTTAGCTCATCGTAAAGGGATTGTACCGAGCTTTCCAAAATGGCGGCGGCTTCTTTTAACCATTCATCAAGCTCCATCGGACTCTTTACGCGAGAAAAAAACGGGAGCAAATCGGCAAGCATTTTCTTCTTTCCATCTATGGAAGTTATGTCGTAAATTTCCTTAAAATGAGTTAGAAGATAGTCGGTGGCTGGCGCGGCGGACTCAACCGCTTTGGCAAAAATTTTGGGATTTTCGCGCAAACATTCGTCCGGATCTTTTGCTTTTCCGTCCCAAACAATCACTTTCATAACAAATTCCTGCGCGAAACCAAGTTCAATTGCGCGAGCCGTTGCGGCTTTGCCGGCATTGTCGCGATCGAAAGAAAAAATTACTTCGTTTGTAAAGCGCTTTAAAAGAGCAAGCTGGTTTTCGGTGAGCGCGGTTCCGCTGCAAGCGACAACATTTTTATAACCTGCCTGAACCGCCGCCAATGCGTCCATGTAGCCCTCAACAATTATTGCGTTCTTTTTTTCTCTTATTTCCGGACGCGCGTTTGAAAGACCGTATAAAAGCGCGCTTTTGTGATAAATGGGAGTTTCCGGCGAATTTAAATATTTCGGTTCATCGCCATCGCGGATTGCGCGGCCGCCGTATGCGCAAATTTGTCCGGCAAGATTTTGTATCGGGAACATTAATCTCATTCGAAAACGGTCTATGACACCCTGTGACGAGGATGATCCTTGATCGAAGTCGCGTGCTATTGCAAGTCCAGAAGCCAGAATTTCGTTTCGCGTAAAATTCTCTTTCAACAAATAAGTATAAAGCGCATCGCCTTTTGCGGGAGCCAAACCAAGGTGCGCCGACTTTATTATTTCTTCTTTCAGTCCCCTTTTTTTCAAATATTGCAGGACTTTTTTGCCGTCGTCGGTTTCCCAAAGCTGCTCTTTAAAATACTCCGTGGATTTTTCGTGAAGCTCGATCAATCTGTCGCGCTCCGTTTTTCTTTCGCGTTCGTGCGGAGGTGCTTTTGGCAAAGTTACGCCCGCTCTTTCCGCCAGAAACTGCAGAGCTCCGCGAAAATCCAATCCCTCAATTTCTTCAATAAACTTAAAAATGTCGCCGCCCTTGTGGCAGCCGAAACAATAGGCTATTTGGCGTTCAACGCTGACATAAAAACTCGGCGTGCGCTCTTTGTGAAAAGGACACAGCCCCTTGAAATTGCGCCCAACTTTTTTTAGTTGAACATATTGGGGAACCAAATCCTCTATTTGCACTCTGGCCTTGATTTCGGCAACGGCGTCCATAAAGCCAACGCATTATACAGGGTGGAAGGTGGGGGGTGGAGGGGCTTTGGGCCGGAAGTTCTTGACAATTATTTGGATACTTTCAGAGAAACTCCGATTCTGATCACTCCCATGGCCAAAAATACAACGACAAAGGCAATCGCTTTGGCAAAAGTTGTACTTAAAACAAGCGCAATTCCAGCAAATATGACACAGAAAAAATAATTGAAAATTAGGGCCCTCTTCTCCGAGAAGCCTACTTTTAACAACTGATGATGAAAATGAGAATAATCACCTTTTAGAGGAGACCCCTTTTTAATCATGCGCCCAATTATCACCCAAAATGCGTCAATGACCGGAAAACCCATGATGAGAAGCGCAGTTGCAAGCTTTCCGCCGGCCAAAATGGAAAGAACGCCGAGCATAAGCCCCAAAAACATGCTGCCGGTGTCGCCCATCAAAAGTTTGGGCGGGTAAAAATCAAAAAACAAAAATGCAAATGTGGAGGCTGCCAGAACGCTTGAAATTGTGATTATTGCGCTTTGATCCACTATATTAAATTGGCGAGTCGAAAGTATGAAAAGCGAAATTTGGGCAATAGTGGAAATGCCCGAAGAAAGCCCCGGAATGCCGTCCAGCCAGTTCATGACGTTCATCATGAGTACCAGCCACACGACGATTGCAATGCTGGAAAAAAGCCAAATTTGCTGGCCGAGAAGATTGAAAGAAATGGAATCCAGCATTATTGGCGCACCGAAGGGATTTTTGATGAGTTGGATTTTAATGCCCGCGAAAATGATGATGACGCCGGCGAGAATTTGCACACAAAGCCTGAATAAAGGACTCAAACGGACGCGATCATCCATAAAACTCACGACTGCGACTAAAAACGCGGCGAAAATTACGCCCGCAATCGGCTTGGTTATATCGACAAATAAAAAGACGGAAACGATGAATACAAGCGGAAAAACAATGCCGACGCTGTATGGAATCGGTACGCGATGAAGGCCATATTCGTGCGGGCGATCCATAAGTTTGAGTTTCGGGAA
>JACRID010000024.1 GCA_016220145.1 Candidatus Peregrinibacteria bacterium
CCTGTTATTCGTCGGCTTGCAAGAAGTGCAGAAACTCAATGTCGCCGGCGGCAGTGTCGCGTCCAAAGCCAAGGATTTCTTCGGCAAGGTGGCGACGATCGCGACCGGTTACGCGGCCGGGAGATGGTTGGCTGGGAAAGCGGCGGCTGGAGCGAAAGCCGGGGTTGGTTTGGCGTGGAAAGGAACGAAGACTGCGGCGTGGTATGGGGTGCGAGGGGAACATTTTGTTAATTGGGGCAAAAGACAGGTTGCGGGTTTTCATGCTTGGCGTAAAGATACCGGCAGTAGACCAAAGGTGAGATATGATAGCGAAGGAAAAGCAGTTGGTTGGGAACGTGATCAATATGGCAGAGTCGTTATGGAGAAACACAAAATGGGTGCTGTGCAGAAATGGTTTAGCGAGAGGGCGATGGCTGACGCCGATAGCAGAAAAAAACTTAAGCGAACAGAGGATTTTTCTAAGACTCAAGAAGAGTTGTTACAAAAAAGAACCAGCGCTATCCCAGAGTATCTTTTGATGAATAAAGATTTGTTTGGAGGTGGTGAGGATTGGGCGCGTTTTAGGATGGGTGAATTAGAGGAAGAGAAGGCCAGATCAGACGCAAAAACGCAGGAGTTTTCCACACAAGGTAAAAAAGCAGTCGGATCTAATCTGAGGGAGAAATATAGAGGCGGTAAATTAGTAGACGAATCTGAAAAAGGCACAGTGACAGAACAGATAGTCAAACACAAGATAGAAGTGGAAAGAGGAGAGGCGGATTTAGCAGTAGATTTAGCAGAAGGAAGGGAAAAGTTTTTGGGTACGGACAAATATAGGGAAAAAGCAGAACAAGAAGTGGCATTAAAAATACGCGCTGAAAAAGCTAAGACCGAAGAAGAGAGAATAAGAGAAACCGCAAAGGGATCGGTTTTGGCGGATGAGGCGAAATGGCGAGTTGGTGGTATTGGTCTTCTAAAGGCCTTAGATTTAGCGGAGCAGGGAAAAAAGGCGGCGGAAGAATTTGTGAAGGGGATAAAAGAGGGGCATCTTGCTAAGGAGTTTAAAAAATCCGCAAAAGCTATGGCGGATACGCTAAGAGAATGGGGTGAAGCAAATAAGACAAGAGGCAGCACAGATATACAGGATTTGGAAAACAGAATCAAACAGCTTGGCGCCAGCAATCCATTTATAGAAGCAATGCGTCAAACAGCCAAAACTGCGGAGGCAACTTCCGAAAAAACTCAAGCAGAAAGAATCGGTGTTGATATTTCTGAAGATATAGTAAAAAATATTCCGCGAGGCGGTGCTTTGCCATCCACGGTTATTTCAACATTGGTAAAACAGACAATGGCAGAATTTGAGCAGTTTGAAAGACAAGATGCTTCTCGAGCAGCTGCTATGAGAATATTTACGTCCGCCGCCAAAAGAAAAGCAGGCAAAGAATTGGATCTTGAGGATAGGCGGTCGGGTCTTGGTTCGTGGATGAAAGTGGATTCAGAATCTTGGAATGACGATGTTTTGGGGGACATGATGGTATTGATAAAAGCCAAAACCGAAGGTAAATTGACTAACCAAATGGAAATAGATCAGGCAGACAGTATGCAAGATTTACTAAACAGATCAGGGTTTAAATATTCTCAAGACCCAACAAGTGGTAACTGGCGCTTGGATAAGGGGTATGACAGAGATTTCAGCGCGATGATGCAAAATATGGCGGCGACTGGCGGCGACACAGAGGCTGTGTTAGCTCATTTAAAAATTTCTCGGATTCAAGAGGCAAGAATGAAAGACGGAAAGACCAAAGACGAAATTGATTATTGGAAAATAGCTGCAGAACAAGGGGTCGAGGACATATTGACTAAATCTTACGCCGAAAGTCAAGATTACATACAAGTAGCGGCAAAAGAATTTAAAAAGAATGCTTTGGCCAACGGTCACTATGAGTCAGGTTTAAATCAAGAGTACGATGCGGTAAAAGGCATTTATCGTTTTAATACAGCCAGTGATGCAGAGAGTGGCATGATCACGGAAATGAGCAAGCGAACTCCAAGTGAGATTTTACGTTCACAAGCTCATGCGTGGGGTTCAACCGATATGAACAATGGTTTGATGGAAAAAATAAGCGCAAAAATGTTTAATGCTCACACATCAAATGTGCATGAAGATTATGAAATAAGAGGTATGACGTCAAGAACTCTTATGAAATTGTTCGGTTATCATGAAAGTGAAACAACAGTTAGAAAAACATCGGATGGTTTTGCGCAATTAGGTGGAGAGAAAATGTTGGCAAAATATAAGGGTCGGGGAGGGGAAATGAACGCACATGTGATAAAGAATCTTTTAATGCCCGCCATAGAGGGAAACGCGGAAGCGTTTAGTTATATGATGATGCGTCTTTTTGGCAGTAAACGCGAAGATTTAGCAAAAGGACAACTAAAGATTCAGTTGGAGGACAAAGTAAAAATTACCGGTGTGGATGATCTCGTAAAAGCCGCGTTTGGCGTAGGTGTTAGAGGTAAAGAGTTAGCCAAATTAGCAGAAAAGGCAAAGGAATGGAAGCTTGGTAATGTGCTTACAGAAGAAAAGCCCAGCAGGAATTCAAAGAAGGATAAGGGCGGCAAAAAAGACAGCGGATAAATCCAGCAAGTAATAATACGAAATACATGCAAAAATATTTATACAATTTTGAACAGCAATCTTGGCGCGAAGCGCGACAGCGGTATTTTGATTTATTTGATTTAGTCCAAAACATTGATTGGCTGGTTGTCGGGAGCCGGGTAAAATATATAATAAAATTTTTGAACTCTGATTTAGGGGTAGAAGAAAAAATTGAGTTTCCAGCAAAACATGCGTTGTCAGTGTTAGAGAAAGAAATAATTGACCAATTCATTTCTGGTTTGAACGGAATAATTCGTTGGTTTAATCAGCGCAGTCTGAGTGTCGCGGAGCTACGTGGCGGAGTTGAAGAATTTATTCGTAAAAATGCCCAACTGTCAGGGCAGGACAGACAACAAGCCAGACATCTATTTTCTGATTTTCATTTGACTGAGACCGAGTTAGACAAAAGATTAAAATTAATTACCGCTGTTATTGGCGGACCACGACTCGTCTTTCCGTATTCTTTTGAAGAGTTTGGGCGTTCTGTATTTGAGGGGGTCGGCGAGATTGATGACGAACGATTGCTGGTTACATTGATCGAAGCCAAATATGATGATAAAAATGGCTATAAATTTGTAAAGTCGGTAATAAATTTTTTGGCGATAAATACGGAAAAAGACGAAGAAAAAATGAATTGGGAAGAATCATTATTACTATTTTTAATGTTGGATTTGCTGTACTATAGATTCTCTAAACTAACAGCCGCGGAACGTTGGTTTTTGTTGCAAAATTATTTTTACAAATCGATCGTTTGCGGTTTGCCGGTAAAAAAAGTTTTGCAAGATTATCTGCGCGATAGTAATTCTATATCTGATTATTTTGTAAAATGTTCAGAACTGAAGAACTGTTTGGCTAATAACAAAGAAAACATACCCACGGATCTTAGCAGAGGAGAAAAAAGATCAATGAATGCTTTGTTGAATAATTTTATTTCGCAAGTGGCTGGGGATGAGTTAAATGGATACAAAATAGAGGAATTTGCGCGGAATTTATATAAAAAAGAAGAGGGCGGGCGAGATGCTTTTGTGTCGTGGCTGAGAGAATCTTTTTCAATCTTACTGCACATCAATAGCGCTGATTTGATAAACTGGGAGATGGAAAGAGAGATCTGGCCGGAAGAGAGGGCAGAGGAAGATAAGATAAGGTTGTTATTTTACGTAGGTTTTGGCGGTCCGATATTTCACCGTGTTGTTGATTATTTAAAAAACAAGGAGAGTGTGGTGTCGCTTGGTGTGCTTCTTCGTGCATTGAGAGATAACATTGATTTGGAAGATGAAAAATTGGTGGGACGGATTTTTGATATGGTAAAGTTATTAAAAGAGAACAATTTTCTTGAAGGAAACAAGGAATTGCTGGAGTTTCATGAGTCAGACGGCCGGTTCCATTGGAATAAAGAGGTTTTAAAATAATCTATACCTCTCTTAAACCACCATCCTCGTCAAAAATTTGCTTAATCCGGCTAAAAAGAGTAAAAATGCGGTGAAATGGTAGTATAGTATCAGAAAATCATATGATGTTTGTATAGCATACTATACAAACATAAGATATTATGAAAAAAAAGTTAATAAAACGCGATATTTTAGATGAAATTTTAGATTATATAGATGATGATCAAATTCTTGTGCTTCATGGCGCCAGACAAGTTGGAAAGACAAATTTGCTCTATTTAATACAAGATTTTTTGCAAAAGAGAGGGAACAAGACATTTTTTTTCGATCTGGAAGATATTTCAATTGTTGACGTCTTAGACGCCGGAGTGGAAACAGTTTTAGACCATCTTAAAAAAACAGTCGGGAGCATGGATCAGTTTAAAGAAAATGGGAAACGGTTGTATGTTTTTATAGATGAAATACAGTATTTAAAAAACCCATCGCCATTGCTTAAATTATTAGTCGATCACCATAAGTATTTAAAATTGGTTGTTTCCGGCTCGTCAAGTTTTGACATAAAAAGAAAATTTACCAATTCTTTGGTCGGCAGAACATTTGAGTTTGAAGTTTTTAATTTGTCTTTTAGAGAATTTTTGCGGTTTAAGGAATCGCCATACAACGTGGAAAATTTTTCTATCGGCTCTAACGCCGGCCCCGCTTTTGCAGACATGTTGCGTCTGTATCGTGAATACGCGCTTTTTGGCGGTTACCCAAAGGTAGTTTTGGAGGATATAATTAAAAAGAAACAAGAAATTTTGCGGCAAATTATAAATACGTATGTGCGCAAGGATATCAGAGATTTAGCTGGTATCCGTGATATAAGAAAATTTAACAATTTGCTAAAATTGCTCGCCTCACAAAGCGGACAAATGTTGAGTGTAAATGGATTGGCTGACGTACTGGAGATAAATCGAAAAACAGCGGAAGAGTACCTATTTATTTTAGAAAATACCTATATTATTAAATTGGTTTATCCGTTTAGTCATAGCGCGAAAGTGGAAGTGGTCAAAGCGCCAAAGATTTTTTTCTATGATACCGGATTATTGCAGATGTTATGGAAAAGGGGGCTGGAAGAAAATATGGTCGGCAACATTTTTGAAACCAGCGTGTTCGCTGAATTAGTAAAGAAGCATGGGCGCGAAGATATACACTATTGGCGTACGCGTAGCCAGACCGAAGTTGATTTCGTGCTTGATTTACGCACCGGTGTTCTGCCAGTGGAAGTGAAGACAAATTTTAGAAATTTTAAAAGCAATGCCGTAAGTTCATTTTGCAAGAAATACAAAGCCAAAGATTATAAAGTCGTCGGCTTGGAAGGCGATAAACGAGATGAACACTGTATTTACCCCTGGGAACTTTAGAGTATGGCAAACCAACCTACTATTCTCGTCAAAAAATCCGACGGCACGTCCGTAAGGATGAGTTGGGATGAATTTAATGTGTACAGAACACAGAACACAATTAACAAAACTCAACCGACGAGTGTTGAAACTCCGAACGCCGAACTGCCGGCGAAGGAGGGCGAGGTGTTACCAGCGACGACGGCGCCGGTGAAGGAGATTTTTGTGGACGAAGCTAAATATGTGCGAACGGTGAAGAACAAAACACAAAACACAATTAACAAAACACAGAGAGTTAATGACAGAATGCAGCCTTCGTTCCGAGCTCACTTCGTGGTGACTCAGTGGAACCAGGCCGATGGAAATACAGATAACAGAAAGCAGATAGTGAATGATGTGAAGGTGTGGACGAAAGATGATAGCAAGTCATTGTTGGAAGACGCGGCTGATGAGGTGGTGAAGACGAAATCCGCTAATGTTTTGCCGGATAAGAAAGATGATTTGTATGATTTGTTTGTCAAAGAGATTAGATTCCCGATTAAAGATGAGATGCGCGGGAGATTGAATTC
>JACRID010000025.1 GCA_016220145.1 Candidatus Peregrinibacteria bacterium
ACACGGAACGATTGGAGAAGCTTGCCAAAGGCTGGTGGACAGAGAAACTAAAGGAACTGACGGAGTAAATGTTGCGCTGGAGCAGTTTAACGATGTTTTTGAATTCCCAAATCCCGGTCTGCATGAAATACGCGAAAAATGCAATTTCAGGGAGGGTGAGTTGGTTGCGGCTTTGATGCCTGCGCTTAAAAGAGGGGATGAAGAAGTTAGAGCCTTGGTGTCGGATGATATCAGGGCGAGCTGCGGGGTCGTACCGATGGACCCTTTTGATCCGAATAACCCACATGTAATTGAATACAATACCAAGTATGCAGCGTGTGACGAATTGCGGGAATTTTCGCCGCAGGATGTCTGTAGACTTGAACACGTTGGATATAGAATAGACTTTTGCCATACCAAATACGTGAAAGGAGCGACCAGAACAGCATGCGAAGATGAGGACAAAGCGCGTACGGAATACGATTGCGCCGATTTGAGCACGGAAGTGCCTTACAAAAAGTGTGTGGATCAAATTGATGCGGTTGATAATCCGGAAAGGGAAGCTCGTGAGCTGGCAAAGACAAAGAAGGAAGATGAAGAATTTGAGGCTTGTGTAAACGCAAAAGCCGCAGTATACGGCGTCGATTGGGATACCCTAAAGGAATCCGGCGGAGATTAATTGTTGTACGGCGGCAAACCAAGCTGTTTTCGCGTTGCCAGCTCTTCTTTGTAAAATTCCTCAATTTTGCCGTTTTCCAAATATCTGAAAACGCGGTGGCCCGGCATGAATGTTTGAATTATAAAATCGCCGCCGCTTGCAAGTGTTTTTATGTGTGTCAATAAGCCAAAAACCCGCTCTTCGGTCCTAAAATCATGAGAGTGCAAAATGGAATCCGGCAGCACAGCCACAGCCAATTTTAACCGCGGCAAATTCAGCGGTTTATCTATAATTTTGGTCGCCACAATCACATCCGCTTTATTAAGTTCCTCAAGGCTTATTTTAGAAGAACCCTTAATCGTCTCCCTGTCCAATCTTAAAATGCGCGCTTTTTTAAAGGTTTTTTTGATTTCCGCCTCGATGCGTTCGGTGCCCATTCCAAGCGCTCTCAGCCTTGTATTTCCGCAAACGCTGCATTCAATCGGAATTTCCTGCGCGAGATTGCATTTGTGGCATTTTAGGCCGCCTTCCGTGTGAAGGGCCATCGGTGAAGTGCAATTTGCGCATCGAAGAATGTGTCCGCAATCAGTGCACATTAACGCGCCGGCCTCTCCTTTTCGGTTTATAAAAAGCAAAACTTGTTGATTTTGAGTCAGCGTTGACGCGATTTTTTCAATGGTTTTTTCGGCGAATATCCCAAAGTTGCCTTTTCGGCGCTCGTCTTTGATATCAATAATGTTTACGCGGGATTTGGCCGAATCTGATTCCCATGCAATTTTTTCGTATTCGCCGGATTCCATCGCATGCCAAGTTTCAGCGCGGGGCATCGAGCTCACGACTATCAATTTTGATTTATTTAATTCCGTCAACTGCTTCGCTACGTCCAGCGCGTGATAGTTTGGTTGGCGTTTTTCGCTGTAACTTTCGCTGTTCTCACTGTCTAAAACGATAAGCCCAAGGTTTGTAAATGGCAGAAATAAAGCTGCGCGCGTTCCGATAATTACATTCGTTTCCCCGTTTTTCACAGATGTCCAAACTTGCGCCTTTTCGGTTTCGCTCATTTCGGAATGAAATTTCGCGCTTGAACCGGAGAAACAACCGGCGAATTGATTCGTGGCAAAAATTTCCGGCGCCAAAAAAAGCGCTTGTTGGCCATTCGGTAACATTTCCGCCAAACAGCTAAATAAGATTGCGCGCGGTATGCGCGATTTTTCTATCAACAAAACTTTTCCGGTGGAAGAAAAAAGCTTTTTCGCAAAATCTTTCACCGCGGCATATTCGGGATGAGGCGAAAAATCAAAAGATGTTTGCTCATCAATAAGAGATTCATGTGTTTCAACCGCGGCATTTTTTGTAATCTTTCTCGCCGGATTCCAAATCTTCTCCGGCACAAAAAAATCTATCGCTTTTGAAAAAGAAACTCCGTATTTCTCGCACATCCAAAACGCCAGTGAAATTTGCCGATCGGTTAGCGCCGTCGGTAGCGCCGCTTCAACCGGGCGCGTCGGATAAGCCGGAGTTTCGCGGTGCAGCCTTCTCACAATCGCCGGCAGCGTTTGTTTGCGAAATGGAACCTGAATTATTTGCCCGACCCGCAGCGCCAATCCCTCCGGCACGCTGTATGTAAAAACATCAAATTTACTCGGGATCCGTCTGTGTAAAGCTACTTCGGCAAACATGGGACCCGATTATACCACCGTGCCGCGTCTCTTTCATTTATAAATCTTTTCTATTTTCAAGCACCATAAGAAGCTGCTCCCCTTTAATGATTTTCAATCTGATAAGCAGCTAATTCAGCGCATTGATGGCCGAAACGAGCATGGAGCGGACTTTGGAAGGAGCCCGTATTCTTGCGATAAACGGGGCCGTAAATCCGAAATAACTTTTTTCCTCTTTTACGGAAAAAGCTTCTTTCAGTTTTTGGATGTAATCTTCCGGCGCGGAGTCCTCCGCAGGAGAAAGCTCAACTTCGCTTTTGCCTTTCGCTCTGCCCGCAATTATTTTCCATTTTTCCGCGAATTTTTCCCGCGTTGGAAGCGCAAGCCAAAAAAAAGCCGCCAGAAATTTTCTTATGATTGAATCCGTATGCTGATGTTCGAGAAGCACAAACAGCCCGTCTTTTTTCAGGGATTTTTTTACTTCTACCATAAGGCGCTCCGCATTTTGAATGTGATGAAAAGTATTCCATGACAGAATCAAATCAAAATGATTCTCGGGCAAATCGGCTTTATTAAGATCGCCGACCTGGAATTTCAGCTTCAAATCGGGTTCGGACGCAATCTCTTTATTCAGATATTCAACGATGTTCTCCTGTATGTCCATACCAAGAACGTCGGCGCCCAATTTTGCCATGATATAGGAATTCCCTCCGCTGCCGGAGCCAAGCTCAAGCACTTTCATGCCATGCCGGATTTTTCCTTTAAATGCTTTTCTGGGATATTCAAGAACCCTTTTTGCAATCCGGCCATCCTCCCAATAACACTTTGGATCCTTCGCAACAAAATCCTCTCTTGCGCGGAAATTCAAACCTTCCGAAGAAAGATTGGCTATTACATTCTCCCAATACCGTCCTTCTTTTAACGCTTCTTCGTCATGTTTCATAATACAGGCGCATTGTATACGACAATTGCCTTGTTTAAAACAAAAAAATGACAATATAATGGGGCTGCTTATTATGAAAAGGACTATGTTTATTGTCGGGATTTTGGCGCTAACGGTTGTTACCGTAATTATTGCGGTAAATTTCGGGGGAAATAATGTGGTCAAGAATGGCAAAATATCCGTTGTTACAACGCTTTTCCCTCTATATGATTTTGCTAGGAACATCGGGGGCGATAAAATTTCCGCAACTCTGCTTTTGCCTCCGGGGGTTGAAGCTCACGTGTTTGAGCCGAAACCAAGCGATGTTGTAAGAATAAACCAATCGGATTTGTTTGTTTATACGGGTAAATTTATGGAACCGTGGGCGGAAGATATTGTTAGGGGCATTTCCGGCAAAGAGGTAAAAATTGTTGATTCAAGCGCCGGCGTCGATTTAATAAATGAACGTGGAGGAACGGATCCGCACATTTGGCTTGGTTTTGAAAATGCAATGGTGATGGCGGATAATATTTTAAAAGCGATTTTGGAAGAGGATCCTGCAAACGCGCGGTATTATCGAAAAAACACGGATGACTATAAAAATAAATTGGCGGGATTGGATAATGACTACAAGAAAGCGCTTCTCAAATGCCAAGATAGGGAAATTGTATATGGAGGGCATTACGCGTTCGGTTATTTGGCAAGAAGGTACGGACTGAAATATGAAGCCGCTTACGGTATTTCGCCGGATTCCGAACCGTCGGCCAAAGATTTGGCCGGACTGATAGAACAAATTAAAAAGGAAAAGATTCAATATGTATTTTATGAAGAACTGGTCAGCCCCAAGCTTGCCGAAACGCTTGCTCAAGAAACCGGCGCGCAGTTATTACTCCTAAACCCGGCTCATAATATTACGAGAGGAGAGTATGATAATGGCGCAACTTTTATTTCTATAATGGAAAATAATTTAAAAAATCTTTCCAAAGGGCTGCGGTGCGAAAAATAGTATAATCTGCAATTAATATGAGGCTGGCTGCGTGGCATTTCCTGAAATAATTATGATTGAAGTGGAAAATCTCACAGTGCGTTATGGCCAAAGAGAAGCGATAAAAGACGTCACTTTCTCCGTAAAGGCGGGCGATTTCGTTGGTCTTACCGGGCCCAATGGTGCCGGAAAAACAACGCTTATAAAAGCGCTGCTTGGCTTGTTGCCGGTGGCGCGCGGGAAAATATCTCTTTTGGGCAAATCGCAGAGCTCTTTTTCCGATTGGCAAAAGATAGGCTACCTGCCGCAAAAGCTTTCGAATCAAAATCTTCTTTTGCCGGCTTCGGTTGAAGAGGTGGTTTTGCTCGGGATTTTGGCTTCCAAAAGAATGCCAAGGATGATTTCAAAAAATGATAGAAAAAAAGTTGAGAGAACGCTGGCGGAACTGAATATCGCAGGATTGAGGAATAAAAGATTTTCCGAACTTTCCGGCGGGCAGCAGCAAAGGGTTTTGCTTGCCCGCGCGCTTGTCGCCGGTCCTGAAATTTTGATTTTCGACGAGCCGTCGACCGCCCTTGATCCCGAAGCGCGCGAATCGTTTTTTACGCTTATTCAAACTCTTAATAAAGAAAAGGGGATTACGGTGATTTTGATCACTCACGATACGGGCTACATTGGACGCTACGCCAATAAATTGATCTATTTGGACACAAAATTGGTTTATTTCGGCGATTTTAACGGATTTTGCAAATCGGAAAAGATGGGCCGTTACTTTGGCAATCACGAACAGCACATTATTTGTCATCAGCATGATTGATATGAACATAATAGATTTCTTACAATATTCGTTTATACAAAAGGCATTTCTGGCAGGATCGTTTGTCGCCATAACGTGTGCCGCGCTGGGCATGTTTCTGGTTTTGCGAAAAATGTCTCTCATTGGCGACGGACTTTCCCACGTAAGTTTCGGTGCCATCGCCCTTGGGCTCTTTCTCGGCGTATACCCTTTTTACATCGCCGTTCCGGTTGTTATGCTCGGCTCGCTTTTTATATTAAAAATTTCCGAAAATGCAAAAGTGTACGGTGATGCCGCAATCGGCATAGTTTCGGCCGTAGGCATTGCGGGCGGCATAATCTTGGCGAGCATGTCCAAAGGCTTTAATATCGATCTTTTCAGTTATCTTTTCGGCAACATTTTGGCTATCAGCGCGCCAGAGGTTATTCTTTCAATGGTTCTTTCGTTCTTAGTGCTGGCGGTGCTTTATTTTTTCTATTGGGATTTGTTTTCCGCGACATTCGATGAGGAATATGCCAGAACAACAGGTATAAAAATAAACCTGATTAATACGCTTTTGGCCTTACTGACTGCGGTTACGGTGGTGCTGTCGGTAAAAGTCGTTGGGGTTATGCTCGTCTCCGCATTTCTTGTTCTGCCGGCGGTTACGGCTTTGCAACTGGCAAAAAACTTTAGTACGGCAATTGTTTTATCCACCATATCTGCACTGATCTCGGTCGTTACGGGGATCACGCTCTCGTTCTTTCTGGATTTGCCGACCGGCGCGACGATTGTGATTATAAATACGGTGTTTTTTATTGCTGCGCTTACAGTCAAGAAGTTTATTTAAGGAACCTCTGAAAAACTCTCTTCCAGCTGCAAATTACAAATTTCGGCATAAGGGAAGTTTTTGGGGGCTAAATTATGTATTTTCGAGAAAGAAATGGAGCATTTTTCTTTTTCGATTCGGGGAGAGACCGCGGTGAATTTTTAGAACTAAAGAAATCAGTTCTCAAGAAGGCATTTAGTGGGGAATTGTAATTTGCTGCTAATTATACTAAAATTAACAGTAAATTAGCAGAAACGTAAGAAAGCTATATCATAAAAGGGTATATTTATGATTAAAAAACCGCCAAAGTGGCAAAAATTATTCACAGGTGAACTTTTTGAAAAAAGTCACAATTCAAAGGAAATTCAAGAAATCCTGACGAAGGCTCAAAAGGAATATGTTTATTGGGATAAATTTAGATACTATCCATTCCCTAAAGACATAACACCGGAGGGGGCTTGGACACTTTTGAAAATTTCAAGGTCTTCAAGTGAAAAAACTCCCGTCAAATCTATTTCCGGAGCTAATTTTCCAAAAAAATTATACCAAAAACTGAATTTTATAGATACTCACGGAGCTGGTTTGCTTAAGAGTTTCAAAGACAGACCGTCAAATGCGCAGGCATCAAAATATATAATAAGCAGTTTGACCGAAGAAGCTATTGCGTCCAGCCAAATTGAAGGCGCCAATACCACACACAAGGTGGCAAAAGAAATGATTTTGTCTCAAAGAAAGCCGAGAAATAAAAATGAGCAAATGATAGTAAATAATTATCTGGCAATGCAAAAGATGGCAGAATGGAAAGATTTTGATTTAACGGAACAAATGTTGCTTGATTTACGGGCAATACTTGTTGATCAAACAGTTGACGATATTTCTATTGTTGGCAGATTCAGGAATGATGAGGATGGAATCGTTGTACATGATCCAATAACAGGAGAAATCGCGCATACCCCGCCCAAAGAAGAGATTATGCTGTTTGAATTAAAGAGACTGATTGAATATGCGCATAAACCGGAAGATAACGAGGAAGAATTCGCTCACCCCGTTATAAAAGCAACAATCTTGCATTTCTGGTTCGCTTATTTGCATCCTTTTGCAGACGGGAACGGCAGATCATCAAGAGCTGTTTTTTACTGGTATTTATTGAAAAATAATTATTGGCTTATAGAATATATTTCTGTTTCTAGAGCCATCAAGCAAAGCAGAAAAGCATATGATAATGCGTTTTTGCACAGTGAAAATGACGATAATGATATGACATACTTCTTGCTTTATATTGCTGAAACTTTCAAGAAATCAATTATTCAGTTTATGGAACATTTTGAGAAGAAAATGAAAGAAGCCCATGAATTTAAAAAGACCGCTTCCATATTAGGCAAATTTAATGCCAGACAAGTTGTTCTTCTTAATTATTTCCTTACTCACGGTGATGAATATACCGACGTTATAACTCATCAGAATAAACACGGAATTTCTCGTCCTTCGGCTTATAACGATCTTAAATTTCTGATTCAGAAAGGATACCTTACGGAAACAAGAAAAAGTAAGAGATTAGTATACATGCCAAATATGGCTAGAATTAAAGGGATATTCAATTAATCATATTTATGAACGAATCGGAGACACGCGCCGAATATATTGACCCGAAGCTGAAAGCCAGCGGCTGGGGTGAAGTGGAAGGATCGAAAGTCCTGCGCGAGTTTCGTATTACCGATGGGCGAATTCAGGTTGGTGGTGCGCGCGGCAAGCCGGAGATCGCCGATTATATTTTGGTGTATAAGAATCGCAAGATTGGGGTTATTGAAGCCAAGGCCGAGAATGTGGAGGCTACGGAAGGCGCTGCGCAAGCCAAGGCTTATGCGCAAAAATTGCAGATTGATTATACTTACGCCACCAATGGCAAGGAGATTTATGAAATATCCATGAAAACCGGGCGAGAATGGACTGTGGATAAATTCCCAACCCCCGATGAATTGTGGAATAAAACATATTCCGACCAAAACAAATGGAAGGAGAAATTTGAGAGCGTGCCCAATGAGGGCAAGTATGGCAAGCGCTATTATCAGGAGATTGCCATTAATAATGTTTTAAATGCGGTGGCGGAAGAGAAAACCAGGATTCTTTTGACCATGGCGACCGGAACCGGCAAAACGGCCGTGGCTTTTCAGGTTGCATGGAAACTTTTTCAGACTCGCTGGAATTTGAAGCGCGATGGCGCACGCCGACCCAGGATTTTGTTTCTGGCCGACAGAAATATCTTGGCAGCGTAGATAACATTCGTTCGTTTTTCTTTGATTTTCAGGAGAATCTGTATGCTAAAACGAATTAATTCTCGTTACACCTAACCCCCCAATCAATATGACCCCAAAAATAGACGATGCGGACTTCTACAAGTCCATCAATCGGGCAATATCGGAAAAACGGCATGTTGATTATCTTCAGGAAGTAATTAAAAAATACGAAGAGTATAAGAAAGAGTTTGAGATGATTTTCACTTCAAAGAATTTGAAGAATTCCGTTTATAAATTTCGAGTAACATATCTGTTAAAAAAGCTCGTTTGGCGGGACGTGGAACTTTTTGGAGAACAGACATTTTTAGATCTGGCGGAGACGATTATTGATTCCATGGGGTGGGACAACGATCACATGCATGGATTTGAGATTCCCGAGCAACAAAGAAAGCCGGATCCGTTTTTAACAAAATCTTCCAATGCTTTTTTTGCTCCGGGTTGGGAAGATGATCCTCATCCCACTTTTAAGACAGATGAAATTTGTATTCGGGACATCGATTATGGAAAATTACCAAAACTCGATTTTATTTTTGATTTTGGCGATGAGCACCGGTTTTACATTGAATTCGAAGGTAATCGTGAACCGGAAAGAAAAGAAAAGAAGGCGGATTTTCCCAGAGTCATTGATCAACGGGGTGTTGGGCCGAAACAATATCCCGAATATGAATAAACATTAACCAAATTAAAAATGTATTTTATCCCTTTTTATTTCGAAAATCAGAACGGAGAACCTCGTCCATTGCGCCATATTATAGTACTTCGGGATGGCTTGGAATTACCGCCCGATGATTATGTTTTTATTGAGAATTTTTGTATAGATAAAAATTGCGATTGCCGAAAAGCAATGATAAATGCGATCAGTAAATCAAGTCGAAAAATTCTGGGGACATTCACCTACGGTTGGGAGGAACTTGGGTATTATACAAAATGGCTGCATGGAGACAAGGAATTGGCTAAGAAATTAAAGGGGCCGGCATTGGAACTTGGCGGAATCCAATCGGAATACTCGGAAATTTTGTTGGAAAAATTTAAAGAATTAATCGAAGATGAGAATTATCGCGAACGTTTGAAAGAACATTATCATTTGTTTAAAAAGAGACTTAGGGAAATTCGGGATGAAGATTTGTGTCTTTGCGGTTCATCAAAACAATGGCAGGATTGTTGTGCGAAGTTACATGACAAACTTGGCGCATTTGCGGAGGATGAACATGATATCCCGATCAAACCAAATTTAGGTCGCAACGATCCTTGTCACTGCGGCAGCGGCAAGAAATATAAAAAATGCTGTTGTTCCCGAGATGAAGGACTCAATAATCCTTTGGAAAAATAACCATGAATTCCGTTTTTTGGCCACCTAAAAAACACCAATGCAAAGCATAAAATCCCTCTTATCGCACACGATCGCCGCCGCATATAAGTTGGTCGGCAAGCCTCTCTTTTTTCTTTTTGATCCGGAATTTACGCACGACAACATAAGTTTCTTTGGCAATATTCTCGGCCGCACAAAATTCACCCGTTCCATTGTGAAGGCGGCTTTTAAATATACAAATCACCCCGCGCTTTCCCAAGAAGTGGCGGGTCTTACATTTGAAAATCCAATCGGACTTGCCGCCGGTTTCGATAAAGATGGGAAGCTAATTCATATTCTGCCGTCGGTCGGTTTTGGTTTCGCGGAGGTGGGTACCACGACCTATCGTTCATATGGCGGCAATGAAAAACCGCGTCTTTATCGCCTTAAAAAATCGCAAAGCATTATTGTGAATTATGGATTAAAAAATAATGGGGTCAGCGCGCTTATAGATAAACTTAAAAATTACCATCAAGATCACTTTGTGCTCGGCGTTTCGGTGGGCAAATCGAACTGTAAGGACACTTGCAAAGATGAGATCGGAATTGAAGATCAATTTCTGTGCCTCAATGCGTTGGTAACCGAAAAAACAGGAGATTATTACACTATTAACATTTCTTGCCCAAATACTTTTGGAGGTGAGCCGTTTACAACACCGGATCGACTAGACCGGCTTCTTGAAAAGCTTTATACGCTTTCAATAAAAAAGCCCGTTTTCTTAAAAATGCCGATAAATTTGCCTTGGAATGAATTTGAAAAATTGCTTGAGGTGGCGGCGAAGCACAAAGTTACTGGAGTAATTATAGGCAACTTAAATAAAAATTTCAGCGATCCGGCGGTTTTGGACTCAATTCCGCATGGTGCAAAAGGTGGGCTTAGCGGAAAACCAACTTGGCGATTGTCCAATGCACTTATAAGTAAGACTTATCAAGAATATGGCAAGAAACTGGTTATTATTGGCTGCGGTGGCATTTTTAGCGCAGAAGATGCATATGAAAAAATTAAGTGCGGAGCCACGCTCGTGCAGCTCATTACCGGTATGATTTTCGAAGGTCCTCAACTTATCGGTGCAATAAATATGGGATTAGTAAAGCTTTTGAAGAATGACGGTTTAAAAAATATTTCAGAGGCGATTGGCAAAAATCACCGTTAAGAGATTGAACTTCTGGTCGTTTTGTTGTAAAATATACAGATATAAATACCAATATGCTCAAAGGATTAATTTTCGACATGGACGGCACAATCACGTTGACCGAGCCTCTGCATCACAAGGCTTTCAGCACGGTTTTTAAGAAGTACGGTGTGGATTTTACTTATGAGGAAGAAATTACAAAATATGCCGGAGGAGGTTCAAAAAATATTTTTACGAAGGTTTTTGCCGAAAGAGGGGTAAAGGTTACCGATGAGGAAATAGAAAAATGCATGGCGGAAAAGAAAAAGTTATATACAAAGATCGTTCAAGAGGCGCAAATCCCGGTAGTTTCCGGAATTACAACGTTTCTGGAAATGACGGAAAAGGCTGGCTTGAAGCGCATTATTGCAACAGGCCAAAGTGATTTAATCGCCGTCAGATTTATCTTGGAAAAAGTCGGTTTATCTAATTTTTTCTCGAACATTGTTTCAATTACCGAAGTTGCGCATGGCAAGCCTGCTCCGGATGTTTTTATTGAAGCGGCCAAGCGTTTGGGTTTGCCAAAGGATAAATGCGTTGTATTTGAAGACGCCATAAATGGCGTCTCCGCTGCTTATGCAGCCGGAATTCGCTGCATTGCGCTTGAAACAACCACAAAGCGTGAAGATTTGCGCGCGGCCGGCGCTTCCACAGTAGTTAAAAATTATTTGCAAATAACCGACAAAATTTTATATGGAAACTAAAAACAAAGAAGCCGACATTTGGTTTGAAAAATACCTGCGTTATGTGAATTACATTGCGGCGGCGCAGCTTTATTTAAAAGACAATTTTCTTTTGAAAAAGCCGTTGAAGCTCGATCACATCAAGGATCGCATTTTGGGCCACTGGGGGACAGTTCCGGGCCAAAGTTTCATATACGCACACTGCAATTATCTGATCAGTAAATATGGGCCGAGCATGATGTTTATTTCAGGGCCGGGGCATGGTGCGCCCGCTGTTTTGGCAAACTTGTTTGCTGAAGGCACGATGGGCGATTTTTATGATTATTATTCCAGAGATGCGAAAGGCATGGGCGCGATTATAAAAAATTTCAGCTGGCCAGGAGGTTTGCCGAGTCACGTGACGCCGGGCACGCCCGGAAGCATTCTTGAGGGCGGGGAGCTTGGTTACAGCCTTGCTACGGCTTATGGTGCAGTGATGGATAATCCTGATTTGATAGTGGCCTGCGTGGTTGGCGATGGAGAAGCGGAAACGGGGCCGCTTGCTGCCGCGTGGCAGAGCAATAAATTTTTGAATCCGGCGGAGTCAGGCGCCGTTTTGCCTATTTTGCACGACAATGGATATAAAATTTCCGGTCCGACGGTATTTGGGGCGATGAAAGATAGCGAAATTATGAATTATTTTTCTGGGCTTGGTTATGAGCCGCGGATTGTTTCGGGTGTGAATTTGCACGACAAAATGACGGATGCGATGGACTGGGCTTATAAAGCGATAATTCGCATACAAAAAAAAGCCGGAAGTTCGAAAAAGACTGTTTTGTGCCCGCGTTGGCCTTTGATTATTTTGCGCAGCGTGAAGGGTTTAAGCGGCATTAAAGAAATGGATGGCAAAAAGATTGAAGGCAATTTTCGTTCGCACGGAATTCCGGTTGGCGATGTAAAGGCCAATCCAAGGCATTTTAAATTGCTCAAGGAATGGCTTGAAAGTTATAAAATTGGTGAGTTGGTTGATAAGGCCGGACGTCCGTTGCCGGAAGTTTTGAAATTTCTACCGGTAGGCGACTTGAGAATGGGACACAATAAACACGCGCTCGGAGGAAAAATGCGCAAAAATTTGATTTTCCCGAATTTGGCAAAATATGAAGTTAAATTTAAGAAACATGGGACTACGACTGCGATGAATACTGCGGTTGGCGCCGATTTTATTCGCGACATTTTTGTTGAAAATAAAGCGGAAAAGAATTTTAGATTTTTCTGCCCGGATGAAACGGAGTCAAATAAGATGGGCACGCTTTTTGAAGCCACAAAGCGGGCATTTATGTGGCCGCTAAAGGCTTATGACGAACAGATGTCGCCCGATGGCCGCGTGATGGAAGTTTTGAGCGAACACACGCTTCAGGGCTGGCTGCAGGGCTATTTGCTGACTGGCCGTCACGGAATGTTTGCAACATACGAGGCTTTTGCCGGAATTGTCGCAACGATGGTGGATCAATTCGCAAAATTTATGAAACAGTCTAAAAAAGTGCCTTGGAGAAAGCCGATAGCGTCTTTAAATTACTTGTTGACAAGCCTCGGCTGGAGGCAGGAACACAACGGTTTTTCCCATCAAAACCCCGGATTTATCAGCAATGTTTTGGAAAAGCATGGTGAGTTTTGCAGCGTTTATTTGCCTGCGGACGCGAACAGTTTGCTGGTGACGCTGGAAGACTGTTTTAAGCGAAAAGATGCCATAAACGTGATTGTGGCTGGCAAAAATCCGATGCCGCAATGGCTCACTTTGGACGAAGCGCGAAAACAACTTAAGGTAGGCGTTGGCATTTGGGAGTGGGTTCACCCTGGGTTTAAAGATCCTGACGTGGTTATGGCTTCGGCCGGCGATCATATGACTATCGAAGTTCTTGCTGCAGTATCAATTCTTAAAAAGATTGCGCCGGAATTGAATATTCGCTACGTGAACGTTTCGGAATTGACAAGCCTTGGAATCGGCGACGAAAGGCATCCTTTTAGGCTTGGCGACAATCAATTCGACAGATATTTCACGCCAAATAAGCCGATCGTTTTCAATTTCCATGGTTATACCGACGTAATTAAAAAGCTCGTTTTTGGGCATCCCGCTGCGGAGCGTTTTTCAATTCACGGCTACAGCGAAGAGGGGACAACGACGACGCCTTTTGACATTCACGTGAGAAACAAGACGAGCCGTTTTCACCTGGTGATGGATGTTCTTGAACAAGGCGCAAAAGTGAACGAGGCCGTTGCCAAGTGTGCGCCTAAATTAATTGCGCAAATGGAGAAGAAACTGACCCGGCACCAAAAGTACATCCTCAAATACGGCAAGGATATGGAGGAAATTGATGGGTGGAAGTGGGCGTAGAGTGATTATAAGTTTTCGTATATATCTTTTCTGTGTTTCACAAGAAGAAGAAAAATTTTCTTTTGGGATAACCGGAATACAATGCGAAAATCTCCGGCGCGAAATCGGAATATATTCTTGTAACCTTTTAATCTCTTCGCAAGAAACAGGGGATTTTCTTGATCGGAAAGATATATCAATTTTTCTTTAATCTGTTTTTGAATCTCAAAATCCAACTTTTCCAGACTCTTGGTAAAATCCGGCGTGATCAAAAATTCAAACATATCTTAAATTAATGACTTCAGGGGTGCGCCTTCCCCTTTTTTGCTTTGTTTGATGGCGGTTTCAAGCTCATCTCTGAAAGTTCCCTTAAGTGGCAGATGTTCTTCTACGAAATCTTCAAATTCCTCTTTGTTCATAAAAATGCCTATTTCTTTCCCGTTTTTAACTATTCTAACGATTGGCGCATCCAGCATTTTTCCCGGATTCTTTTGCAATTCGGAAAGAGAAACAATTTTTTCCTTTGAAAGTACCGAAGCTGTGGTCATAAGCTTTATGTTAAATTCTACTATAAGTTTATCATGAAACTTATAGTAAATCAATTGAAAGTTGAATTTTAATAAATCTGTTATAATTTAAATCAGTTAGCCCAGGTGGCGGAACTGGTATACGCGTACGTCTCAGAAGCGTATGTCGAAAGACTTGCGAGTTCGAGTCTCGCCCTGGGCACCATTTTAACCCTCTTAATATTATGGGAAAATATATTCTGGTTCAGCAGTATATGTTTCAATACTGGTGGATTTTAATCTCGGTTGCGCTTTGGACGTTGCCTTGGAAAGGAGTTGCACTGTGGAAGTCGGCTCGCGCGAATCATAGCGCTTGGTTTGTGATTCTGCTTTTAGTTAATACATTGGCAATTTTGGAAATAGTTTATATTTTCTTCTTCAGCAAAAAGAATCACGCGGAACATCACCATGTTTAATTATTGCTGATTTGTGGCAGGTATGGTAAAAGGTACGAACGAAATATATCCTCGGACGGTTAGCTCAGCTGGTTAGAGCGCGTCGCTTACACCGACGAGGTCGCTGGTTCGATCCCAGCACCGTCCACCAGTAGTACAAACAAAAATTCCCCACTGAAAGACTTCAATGAGGAATTTTACTTTTTTGGCATAAGGGAAGTTTTTGGGGGCTAAATTAGGTATTTTCGAGAAAGAAATGAAGCATTTTTCTTTTTCGATTTGGGGAAAGCCCACGGTGAATTTTCAGTTTATTTTTCCAGTGAGCAAAGGAGCCGTCGCAAGAATTC
>JACRID010000026.1 GCA_016220145.1 Candidatus Peregrinibacteria bacterium
AATTAAAACGCGAAGTTCTGGCATGGGAAAAAAGAAGCAACAAAGCCAAACGTACGATCACATGGAAATTCACCACCGAAAAAGCCCAAAAAATATTTCCATGCCTTTACGAGACCGAATTTAAAGGATGAGGTACTAGGCACTATTACAAAACAACTAGGAATTGTTGTAAACCGGCTCGAGGCCGTGGAAAAACGCCTGGATAATATGGAAAATCATCTTGGCATTAAATCCTAAACTAACGGTTACCCACATTCCAAGTAGCTCGTAAAAATGGCTCTGAATCATCGCAATCTTGGGATCGTAAGGAAGACCGAGACCGAGGCCGATGTCATTTGGCAATAATTTGGTGATGATTCCGGATTTCACTTTTGGGTCAAAATTACAAGGAAGTGCTTCAAAAGTTACGGTATTGTCCGCTTTAAAAGATACGACCCGTTTATTGCTGCAAGTATTAAACGACAGAATTTCCACTGGATTATTGATGTACCAGACGACCAGATGGCTTTTGGCCTCAAGACAGGACTCGGCGATAGAATCCGCCAGGCCGTTTTTGCTGGAATTGGCCCAAAATCCAAGGTTAATTAGATTGCAGGAAACCGCGGCCCGACAAGATTGACCACCTTCAGAAAGGAGTATATTTTTCCTGTGTATGAAAAAGCATTTTTTAAAGATAATTATTTTAAGCGGAATTCTTCTTATTACTCCTCAAGTCGCTTTTGCTTATTTGGACGCGGGCACGGGCAGTCAAATTTTGCAGATCGGAGTCGCAACATTCATAGGAGGTATATTTGTGTTTAAAGCGGGTTATAGAAAAATCAAAGCTTTACTTAGAAAGATTCTATTTCATGATTCGAAAGGAAAGTAAAAAAGTAATACCTAGCTCATTTCGAGATCCAAACGGGTTTGTGTTTTTGAGTTCCGGAAAACTTTATAGGCAAATCAACAAAGTGTGTCAGGATGACTATGAGTTTTTAATGCACTCAGGGCTGTTTAATGATCTTGTAAAAGAAAATCAACTTGTACCGCACAAAGAAACGACGAAGGAGCTGCTGAGCGACAAAGACGGTTATAAGATCATTGAACCGGAAAAAATTCCCTTTATTTCATATCCTTACGAATGGTGTTTCAGCCAGCTCAAGGACGCCGCTCTTTTGGTTCTGGAAATTCAAAAAAAAGCTTTAAAGCACGGCATGTCGCTAAAAGATGCCAGCGCATATAATGTTCAGTTCAAGGAATCAAAGCCAATATTTATCGATACCCTTTCCTTTGAGAAATATGAGGAAGGAAAGCCGTGGGTGGCATATCGGCAATTTTGCCAGCATTTTATAGCGCCTCTTGCGTTAATGAGATATTCCCACATAAGTTTAAACCAGCTTTTTAGGATATATCTCGACGGCGTTCCTTTGGACATCGCAAGTGCACTTTTGCCACTAAAAACCCACCTGAATTTTTCGCTTCAAGCTCACATTCATTTGCATGCTAGAATACAGAAAAAATATTCCGCAACCCCTGTAAAAATAGAGAGAAAAATAAGCAAATTTGCCTTGGAGGCTTTAATAGACAGCTTAACGAGCTTTATAAATGGGCTTAAATTTCGTCCAACCGGCACCGAATGGGCTGAATATTACGACAATACAAATTATTCGGAAGAAGGAATTTCGCACAAGAAGGAAATAATCGAAAAACTTCTAACTAAAATAAAACCGGAAACCGTGTGGGATTTGGGCGCAAATACGGGTCTATTTAGCCGAATCTCAAGCAAAAAAAACATTCGCACCGTCGCGTTTGACATCGATCAGTCCGCCGTTGAGAAAAACTACCTAATAGCAAAAGCCGACGGCGAAAAATTTATTCTCCCGCTTGTAATGGACGTCACCAATCCAAGTCCCGGCATCGGATGGAATAATGAGGAAAGAACGTCACTGTTTGAGCGCGGACCGACCGATTGTGCGTTTGGACTCGCTTTAATTCACCACCTGGCGATCAGCAACAACACTCCTTTTGAAAAAATCGCCCATTTCTTCAGCAAAACGGCCAATTATGCAATAGTGGAGTTTATTCCAAAAACCGATTCCAAGGTTCAAAGATTATTGGCGACAAGAAAGGATATATTTTTGCAATACAATCAACAGTGTTTTGAACTGGAATTCAGCAAATATTTCCATATCCTTGAGCATCATAAGATCAATAAGAGCGAACGCATTCTTTACTTATTAAAAAAACATGTTTAAAAAACCATTGATACTTTACCCGTTTTTATTCGCCATATACCCGATTCTTTTTTTATATTCCCACAATATTCAGGAATTGGTATTGACGGATATTTACATACCTTTGGCGATTGCGTTCTTTGCCAGCCTTTTATCATATCTTTTTGCAAATTTCCTAATTAAGGACAGAGAGAAAAGCGCTTTGATAGTGCTGATTACGGTCATATTCTTTTTTTCTTACGGCGCGGTTTCCGATTTTTTCGCGCGTGTCGGATTCGCATTAAGAGACCGTTACCTTTTTTCCGCTTTTATTTTGGCGGAAGTATGCGCGGCGTATATCTTAATTAAAATACGCAAAGATAATTTGTCAAAAAACGCCACCGCGGTTCTCAATGTAATTGCGATAACGCTGGTCCTTTTCAACCTTCCAAATATCCTATCTTTTAACCTCAAAAAAGACGTTCCTGAGGAGAAAAAGGATCTTATCCAACAAAATGCTCCGTCTCAGCAATCAACAAAACCGGACATATATTACATAATCCTGGATGAATACATGCGCCCCGATAAGGTAAAAGAAATCTGGGGATACGACGACGCGGTTTTTACGGATTACATTAAAAAGCGCGGGTTTTTCATAGCGGAGAAAAGCGAAAGCCGTGCGGGAAGTACCCATTATTCACTGGCATCTTCTCTTAATATGAAAAGTGTATTACCACCGGAGGCAGACCTTGCAACCGCCACAAAGATGATACAAAACAACAAAGTAATCGACTTTCTCAAGTCCCAAGGATATAAAACCGTAATATTCAACAATTCCAACAACATAGGCGATACAAATGCCGATTATAATTTTTCCCTTAAAGATTCCGAAAACGTCCGACAAATCAATTTCTCTCAAATTATATTAAAAAACAGCATGGCGAAACCATTTCTACTGCTCTCAACTGGTACTGCCAATCCTGTATTTACGCTTTCTCGCGATACCACATTATTCACCCTGTCCAAAATAAGTGATCTGGATGAAGTCCCCTCTCCCAAATTTGTGTTTGCGCACATAGAAAGTCCTCATTTACCGTTTGTTTTTGACCGTGATGGCGGACGGGTGGACAGCTCCCATGAGGACGATTGGGAAAATAAGAAATATTATCTGGATCAATATATTTTTATCAGCGGACAAGCGCAAAAAGTCGTTGAAAATCTTATGGAAAAACATAAGACCAATCCGCCGATTATTGTAATACAGTCGGATCATGGCATAAGAAAAAACTACTTCTGGGAAGGAAAAACCAAGTCCATATCTTATATCTCCAACGACAAATGGAAATTTATCTTTAACGCTTATTATCTGCCGGGCTTTAAAGGAGTTATTCCAGATGACATCTCTCCGATTCAAACCTTTGGGCTAATATTTTCTTATTACTTTGACCGGAAGACTTGATGGACTGGCGGGCTTTTTTGTGGTAGAATATACAGACGGTACCTTGAACAGGCCCCTGATTATATGCCTACAAAACAAGTCTTAACAAAAAGACAAACACATATAAAAAACCTGAAAAGCGCGACCATAGTCGTCAGGAACAGTTTGATCATGGTTATAGCGCTAACCCTTATCAAAGCTTTTGGAGGTTACGTCACAAACATCGTATCCGTCATGGGTGATGCTGTCGGCAGCTTTTCCGATATCGTCGCATTACTCGGAATTTATGTCGGCTTAAAACTTTCGCAAAAACGGGCGACCAAGAACTTTGAATACGGCTATCACCGCGTAGAAACGCTGGTTTCCCTTTTGGTTTCGATATTGATTTTAGTCGCCGGCTATAAAATTCTAAGTGAAAGTTTTTCGCGTTTCTTCATTCAGGTGCAAACCAGTTCTCACGGCATCGGAGTTGCGGCATCCATAATATCAATCGTGCTGTCACTGCTTTCTTATTTTTCTCAACGCAAAACTGCGGAAGATATAAATTCAAACGCACTGCGCGCAAGTTCGCTGGATAAGCGAAACGACACTTTTGTTTCACTTGGCGTGCTTATAAGCGTTGTGGCGGATAAATTCAGAATTCCGTACGTGGAAGGCGCCGTTGGCTTGGCCATCGGAATTTTGGGCTTAATGGTAATTCGTGGGGGCTGAAAAGGTGATATTTCTGCTAGAATTAGAGAAAATCCCTTAACTTTTTCTGTTATGCAAAAAAAAGTGTCCAGTTTGCCGAAGTTTGGATACAAAGAAAAACGGCAAAAGAA
>JACRID010000027.1 GCA_016220145.1 Candidatus Peregrinibacteria bacterium
AAAATTTTTTGGCCCCCTTTTTCGGTGTCAAGTTTTTTTGTATTACAAAACCACCCTACGGAACACTTCGCAAGCCCTTTTTACCCCTTGTCCAAGCCATGAATCCACGGTCGCTTTTTGGGAATATGGTGAAAGATCAGGTCGTCGGCCTTTACTAAATTGGCAAAAAAGCGTACAATTTACAGATTAATAGGCCGAGCCGCAGTTCGGTCAGGCCAAGGCCTGATGCCGTCCCCAAGCAGGGGCGGCCTAAGCCATTAACGCCCCCGCAAAGCGGGGGCAACATTCAATCCCATGTCATTCTGTCCCGCTCAGCGGGATCAGGATCCAGCCGCGAGATCCTGAAACAAGTTCAGGATGACGCCAATCCATATGATCAAAAAAAAACTGACAATCGCCATCTTAAGTTCACTGATATTCGCACTATTTGCGGCGATACCGGTGGCGCATGCGGAGGCATGCCAGGACATCAACGACGCGATCGGCGGATTTTTGGATTGCGGAACGGAAGATGTGGTCAGTTTCGTCGGGTTTAAATCCCAGATCGGATTGACGGGAGAAGGTCTGGATCCCGAACTTAAAAAAGCGAATAACGCCCGCGAATTTATCGTAAACGTCGTAAACTTCGCGCTCGGATTTTTGGGTTTGATTTCACTTGTAATAATAATTTACGGCGGCTTCATGTATGTCACCGCGGCGGGAAACGAAGAGCAGGCCGGCAAGGGCAAAAAGGCCATCACCTACGCATTAATCGGTATAATTATAATTCTGGCATCGTACGCAATAGTCAGAACCGCACTCACCATCGGCGGCGGTGATGAGACGCAAACCGGCGGTGTTCGTTCATCCGGCGTTGAAGGTACAAATATCGGCCAGCAGGCCGTCTACAGCATGGGAGCGAACGAAATAAACACCGCATTGAACGAGTTCATCGCGGCATACAAAAATCTGGCCGCGGTGAACGGACTGTTGAAGAGAATTGAAGGCGTTTCCCCTCCCGCAACCCGCGCGGAAAACCGCAGATATTTGTTTGACGTTTCCGGATTGGTTTCGGAAATCAAAAGCAATTCGAACAGTTTGAGCAAGACATCTCAAACCGCGCAGCAAATGCTGGATTATCTGGTTACCGTGCAGAATAAATCTGAAGCGGAATTGCAGGGCGGAAAATATGAAATCGAAGCGGGAAGCGATGCCGCGTGCCAAGGGTTAACTGACAAAACGGCCTGTGGCAAAAAAGACCACTGCACTTGGGATAATAACAAATGCGTCGGCAGCGCGTGGGGCACTTTCGCGGAAGGCGCAGCCGACGGTGGAACTTCTTTGCTTGCAAATGAGGTAATCAATTCAGCATTGAAGAAAGATTTTAAAATCCAAGAGGCCGTGAAAACGGATTTTAAAAATGCGATTGATTCTCTAATTGGAACCGACGAAGCAATGGGAATAACACGCCCCGATACCGAAACCGTAGAAGGCAGACTGTTCATAGTCTGGAAAATAATGGGCGAAGTTGCGGACTCCGTAACGACGGCAGATGCGATTGATCGCGGAGGAATTACGGACAAAGATTTGTCCAAAGCGTTTGCGGGGATAGATCCGAATACGACCGTCGGAAAGTTGTTCTATGAAGCGATATTTAGCTTACGAAAGGCATCAGGTGAAGTGGCTCAATCGAACACGGGCACTTTAAATACCGATACGCTCATCAAAACCGTACAGGACCTGAACAGACTTTATTTGATCGTGAAGGACATAAAATTCGTTTACGTCAGAATCGCGGCCAGCGTGCGCGATGGCAACGCGCCATTGGTCGTTGAACTTAACGGACTTAATTCCCGCGATCCCGCGGCTCAAACGATTGCGGACGATTTATATGAATGGGATCAAGATGGGGACGGCAAACCCGGAGTAAGCAATAACAGTATTGATTGCGGTGGAATCGATAAAGGCCCAACGGTAACATGCACATACAGCCAGCCCGGCACATACATCGTAAATCTTAAAATCGCCAGCAAAGACAAAGATCACATAGCTGCCGGCCGAGCAACTTTGTCAATCACGGTGAATCCGCCAATGGCAAGAATCGGCTTAAAGGCAACCGTTGGAACTTCCCTGAATGTGGATTTGAGAAAATACGCGCAAGATACCGTGAGCAAAAAGTGGAACATGCTTATCGACAAATCGGAATTCCAAGTTACAACGAAAGAGGCAAAAGAAGTCGGCGTGAGCTTCGATGCCGCGGAAACAAAGGGCGGCGACAATCAGCCGGTCGGTTACTTCCTCTGGAGTTTCGGCGACAACACACAGCCGATGGAAGGCGGCACGGAAAAGGCAAAAACAGATCACAAATATGACCGCGAAGGGACTTTCAAACTTCAATTGGAAGTGACCGACAGCGGCAAGAGAAAAGACAGAAAAATAGTGAATGTTTTGGTCGCTTCCATCGCGGCCAGAATCGGCGTGAACAAAAACATTCTCGAGCCGGAAGAATTGGCGGAATTCGACGGCAGTCTTTCGCGCAGCGACAGCGGCCCAATCAATTCATACGCTTGGACGATTGTTGCGAAAGACGGCACGGACGTCACAAATTTAACAAATTCCATAAACGTTGTGGGAAACACCGAAAGCCCGGTTTTGAGGGTAAGATTTAAGGACCCTGGACAATATAAGGTGAAACTTCATGTTTCGGACGGCTCAAAGTCGGCGGACGCGGAAATCGCCGCAAGCGTGCGTTCGCGAAAACCGCGCGCGGATTTTGCAATAAAGGCCTGCCCGACGGCTTGTCCGGACCCGACGCAACCTTCTTTGGTTGAATTTGACGCAAGCCCGAGTTTTGACCCCGATCCCGCCGACAATGAAAAACTGAATTATTCATGGAAATTCCTCAATTCAATCGGCGAAGAAGTCTCTTTCGGAGATCAAAAAGTAAAGAAAATGCGCATAAAGTTTAAGGACACCGGCAAATATAAAGCCGCCCTGACCGTCACCGATCCTCACGATGAAACTCTGCGGCAGGAAGACATCCGCGAAAAGGAAGTTGAGATCAAATCTATGGTTGACGCGGCGTGGAGCCCTGCGATGAAAGAAGTCATGCAGCTAAAAGAGGGCATCGCAAGCTTTAACGTTCAGGGAACGGTTAGCAATGCGACGCGCGTTCAAATTGATTTCGGCGACGGCGAAAGCAGCGAACAAAGCGTTACTCCAAACCCGCAGGGAGCCGGTGCATTCTCTTTCCCGCACGAATACGTTAAAGCCGGCGTTTTCACGGTCACAGCCACGGCGATATCAGACGGCAAGAGCGGCGAAAATACCATTACAAAGCGCCTTTATGTTTCGGGCGGAGACGCGCCAATGGCGGTAATGAACGTCTCCGTTGATAAAAATGAAGTGGTTTTGCCGGATCCCGTACCGGGTTATCCAAAACCGGCGCTGGAAATTATTCGCAACAAACCGGTTGCATTTGATGCAGGCAAATCCATCAATTCAAAGGGAGAAGCGAACGGACTCAAATTCAGCTGGGATTTCGGAGATCGGGGAAGAAGCACCGGCGCCAAGGTTGAACACAGTTATCAGGATGTTTCGCCGGAAGACTCCCCTTTTACGGTGACATTGACGGTTACGGAAGAAAGAGATCCTTCAAAAACCAATCAGACAAAATTCCTTGTAAAAGTGGCGAGCAAAAAACCGCACGTTACCGCCCTTTCATTGGAAAAGAAAACGGCAAGCCAGCGCACTCCCATTGACGTTGAACTGAAAGCGGAAGGCGCAATTGACCCGGATGGCAGAATCAGCAATTACCAATTCTGGTATTACGATCCTGCGGACAAAGAACGCAAGCTTTCGGTGATGGATTCGCCGACGGACCATGCTACATTGACAGTCGAGACAAATGGCGCAGAAAACGAGGAGCATGAATACTACTTCTGTGTCAGCGTTACGGACAATGAGAACGCAACCAGCGAGTGCGGCGAAATGTTCGACCAAAGTGATTTGCCGAAATTGAAGGTTAAGAATGGGGCGAATAAAGCTCCTGTGGCATCTTTCTCCTCAGACCACACCAATATAAAGGTAAACGAACCGGTAACTTTCACCTCAAGTTCAATGGACGCGGACGGCAGAATCGTGAAATACGTTTGGGACGTTGACGGCGACGGATTCCAAAACGACAATCCGACGGATCTTTCGACCATCAATCATAAGTATGCGAGAAAGAGCCCCGATAGCGGATATAGGGTCAAATTGAAGGTGCTGGATGACAAGGGCGCGGCGGGGTATTCGAAGGAAGTTCCGGTTTTTGTTGCCACGAAATCGAAAGCGCCAACCGCTAATTTTAATTATCAGGTGGAGGCGAGCCCGCCGCGCCGCGTGAAATTCTTTGACACTTCGGTGGCGGACACGCAGGGCGGTGCAAAGCTTGCAAAATGGACTTGGGATTTTGACACTTCCACAGAACTTGGCTGCGATGTGCCGGATCCAAAACCCGCATTTTGCAACGGCGACAAAACCGACGACGAGAATTCAACCGACCAAAATCCAATTTTTGACTTTCCGGCAAGCGGCAGCTATCAAGTAAAACTCACAGTCGAAGATTCGGACGGCAACGTTTCCGAACCAAAAACCAGCCTTATAAACTTAATCGCCGGCTCATCCGGCGGCACCGGCACTTCAACTCCAAATTCAACTGTTTTGAAGGCCGAACTGAAAACAGACCCTGCGTTAAAATTTGAAATGGACGCAATAAGAAACAAGCAAATGAAAGTTCTTCACATTCCATCAAGTTCAAACGGCCAACAGGTAACTTTATTCTGGGGAGATTCAACCGGCGACGTCGTTTCATATAGAATAGATAAAAATCTCTGGTGCGATAGCAGCGGTGAAGGCAACAGATCAAACGACACTGACAATCCGGACACATCCGGCGGCAACTGCAAAGTCGCATCCACCGGCCAAACAGCCGAAAACTGCTGGACGACCAACTATCAAAGATATGCAAAAACGGGCCATCCGAAAGGCCCCGGTCACTTCGCCACTTTGCTTGAAGTGAAAAACCGCGCAACCGGCGCAACTTCAACCGACACCTTGGAAGTGGTTTTCGACGGCACAACCGATCCCAACAAAGTGTTGAAACAAAACGATTGCGACGGGAAACCGCCGGTCAACAATCTCGGAGCTTCGCTCTTCACAAGTCTCGGCATACAAAATACTATTTTACTGGGACTGGCAAGCGGGGTTATAGTTGTATTAATGGGATTCGGTTTAGCCGGATTCCTGCGCAAGGGAAAAACGAGGGTTTAGAACTCATCGGAATGACACAAAACAATTATGGATAACAAACCTCAAAATATGGCTCAACCAACGCAACCGACAGTGCCCGCAGCAGCGGCCCCAAAGCCGGAGACACCGGCAGTAGCTCCAACCGCCGCACCGGCGGCAGCACCAAAACCGGCAGTCGCAGCTCCGGTTTCAACAGCACCGGCCGCAGCTCCAAAACCCGCGACATCGGCCGCACCCGCAGCTCAAACTAAAGATCAAACCAAATCCAACAGACGGTTTGTAATCGGCTGCCTTGGCGCATTCGGCTGTTCCATCTTCTTATTTATAGGCGCACTTTTCGCCTTCCTCGCATTCGGTTCCGCCGAAAACCCGATCTTTAAATTTTTGGGCGCAACTCCCGGCGACGTAATCAATACCTTAATAACACTGGTTAATCTTATATTTCTGGTAATGGTATTCATCGCCTTTATCTTTGTCGTGATCGGCGTTTTCAGGATTACGACAGCGAGAAAGGACGATGCTGTTGCCAAACGCGGCGGCGCGGTTTTTACATTCGGCGCACTTGCAGCCTTGGTTATTTTGGTCTTCATCTGGGTTTTCGCATATTTCTTTCTGGCTTCAAAACAAACGATTTCTCCTACAATCGCAATCGCAACCGAGCCCGTTAAAACCACAAATCTGACGGCTCCGGTTCAAATCAAATTTGACGCGACAAAGGCCTCTGTTAACACAAGGCAATTTGATATTCTAAGCTACAACTGGGACTTTGGCGACGGCACAAAACTTGTTGGCCCGGTGCAAACCCACACATTCACCGATCTTGGCAGCTTCCAGGTTAAATTGGCCATAGCCGTTAAAGAAAAAGCCACAGGCAAAGAACAGGACATTGCATTTACAAAAGACGTAACAATTCAAAACGTAACCGCCAACATAATTATTAAAGCTGACAAAAAGAGCGGCCCGGCGCCACTGACCGTAAACTTGGACGGCTCCGGTTCCAATTCCCCGAATGGCGAAATAATGGCTTTCGCATGGGATTTGAATGGAGACGGGAAATATGACGATTCCACCGACGCGGTAACAAAAGTCACATTGGATAAAATCGGCAAATACACCGTCAGCCTGCGCGTTCAGGATTCAACAGGCGCACCTGCGACCGGCGATCTTGAACTGGAAGTTACCCCTTCGGACACTCCGGTGGCTGTTGTTACTGTGGAAGGAGTCACGGGCACGGATCTTCAAATCAGCACTCCTTATTTATTCACGGCGGCAAACTCCACCAGCCCAACCGGCACTGTGGAAAAATACAGCTGGGATTTTGGCGACGGCCAAAAAGCCGCAACCAGAACGGCAACTCACACATATAAAGAAGCCGGAGAATATGAAGTAGCCTTAACCATCATTGATTCAGCCAATAAAAAAGGCGCAAGCACACAGAGATTTAAAGTAAAAGCCCCGGACGGCGCACCGCTGGTTTCATTGAAAACAACACCGGATGCAAAAGACAATATCATTTCCGGTCAAGCACCTTTCGCCGTTGTATTTGACGGCTCGGCAAGCCAGGACCCGAACAACAACATTGTGGAATACGCCTGGGATTTTGACGGCGACGGCAAGACGGATGACGCAAACGCGGTAACTTCTCACACTTTCAACACGGCCGGAACTTATAATGTTTCATTGACCGTGACGGATTCCACAAATCTTTCGGGAAAGGCCCAAATTGTGGCAAAAGTTGAAGCCGCAGGATTGAAAGCGGACATTAAAGCGGATCCTATCTCCGGAGTCGTTCCATTGGTGGTTAAGTTTGACGCCTCGGGCTCAAGTTATCCGAGCGGAACAATCGTCGCCTATGAATGGGAATTCGGCGATGGCGGGACCCCAAGAACGGATGCCGCAAAGGTTTCGCATCAATATACGGCAATCGGCAGTTTCACCGCCAAGGTGACGGCAATTACCTCGGACAACAAGCGCGCGACGGCGGAATTGCCGATCAACGTGCGCCCTGTTCCGGTAAAATCCTGCTTCGTAACCAGCGTGAGCAGCGGCAAAGCGCCTTTGGCCGTTGAATTTGACCCGACGTGTTCAACGGGAACGGTTGTGAAATATAATTGGAATTTTGCCAATTTGAAGAGGAGCACCGACCGTAAACCATCTTACACATTCAAGGACCCGGGAGAATATACCGTTACTCTCGAGGTTTCCGACAGCCAAAACGTGGTCGACACCTTTACTTCCAAAATTACCGTAGAAAAATAACCCCCACCCCATGAAGCAAAAAACTCAAAAAAGACTTGTCGCGGTTCTGGCAATAATAATGATTCTGGGCATACTGGTAAGTTTCATTCTGCCCATCACCGCCGCGCTGGATTATTAAAAACAAAAACATGTCAAACAAACAAATAAAAATTTGGCTGGCCGTGTCCGCGCTCATCCTGACAATAGTCGGGATGTCGGCATCGTATGCGGCAAAACCGCTATATAAGGGGCTGGAAAAGTCCGATGAATTGCAGGCCAGTTCGCTGACGCTGGATATTCCAAAGCCCGAGGAAACGGATTTTTCGGATGTAATAAAGGAGAACTCGCAAGAACGCCAACGGATAGCGCCCGCTGCGGCGGGCGCGGAAGCGGCATCTGAAACTACCGCGCCAAAAGAAGTCAAATCCACCACTCCCTGTTTTGATAAAGAAATGCCCCTGATAAAAAACGGACAAATTATCGGATGTAGGGCGCCTGATTCTGTCATCCCCGCGCCCAACGTCATCCTGAACTCGGTTCAGGATCTTCCCCCCGCACCAACGGTAAAAATAATCCGCTAACCATGGAAAAAAGAAAAATAAAAAAATGGGTGATTGTGCTTCTAATGACGCTAAGCGTGGCCGGCGGACTGGCGGTGTTTTTAAACTCCAACACTAAACTTTTTAAAGGGACCGCGGGAGGTAGTACATCTACTCCATTGAGCGTAGCTATAAGTACGAATTTTTCCAGTACACATGACCCTTACCACATGCCAAAAGATAAAGTCGACCAAAATATTGTAAGTTTTTCGCTGACCAACACTAATACAGAGGCAATACCGGTTTCCAAAATAAAGCTTTATTTTTCTCCAAGCACATTGGCACATGATTTAGTTAAAGATGTCAAACTTTTTAATGGATTAACGGCAACAGCACCCTCAATTGGCAATCCGGTTCAAATTACCAAAGACCCCACGGTAACCGACCCCAACAAACCGGTGTTCTATGCGGAATGGACCGCCGAATCTAACGAGTTGGATTTAACAATACCTGCAAACGGCACAGTTAATATACTCGTAAAAGCCTCGGCAGACTCCGCCGCCGTTATCGACGACTTTTTTCATTTCGACATAAAGGACGATTCCATCATTGCGAAAGATGGCACACAGGCTACATTACAAGGGAATCAATCATCTATTATTGCGGTCACATTTAACATCACCGAGAGCGCACTGAAAAAATTATGCCTGCTGATGAAATCTCAAGATACTGATGCAACATGGGACGCGACCGCAAACACCTGCATGCTTAATAGCACCAAGTATACACAATTCGATACTCTGTTAACGGCAATAAAAAACAATTCTGCCTTACTTGCAAAAATGATGCAAGGACTTATTCAAACCACATTGCCGAAAACAGTGTCTCTTCTTACAAATGCATCCGACGCCACTCCCGTTGAGCTTAAACAAGGCGCTATCGACGTACCGGTCGGTTCTTTTGGCATATTAAACAATACGGATAGCCCTGTTGAGATATCCGCAATCAATGCCGTTTATTATTGGTGGGATAGCTACAATACAATACTGCCTTTTGGCAAGATAACGAATTTAACTCTTTACGATTCCACGGCCGCCACAGACACAAAAATCAGTGGTTCGGTGGAACTTCAACGTTCCACGATACGGAATCCTCAAACAAGTACTTTTCCGCCGCCTTTCTCCATGTGGAAAAAGGATGAGAACAATCTGGTTTTAAAGATGGAACCCGGCAAATTGCATAAAATAACAATCAAGGCATCCATAGGTTCCGATGCGCCGCCAAACACATCATTTCATTTTATTTTAAATGATAAATCGGTGGTAACAAGCGACAGCACCATATCCGTCGGTTTAACGCCGGACACTTTGCAGCAAATTACCACAAAGACTTTCAAGGTGGTGGCGGCTGCGGCAGGCGGAACGGACAGTCAAAAACTAACCGTTACCGCAGACCCGGGTTATGTAAAGGCCGACCCGCCTGCGGAAATAGAGCCCGGCAAAAAAGACGTAATCGTTGCTTCTTTTACAGTCGATAATAAAACCGATTCCGAGAGAATTCCGCACTTCAAACTTTTCTATAATGTCGCAAGAACGGATTCTCTTAAAATTGATTCTATAAAAAATATCAAACTTTCTATAAATAACACCGAATTTGAATCAGAGTCAACCATAGCGGAAGAAGCTGACACGAATGGCAATATATACTCGGCCGGCTGGAGAAATGTACCTTTGCAGAAAGGAACTGAGGCGAAATTCACGATAAAAGCCGACATTGACAAAACTGACAAAACCGCCGAAACCGGCAAAAACATCGGTTTTTTATTAACAAACAAATCTTTCGACATTTCAAACGCAATCACCACACCCATCATGATGAAGGAGTATAAGACAGTAACTCTCCATCTGAATTGCACTGCTGCAGGAGGAGAATGGTTAGCCGGTCCACCTGAAGCGTGCAAATTGCCTAATGGGGAAATTGCCCATGACATTGCGGAACTTGCCAAACTTTTAGCGGAGAGCCGGGCTGCTCAAAACATCATCGAAATTTCGCCTGATCCTGATTTTAAACCCGCAACCGATCCGCGCACGATCTCGCCCGGAGAAGAAGACTTTGAAGTCGCGTCTTTTATTGCGAATAACACAACCGCCAAGCGAATAACTATACAACAAGTCAAGGTGACATATGCCAACGATTCGACGCTGGATGCCGATGAACTTGTAAATTTCAAACTATTCGCAAATGACGACCCTATACCAGCTCCGAATGCCCCTCTTCAGCTAACCGAAGAAGCGAGCAGTACTTACGCAAAATGGGAAAAAGGCACAAATCTAAAATTAAAGATTGCCCCCGGCAAGCAAAAAATAACGGTGAAAACTTCACTCAAAAAAGATGAGGCTGCAATCGGCAAAACCTTTAAATTTTACATAACGGAAGATTTTATGACCGGGGATGCGGCGGATATTAAAATCAATCTGCTAACAGATGGCACGCCCATAAATATGCCCAATTTTAAAGTGGTTAAACCGCCCGCCGACGGCCAACCCGCAAAACTCACCGTTTCAACAGCGGACAGCACCCCAGGCGACGGTCAAACGCACAACTCCGCCGACGGCGCATTCACCGCAACCGAACTCAAACTGGTTTCGACGGGCGAAGTGCAATTCAAAACCGTAACCGTCAGTATGAAAGCTGGCCTTACAAATCCGCTGCCGTGGGGCAAAATTGAAAGCATCCAATTGTTTGACGAAAACAATGATGCAAAATCGGCTCCCGGCACATTTGGCGAGGGAGGAAAAGCAACGCTTACAACAAGCTGGAAGTTTGCGGGAACCGAAACGCATAAGCTAAGAATTAAAGTCAAACTGGCCGGCGACGCGACGCCGAACACGCAATTTGCGCTTGGCATAAATAAAATTAACGACATTGAGCTTGTAACCGGCAAAGTCGACGCAACAGCACCAAACACCTTCCCTGTATTTGGCAACAACATGGTTGTAAAAAGCGGCACGGAAACGGATGCGGAAAAAGCCGCCCGAGAAGCCGCGGCCGCGGAAGCTGCCCGTCAAGCCGCAGCCGCTGAAGCCGCCAGACAAGCGGCGGCGACCGCAGCCCAAGCCGCCGCACTGCAAAGCCAAATCAACCAATTGCAACAGCAACTGGAGCAGGCAAGAGCCTCGGGGTCAAACCTGAGCAGCGCCCAACTGAACGCGCTTAACGGGCAAATCGCCTTGCTGGCAAGCCAAATCAATAATCAACAATCCAAACAGCCGGCAAAAACAACCTGTGAAGATTTGGGCCAATATACATACACCGGCCCCGCAAGACCCGGCATCCGCATGCCGGGCATGTGCATAGATTGCCCGACAACCGTTTATGTTAAAAACGGCGGGCAATGCGAAGTGGTGAAGGCAGCTGCACCGGCCGCAAAACCGGCTTCAAAAACTTCGGCAAAAACGGGCAGCGATAAAACCGCCGGCGTCTCGATTCCGGAAGCCCTGCAAGCATCCTCCCTGCAAATCCAAATCGACCAGCTTAAACAGGAATTGGCGCAGGCAAAAACAGCGCAAAACGGCGGGAATCAGGCGGCCGGCACAGGCCAATCCGCAGCCGGACAACCGGCTTCCGGCCAATCTGCAAACAGCCAACGCTCCGCCGCGACTGAGCCGAATTTAACCGGCAGCCAACGGCTCGTCCGCGCGCCGGAACGCAGCGGCACCGGCCCCGAAGTTCTGGTATATTTCGGCATTCTGGCGATTGCGCAGGGCGCGATAATCATCAGAAGAAAATGGAAAAAAGAAAAATAAAAAAATGGGTGATTGTGCTTCTAATGACGCTGAGTGTGGCCGGCGGACTGGCGGTGTTTTTGAACAGCGGAAAAGTTGCACTTTTTAAGGGAAATGCAGGCGGGGGCAGCAGCCCACCCGTACTCATATTTTTAAACAAGGACGAGACCGGCGAGTATATCCCAATTAATAACTCAATGTCCGAGCTCGGCAGCACTTACAACGATCAAGTGTCCGCGATTTACGTAGAACCCGGCCACGGTGTAGCAGCTTTTACCGAAAAAAACTATCAGGGTCAATGCAAGTATTTTACTGAGGAAACATTGGATCTTGGTAATTTTGATAACGCCATTTCTTCAATCGATCTAGATGGGACGTGTCCTTCTACGCCACCCTCTGCACCGAAGGAGCTTGCTTTCATCGACATGCCAAGGGAAATCCTGGCCTTTGACGCAGCAGGTGGTGGCGGCGGCACCACAGCTCCCACCGCAGGAACACCACCTGCCACATGGAACGATCCATACTGCTCAGCACGTAATAGTGAGTCCAGCTGTCTCGATCCAAATGTGGAGGGCAATAGGGTTTGCTACTGGACCCCTGAGGATTATCCGGATGATGAGGATCCAACAAATTACCCTGCGTCGTGCCACTCTGAACGAGGAACCATAACAATGATTTGGCCAATAGCAAACGTCACAATTGCACCATCGCCGCAAACAATACGGGCAAAGGCTATAAACATAAGTACCCCTCGCTTCAAGGTTAATGGTGCGGAAATTCCGGCAGTTAAAGATACCGCCATATACACATGGAAAGCGGATTGGGACGCGACAAATTTGCCGGACGGTACTTACATAATTTCCGTTACGGGAATTGATCAATATCAGCGTGCTATTGAAAACGGTACATTTACAATTACTCTCAAAAAAACGGCGGCCGCCACTCCGCCCGCGGGCGGAGGCACGGGCAGTACGGGCGACACAGGTGGAACCGGCGGAACTTCCGGCGATACCGGCACCACAGGCGGCACAGGTGGGACTGCCGGAAGCACCGGCACCACAGGCGGCCTAACATTAATACCCGACCCCGCATTTAAGTATGACAGCACTGTGAATGATATCGCACAGGTGGAAACGAAAATTGTAGCTTCTTTTAGCATACAAAATTCCTCGGCCGGCGCCGTAACAATCTCCAAACTTAAACTTTTTTACGCGCCGATATTGTCAAACCTGTTGCCATCCGACCAGGTCGAAAGAGTAACATTGTTCAATGAACAAGCAACAAAAATCGGCGAGCCAGTGAATTTGGGAGAAATTTGCACCGGAACCACCTGCGAAGATCCAAGCGCTTTGTGGCAGGGCGGAGACTTACGTTTAACAATCGGAGCCAACATCACTGCAAAATTATATGCAAAGGCCAGGGTAAAAAGCACGGCGCCCATAGACAAGAACTTTTATTTTAGGATTACGCCAAAGTCGGTTTCCCTGCAGAACAACAGTTTTGTCCCGCTTCAGGGTTCCCCCGCCCCCGCCTCATTTGACATGAAACAATTCAAAGTGGTTGCCGCTCAAACGACGGGCGGCGAAACCGGAGGACAAAGTGATTCAACCACACCCGGAAATATCGCAGTCTCGCCCGATCCCGATTTTAACTCCGCACCTTCGCATAAAATTGTGTCGGGAGATAAAGATTTTACCATCGCGTCTTTTTTTATTGAAAACAAATTCACACAAACCCAAGCGATTCAAAAAATAAATATAAATTATGACAACACTTCGACTCTGCCGAAAGACCAATTATTTAACGTAAGACTAATAAGATATCCTTCAACCACCATCGGTGCGGCAACAACCCTGTCGGCAGCCGGTGTGGCATCGTGGACACTAAGCAACGTGTCATTACCCGCCGCAAGCACAACCTCAAAACCGCAGCAGTTCAAGGTGGTGGCTTCGTTAAAAGATTCAGCCGAAGCCGGTAAAAATTTCAGTTTTTATATCACTCCCGCTTCCATTGTCGCGCAAAATGCAACGACAAATATGGCGGCCGCCATAAATATGCCCGCATTTACCGTAACGGCGCCGGCGCAAACTCCCGCGGATGGAGAACCGGCAAAACTCACGGTTTCACTTTCGTCCGGCACGCCGCCGGATGGCCAAATACGCAAACCGGCGGACGGCGCGTTCACCGCAACCGAACTGAACATGGTTTCGACGGGCGAGGTGCAGTTCCGCGCCGTCACGGTTAGCATGAAGGCCGGCGTTGCAGGTGCGCTGTCGCCAAGCAAGATCGCGCGCGTCCAGCTTTTTGACGAAAACGGCAATTCCATTTCGAATCCCTTAATGTTTGATAGCAATGGAAGGGCGCGGCTTCCGACAAGCTGGAAGTTTGCGAGTGCCGGAACGCATAAATTAATAATGAAAGTAACACTGGCCGGCGATGCGACCCAAAACACTCAGTTTGCGCTTGGCATAAGGCAAAATAGCGATATTGAATTGAGCACGGGCACGGTAAATGCAACAAACTTCCCGGTGTTTGGCGGTAACGCCATGGTTGCGACCACAAGCGGCACTCAACCTCCCGCCCCCAAAACAACCTGCGAAGACCGCGGCCAATATACTTACACTGGTGGCATGTGCATAGACTGTCCGATCACCGTTTATGTTCGCAACGGAGGGCAATGCGAAGTTGCGAAAACAGATAAAAAAGCAGCTGAGAAACCGTCCGCAAAACCGGCTACCGATAAAACCGCCGGCGCCTCAATCCCCGAAGTCCTGCAAGCATCCTCCCTGCAAATCCGACTCGACCAGCTTAAACAGGAATTGGCGCAGGCAAAGGCAAAAGCGGCGGCGCAAGCATCCGCCTCCGCATCCGCACAAAACGGCCGGAATCAGGCGGCGGGCGCAGGCACAGCAGGCAGCTCAAATCAATCTGCAAACAGCCAACGCTCCGCCGCGACTGAGCCAAATTTAACCGGCAGCCAAAGGCTCGTCCGCGCGCCGGAACGCAGCGGCACCGGCCCCGAAGTTCTGGTATATTTCGGCATTCTGGCGATTGTGCAGGGCGCAATGATAATCAGAAAACGGCTGAAGTAACAGAGTGATAAGGCGGACACTGTCATTGCGAGCGACCGAAGAAAGCGAAGCAATCCCCCACGTCATCTCGAGCCTGTCGAAGGATGGTTCGACAAGCTCACCATGACAGCCGGAATTTCACAAGCGTCATCCTGAACTTGCCTGCCCTGAACTCGTTTCAGGGTTTCATGATCCGGATGCTGATCCCGCTAAGCGGGACAGCATGACAAGTACAAATCCGTAATGACAACCTCGCCGACCTTGCAAAATATCCGGAATTATGGGATAATGTACTAAGCGCACATACTAACAAAAACAAATATGTCAAAAGAACGACCGCAAGAATCGGCGCCCTTAACTCCCGTGAATCAAAAGGAAATGTATCCGATGACGCCGCAGTTAAGAGAATTTACAAAAATCGGAATTAAACCGGATACCGCAACCGTCGAAATAGCAAAGCGCGACGAAAAAGGCCCGAAAACTTTTGCCGAAGCCCTGAAAACAATGCTTCCGGACAATATGGGCATGGACAGCGCTCAACTAAAACAAGCCGAATCGTTGCGAAAAGTCATCATGGCCCGCGCGGTTGAACTTGGGTTTAATATATCGCTGGTTTATCCCGGCGACAAATTTCAAATTCAGTACGACGTGCTTTTGATATCGGCTCACAATGGCAAAAAATATTCAGTTTCAATCCGCCCCGAAAGCATGGGCGGACATTCCGGCAGAGCCGGCTACGAATCAATAACCGAACGCAAAGACATTAAAGAAAAAACCAGAAGGTCATGGCAAAATCTTGAAGAGGTTTTTAAAAAAGGAATTCTTTATGATGTCATGAAGGCCAGCGGAATGGAATATACGGATGCACAAAGAAAGGAGACTTGGGCCGCCATGGGAAGATCCTCCGGTCTGCCGGATAATCTGCGCAAAAAACCGGCGCTAAAAGGCATCAAAGACGACTTTTTGACAAAACCTTATAAAGGTACGGCTCTCCAAAACACGGCGATGGTGGAATTTTTAAGGCTGAACTACGAATCCATTGCCGAGGATGCACCCGCCACGCCGGCCGCCGGAAAACAAACCGCCCCGCCGCAACAGCGTCCGGATTTTGATTTGCCAATACCTGCAGCGGACGCGCCGGACAGCGCTTCGGATAACCCCCCCTCTCCGGCAAACCCGGACGAAGTGCCGCCGCCGACACCGTAGAGTAGATCCTGAAGGAACCTCTGAAAAACTCTCTTCCAGCTGCAAACTTTTCAGACCTTCTAGCGGCTTGCCTCCCCAACGGCTCGTTGGTCTTCAAAGTTTTAGGGAACCTCTGAAAAACAGATTTTCGTAGCGAAAATTGCGAAGCGCGACGAAGGCGTATCAGGTTAGATACGTCGAGGAGCGATAAGCAATTTGCAGCCAAAATTTGCAAAGTGCAGCAGAAAAGATGTTTTTCAGCCCCCTACGGCGGGGCATAATGAGAAATCACTTCCCTGTCGATTTGATATTTCGGGTTGTTTCTGTTCGGATTAATCCTAAGTTGCCAGGTTGAAGGCTGCATTTCTTCATTTTCAATTAAACCGTGGTGCGCGAGCCGTTCGTGGTTTTTGCAAAGCGGTGCGATGTGGTCGGGACTATGGCTTGAATCAAGCGAAAAACGCAAGGTGTGATGGAAAATCTCCGGCAATTTCAGGCAGCCCGGCCATGCGCACCGGCCCGCAAATTTTGCATAAAGGACTTTCTTGATTCTCGCCGGAATGTGGCGCGATGGAAGCACCGATGGCCTGATGTCATTGTCCGATGCAAATTGCTTCCTGCCTATTTGCGCACTTTCCGCCGACCCAAAGCTCGACCGCGCGGGGGCGACATTTTTCACCGACTTGTCTCGCCTTGACTCGAGCCTCCCCTCAGGCTCCGGTGCGCCCCCTGCGGAGATGGCATCGGACCCCCGCCTGACCTCATCAGCCCGCTGCCCTTCGGCTCGCCCTGAGACAGCATACTGATCGCACGCACTTTTCACTGTACTTGTCCCAACCCCATCATACGCATCCAGCAAAATCTCAATAACCTCATTCAAGTCCACCGGCGCTTTTTGCTCACGCGAAAGCTTTTTCTGAAGTTCTTTTAATTTCAGTTCATTTCGGGGAGTCAAAAGCAAGCGGACAAAGATGCGGCTTTGATGTCCGGCTTCGGCCAGTTCACGCGGTGCGGCTATTGCCACCTGTTCCTCGGCCGTCCCAGGACGGATTTGGACTTTTCCGTTGAAATGTTGCAAAACGCCACCCTCTTGCGCCCTGATCTCCCTCACAAAAGTTTCGAGCGTCGGTTTTGACATTATTTCAACTTTTTCCGCCCACATTTTTTCATTTTCTTTTGTGGCGACATTTGCAACCAGGCGCAGCTTGCTCCACCCGTGCGTCTCTAGTTGCGCGCGCAAAAGCGGCTTATCTTCAAGCTTTTTTGCAATTCTTAATATCTCAATAACCGTTTCATGTTTCATGCCCGCCAGTTTCGCCGCAAATTCAAAAATCGAATAAAAGCCGTGTTTTTTATAAAGTTCGCGCCGCGCAACTTCCGGAAGCAATGCCACAAACCGCTTGGTCCATTTCCGCGCCTCGCCGCCATATAGTTGGCATTTTTCATAAAGTTCTTTGTCGGAGAAATTTTCAATGTTTTTCATATTTTAAGGAACCTCTGAAAAACTCTCTTCCAGCTGCAAATTACAAATTTCGGCTGCAAACTTTTCAGACCTCCTCGCCGTATCAAACCTGATATGGCCTCGTCGGTCTTCAAAGTTTTCGCTCGAAATTTGTAATTTTCGCTAT
>JACRID010000028.1 GCA_016220145.1 Candidatus Peregrinibacteria bacterium
AATTTTGGCAATCATTGCTTGGCGCTGGCCGGCATCAAGCAATGCCTCAATCCTGTCACGGTCGTTCTGGTTTAAATGTCTGAATTTTTTCATACAACTTTCTTATCACAGAAAGTTGCATTTCAAAGTAGAATTTTCGTTGAAGGTGAAATTGTAGAAATAACCTGTATGGTTTTTAATAGTAGAAAAGGTGTAATTGTGCAGGCCTTATTCATACAAAATGGGCCTAAAGAGCCTGAGAAATATTATCGTTTACAGGCAAAAATTGCAGATTTTAACTGCGAGGCGGTTTATCCGGATATGAAGGCTGTCGGAGAGAAAATGCTTGAGCTTAAAAGTGTCTAAAGACAAAATGGGTCTTTCCGTTGAACATGACGTTGTTGAAGCTGCGAAAACGAGAAGGAGTTTGGGATAAAGAGCCGGCCATTAAGCCTTTAGTGGAAGCCATAAATATGGTATAATACAGAGAATGCTTTTTCATCATATAAAAGAAAAAATTCAATATCCAAAGCTTATTTTGCTGCTGATCTCAATTCTGGTTGCATATGCGCTTTTTCGGACGCATACGTTCTCCCAGATTGCCGAGATTTTAAATTCACACGGGTATACGGCTATTTTTATTGCCGGATTTCTTTTCGCATATGGTTTTACCGCTCCTCTTGCAGTTGGTTTTTTTATATCCTTGGCTCCGCAAGTAAATGTCTTTATAGCCGCCCCTCTTGCCGGCGTCGGGGCGCTTCTGGCCGATTTATTGATTTTCAAATTTATACGAAGTTCTTTTCAAGATGAATTCGATAAGCTCAAATTGACGCTCATATTCCAGCGCATACGCAATTTGCTTGATAACCATTTGCACGAAACGGTAAAGAAATATTTGCTTTGGACTATCGCCGGTTTTTTAATCGCTTCTCCGTTGCCGGATGAATTCGGCGTTGCATTAATTAGCGGTTTTACAAAACTCGATAAAAAAGTGTTCTCAATGATTTCATATTTGTTAAATACAAGCGGAATTTTTGTAATCTTAGCTCTGGCTTGATCGCACTTAAAATATGGCAAATAAGATGAAAAAACAAAATACAAAACAATCTCCCTGGGCGCTGTCTTTTGAAGAGATATTTAAGTCTCTTGGGACTTCCGAACATGGAATTTCGGAATCCGAGGCTGGGCGCAGATTAAAAGAGCACGGCGGCAATGACTTAAGCGAAAAAGGCCAAAGGCATGGTCTTAAGATTTTGATTTCGCAATTTACAAGTCCGCTTATTTTGATACTTATTGGCGCGGCTGCGATTGCATTTTTTGCCGGTGAAAAAATTGATGCCATTGTGATTGTGGCAATAGTTGTATTGAGTGCTTTATTCGGATTCTTCCAGGAATATAAGGCTGAGCGCTCACTGCGAGCCTTAAAAAAACTGGTTTCGGTTAAAACAAGGGCTATTCGCGGAGGCGCAGTTATGGAAGTGGATGCCAAAGAAATTGTTCCCGGCGATATAGTGCACCTAAACATAGGCGACATTATTCCGGCTGATATTCGGCTGATTCACGTCGATGATTTCAGTGCTGACGAATCTTCACTTACCGGTGAATCGGCGCCGGTTTTTAAAAACGTTGATCTGTTGGATTCTAAAAAATCTCTTCCGCAGGACCTCATCAATATGGCTTTTATGGGAACCACGGTTGCCAGCGGGCTTGGCGAAGGCATTGTCACAGCCACCGGCGAGCAAACTTTTTTTGGTAAAACTGCTGAATATTTAAAACAGGAGGCGCCGGAAACAAATTTTCATAAAAGCATAAGAGAATTCGGCAATTTTTTGATGAAGATTACATTTGTGATGACGCTTTTTATTCTTGTTGTGAATGCCGCGCTTGGTAAAAGTTTTTTTGATTCGCTGCTTTTTGCAATTGCGCTTGCGGTTGGCATAACGCCGGAGGTTTTACCTATGCTGATAACCATAACCCTCTCAAGCGGTGCGCTTTCGATGGCAAAAAAGAAGGTAATTATAAAGTCGCTTCCTTCAGTTGAGGATTTGGGTAATATGGATATTTTGTGCTGCGATAAAACAGGCACGTTAACGGAAGGCGTTTTGGCGCTTGCCGATTACAGAAATTTTGATGACAAGGAAGATGAACAGTTGTTGCTTTATGGTTTGCTTTGCAATTCCACAGAAGTTGGCAAGAGGAAAAAGTCGTTTAATAATGTGATAGACAGGGCAATTTGGGAGAGCGATAAATCGGTTGAAGCAAGGCGCGATTTTAAAGGCTTTAAAAAACTGGATGATAATGAATTTGATTTTGAACGCAGAAGAATGAGCGTGGTCGTTAAAGGTCCGCATGGAAATGTTTTTATTGCAAAAGGTGCGCCTGAAGCGATTACTCAGGTGTGTACTTTTGTTAGAAAAGACGGCAAAGACGAAAAGATGACAAAGGCACTCGAAGCAAAAATCCACGCCGAGGTTGCGAAGTATGAAGAAGATGGATACAGGCTTATCGCGGTTGCAGAGAAACAATATAAGCTTAACGATTCCCACAAAGAAGAGGAGCACGATTTGGTTTATTTGGGGCTACTTTTATTTTTGGATCCGCCGAAGAAGGATGTAAAGGCGTCTCTTCTAACTCTGGCCAGACTTGGCGTTGCCGTGAAGATTATAAGTGGCGATAGCGCAGGTGTTACTGGCAAAATTTGCAGCGAAGTCGGACTTAAGGTAGTTGAAAATAGAGTTATTACCGGCACTGAACTTGCAAAATTAAATGATAGGGAATTCAAAGCATATATTCACAAATACAATGTTTTTGCGCGAGTTACGCCGGAGCAGAAATATAAAATCGTTGAGGGTCTTAATAAATCAAATCACGTTGTAGGTTTCTTGGGAGATGGCATTAATGACGCGCCGGCGCTCAAGGCTGCCGATGTTGGCATTTCCGTGGATTCCGCTGCAGGAATAGCAAAACAGGCTGCCGACATAATTTTGCTGAAGAAAAATTTGAACGTTTTAACGGACGGCATAATTTATGGCAGAAAGATTTTTGAAAATATCTCCAAATACATTTTTAATACCATCAGTGCTAATTTCGGGAATATGTTTACGGTGGCGGCTTCGTCGATGTTTTTGAATTTTATTCCGTTGCTGCCCGCGCAGATTTTGCTGAATAATTTCTTCAGCGATATGCCGATGTTAACCATTGCAACGGATAGCGTGGACGAACATTTGCTTCAAAAACCAAAGAAGTTAAGCATAAAAATGATTTCCAAGTTTATGGTGGTTTTCGGGCTTATTAGTACGGCTTTTGATTTGGCGCTTATTTTGCCGATGGTGTTTCTAATGAAGACCGGACCGGAACTTTTCCGAACGGCGTGGTTTGTGGAATCGTCGATTTCAGAGATGCTGGTAACGTTTTCCATAAGGACAAAGCTGCCGTTTTATAAAAGTGCGCCCAGCAAGTGGCTTGTGCTTTCGACAGTGCTGACGTGCATTGTGGTTGTCGGTATAACTTACACGCAGTTTGGTTATAATCTCTTTCAATTCGACAAAATGCCAACAAATATAATTATGCTCATTGTTGGGGTTTTGGTTTCTTATTTTGCTGCGACAGAAATAGCCAAGCGTTTCTTCTTTAGGAAATTTGAGGAAGTGGGGGACTGAGATGAAGGTTTGAGTCAGACAAAGACGGCGGATGTAATTTTTTTGACCATGTATAGCCTGCTGGACTGCGGGATCATGTTTTGCAAAGCAAAATGCGGCTTAATAGTCTTTTTCGTGTGGCTGGACGGAGTTCGAAAGAAGTTGGTTAATCATCTTCAGTTTTCGTGATATTTTCAGACCTCTATGTAGTCGAATTTTCTCTTTAAGATGCGAAAAACTGCCCTCAAGTGTGTTTGT
>JACRID010000030.1 GCA_016220145.1 Candidatus Peregrinibacteria bacterium
GCGGGCGAACCCGCCGATGGCGGCTTCATGCCCGATTCAGGCTCTCCCGTCGCCGATGCCGGCCGGCCCGAAGCCGACGGCGGCCCTGCGATGGACGATGCGGGACAAAATTCGGCGGACGCCGGCCCCGAAAAGCCCGACGAACCCGTTTGCGGCTGCACGACTCCCGATGCCCTTGCAAGCAACACCGCTCTTCTCGCTCTCGCCGCGCTGGGGTTCAGGAGAAGAAAGCAGACTAAAAAATAGCAAAAAACAATTTGACCATCACCCATTTTATTCCGTATCCTGTGCATTGATTTATGGATTACACACTTTTCGGCATTCAGGGCTCCGGAAAAGGCACGCAGGGCAAAATTCTCGGCGAAAAGATAGGTGCCGCGTATTTTGAAACCGGAGGCGAACTCCGCAGACTGGCCAAAGAAGATTCCGAACTCGGCAAAAAAGTTAAATCCATAATTGAGGCCGGCCGCTTGGTTCCAAACGAGGTTGTAATGGAAATCGTGGAAAATTTTATAAAACACCTGCAGAAACCGGAGCAGCCTATTGTTTTTGATGGAATACCGCGAAACGGCCGACAAAATGACAGTTTGGAGGCGTTGCTTAAGAAAAACGGGCGCGAATACACCGGCATTTACTTCGAGCTTTCCCGTGAAGAAGCCGAAAATCGACTGGTAAAGCGCCGCATTTGTTCAAAATGCAAAACTGTTTTTCCGGCTTTTTACAGTGAAAAAGATTGCGAAAAATGCCACGGGAAACTTGTCACCCGCGCGGACGACAACGCAGACTCCATTCGCACGCGCATAGAGATATTCTATAAAGAAACCCTGCCTGTAATTGAGAGCTGGGACAAAAATGGAAGAATGATAAAAGTAAACGGTGTCGGAAAAATAGAATCGGTTACTCAAGAGTTACTATCCAAGATATGATTCAAATCAAAACCCCGCGGGAAATCGCGGCCATGAGAGAAGGCGGAAAAATCCTCGCGGAAATTTTGCATGAATTGGCGATTTCCGCCCATGTCGGCATGGCAACCGAAGAATTAGACATAAAATCCCAAGCGTTAATGTCAAAATACGACGTTGCCCCATCTTTTAAAGGGTACAGAGGCTATCCTGCCTCAGTTTGCGTTTCAATAAACGAAGAAGTCGTGCATGGAATCCCCGGCAAGCGCACCTTGGATGACGGCGACATTATAAAAATCGATTGCGGAATTATTCACAAAGGCATGCACACCGATTCGTGCGTTGCTGTAATGATAGGAAATGTGAAACCGGAAATTCGTGAATTTGTTAACACCGTCGCAAAATCGCTTGAGAATGTATTTAAAATAATAAAACCGGGCGTCCGCGTCGGCGACATCGGCCATGAAATTCAAAAATGCGTGGAAAGCCGCGGCTATTCCGCCGTGCATGAATATACCGGTCATGGCGTCGGTAAGAATCTTCATGAAGAACCTGAAATTCCAAATCACGGAAAAAAGGGAAAAGGTCCCATTTTATTACCGGGCATGGTGATCGCGGTTGAGCCGATTATCGCCATGGGAAACCGTTTTGTATACACATTAAAAGACGATTGGACGGCCGTAACTCGCGATTCTTCCCCTTCCTGCCAAGTCGAACACACCATCGCCATTACTTCTTCAGGTTACGAGGTTCTTACGAAATACCACGACACAACAAATCTAGTCTACTCGCAATAGAATTTATCTTTTTCCTTGCGGTAAAGGGTGGATTTTGGTTAATATCCCTCTGCTTTCTTAAAAAATAGTGTTCTGCGATAAATTATGGCAAAGGGCAATAAAATTGATGTTGATGGTGTTGTAGTCGAAACTTTGCCCAGCGCATGCTTTAACGTCAGAGTAACGGATCCGAATTTCCCCAACAACCTGATTGTCCGAGGACACATCTCGGGGAAGATGAGGATGAATTATATCCGAATTATTCCCGGTGACCGCGTCAAGATAGAACTGGATCCCAACGACATTTCCAAAGGCCGCATAACCTTCCGCTATAAATAACAGGCAATCCCACTTCATGAAAGTCCGAGCTTCCGTAAAACCCATTTGCGACAAATGCAAAATAATCCGCAGAAAAGGCGTAGTACGGGTAATCTGCAAAACCGCCAAGCATAAGCAAAGACAAGGGTAATTTACATGTCATCCTGAGCTTGTCGAAGGACGACTTCTAACTTTTAACTTTCCATATGGCCCGTATAGCAGGCGTTAACATTCCGGACAACAAGCGCATAGAGGCCGGTCTCACCCTAATCTACGGGATTGGCCGTTCGCTATCTGCCAGGCTTTTGAAGGACTTGAATATCGACAGAAACACAAAGGTTAAGGATTTGAATGAAGTCGACATGAACAAAATCCGCGAATACATTGCAAAAACACCTGTCGAAGGCGATCTGCGCAGAAAAATGCAGTTGGATATAAAGAGATTGCAAGAAGTGGGCTGTTATCGCGGCCTTCGTCATCGCAAGCGCCTCCCCGTTCGCGGACAAAGGACCAAAACCAATGCACGCACCAGAAAAGGCAAGCGCGTAACGGTAGCCAATAAGAAAATGGTAACCAAATAATTAATATGGCTGAAGAAAAAAAGAAACTCGAGGCGCAGTCCGCCAAGGCTCCCGCCGATGCGGGCGCAGTCGGCGAAAAAGGCGCGGAAGATGCTGCCGCCGCTCCGAAGAAACGAAAGAAAGGCAAAAAGCGAACCGTTCAAGAAGCAAATGTTTCCGTACAGGCCAGCTACAACAACACTATCGTTACGGTTGCTGAACTTAATGGAAACGTCATTGCGTGGGCTTCTTCCGGTTCCTGCGGTTTTAAGGGCACAAGAAAAGCAACTCCATATGCGGCTTCCGTCGCGGCTGAAACGGCTTTAAATAAAGCAAAACTGATGGGAGTGGATCGCGTTCACGTTTCCGTGCATGGAACCGGTTCCGGACGGGATCAGGCTTTGCGCGCAATAAGCGCTACGGGTGTTTCAATCGAATCTTTAAAAGACAAAACAGCGGTTGCTCATAACGGCTGCAGGGCAAGAAAGGCCCGTCGTGTTTAGCATCCCCTATTCTCTAATTAAAACCTATGGGTCGTTATATTGGACCAATGTGCCGCCTCTGCCGCCGCGAAGGCATGAAATTGTGCGATAAACACAAGTGCGCGAGCATTAAGAGGCCTTATCCGCCTGGTATGCACGGCAAAGATCAGCGCGCCAAGAAATCCGACTACGCAAAGCAATTGCGCGAAAAGCAGAAGACCCGTCGTATTTTTGGTGTCAGCGAAAAACAGATTCGCAAATATTACAGAGTGGCTTTGGCCGCTCCGGTGGCCTCCGGAGAAGAATTGATTCGCCAGCTCGAGTCCCGTTTGGATAACATTGTTTTCCGTATTGGACTGGCTAGCACCCGCAGACAGGCCCGCCAGATGGTTTCCCATGGTATGTTTAATTTGAACGGCCGCCGCATAAAGGTTCCATCAGTGCAACTTGAGACCGGCGACAAATTCGAGGTTAGACAAAAGAGCAAAACATCCGCTCTCTTCGCAGACATGTCGAAGAAGAAGATAAATCCACCGTCTTGGCTTAAACTGGACACCGCCGCCTTGACCGGAGAAGTTATAGGCAAAGCCGCCAAGGGTGATCTGGAAGCCTCAATAGAACCTCAAATGATTATCGAATTTTATTCCAGATAGACGCAAAGCGTCATCCTGAATTCAAAATGACAATATAATTGAGTTTCTCATTAAAAATTTTTATTTATTTCCACCATTTCTATGCATCAAATCCAAGAAGAAATTGGTATTCCGAAGATTCGGATTCAACGCATTTCCGACTCGCATGCGGTGTTCACGGTGAGTCCGCTGCCAACGGGCTACGGAACCACTGTCGGTAACGCGTTCCGCCGGGTTTTGCTTTCCTCACTCCCCGGGGCTGCAGTGACGGGCGTTCGCATAGATGGCGTAACGTATGAATACGCAACCATTAAAGGCGTAAAAGAAAGCGTGCTGGACTTGGTTCTTAATCTCAAGCAATTGCAACTCAAAAAAGGCTCAAAAGAACCGGCTATTGCTGTTCTGAAAGCCAATAAAGAGGGTATTGTCAGAGCAAAAAATATAGAAGTTCCCAGTGACGTGGAAATTTTAAATCCGGATTTGTACATCACCACTCTTGATAAAGGCGGCAAGTTGAACATGGAAATCAGAATCGAGAAGGGTGTTGGCTACAGACCGCAGGCTCAAATGGAAAAAACCGATGATATTGCCAACATAATTTTGGTGGATGCTTTCTTCTCTCCCGTTAAGAAGGTTCGCTATAATGTCGAATCGGCCCGCGTCGGCTCGCTCACCAATCTGGACAAGCTGACTCTCGAAATTCAGACTAACGGTGCCATTTTCCCTGAAGATGCATTGAAGTTTGCTTCCAATGTTTTGAAATCATATTTCGGTTTGTTCAACGCTGCGGATGTTGCCGTTGAGCCCGACTTCTTAACGGATGTAAATAAGATCACTGCAAAGGCAAAAGAAGAAGAGGCAAAGAAACCGGCGCAGGAATCTTACACTCCGATTGAAATTCTTGGACTTTCTCCTCGCACCTTAAACGCATTGATTAACGGCGAAATAGGTTCCATAGAAATGCTGGTCAAATGTTCCGAAAGTAAATTGACAAACCTCCGCGGATTTGGGAAAAAGGCTCTAAATGAGGTAAAAGCCGCCCTGGAAGGCCGCACTTTAAAACTTTCCGATAATTGATTTTATGAGACATCGAAAAAGAGTACAAAAACTGGGATTGCCGAAGGAGCACAGGGTGTCACTTCTACGGAATCTAATATCATCTCTGGTGCTGAACGGTAAGATTCGCACTACGGAAAATCGTGCCAAGGCGCTTGCCGCGCGTTTTGGCAGGTTAATGAACCTGGTTCAAAGGAAGAACACGGTCGAAGCCATCAGACTCCTTCCGAGATACGTAAACGTGGCCGCGGCGCAAAAAAAGTTGCTGGATGAGGTTAAGAAAAAATATGAGAAAAGAACATCCGGTTTTACACGCATAACCCGCATCGGCCTGCGCAAAGGTGATTGCGCCCGTCTCGTGCAAATTGAACTTATATGAAGAACATAAAGCTTATTCAAAAATCATACGTGCCTTCCGAGAAGGACATGGAAAAGAAGTGGTTTATCGTGGATGTTAAGGACAAAACTTTGGGTCCGACGGCCGTTAAAATTGCCGATTTGCTTCGCGGCAAGGGCAAGCCGTTTTTCACTCCTCAAAAAGATTGCGGGGATCACATCGTGGTTGTTAATGCCAAGCACATAAGATTATCGGGAAACAAAATGGATACTAAGATGTATCACTGGCATACGCGCTATCCTGCAGGTTTCAGGTCGCGCACAGCCCGCGAAATTATGGCCAAAAAACCGGAGAAAGTTTTGGAAGATGCGGTCTTCGGCATGTTGCCAAGAACCAGAACTCGAAAAGTCATGATGAGACGTTTGCGCATCTTCCCTGAACTTGAACACGATCACAAAACTCAATCACCTAAACCCATTGAATTATAAAAGTTATGCCTAAAACTATTGCAAAAAAAGCGCCGGTGAAGGCGACAAAGCCAGCGAAAACCACAAAGAAAACGGCCGCGAAAGTGACATCAAAAGTCTCAAAAGCCGCCGTTAAAAAGTCCCCGGCATTGCCAAAAAACGTGGCGGAATTCGAAGACGCTTCAAACAAGCAGGGTGCGGTTACTCGCACCGAGAAGGAACCCTCTCCCAAAAAGCAGCTTGGCACTTACTTTTATGCCAATGGGAAGAGAAAGACTTCCGTTGCATGCGTTCGTGTTTTTCAGAACGGCAAGGGCGAAATCACCATTAACGAGAGAACTTTTGAAAACTATTTCCCGGTTTCAACCGATCAAGATAAAGTTTTGACTCCATTGCGCGTTGCCAATGTATTGAAGTTATTTGATATCACAGTGCAAGTCCACGGCGGAGGCGTTCATTCTCAAGCGGAGGCGGTACGCCACGGAATCGCAAAGGCCCTCTTGGAATATGACGCCGCGACCCGCAGTATCTTGAAGCCGCTTGGACTTCTTACACGCGACTCAAGGGTTAAGGAAAGAAAGAAGTACGGTCTAAAACGCGCCCGCCGTGCTCCACAGTGGCAGAAACGTTAAACAAAGGAAAATATGAGATGGAAAATGTAAAAAGTGTATGTTGTTTAGGTTATGCCAAAAAATCTTTTACATGCACATTTGCCATTTCCCATTTTACCTTTTACATTATATTTATGATATTCGACATCCTGACAATTTTCCCTCACATCTTGGACTCCTACCTCGAGGACAGTATTCTTGGGCGCGAGATCAAGAAAAAAACCATTAGGGTTCGTTTTCACGATATTCGGGCATATAGCGAGGATGGGCACAAAAAGGTAGACGGTACTCCATATGGCGGCGGTGCGGGCATGGTTATGACTCCGCAGCCGATTTACGATTGCATAAAAGCGGTTAAGAAGAAAAACCGCGGCGCGCCGGTTATTTATCTTTCACCGACCGGCAAATTGTTTGATTATAAAATGGCAAAACGCCTATCCAAGAAGAAGGGGCTGATTTTGCTTTGCGGACGCTATGAAGGGATTGACGACCGAATCAGACAGCTTTTAGTGGATGAGGAAATTTCCATCGGAGAATATGTATTAACAGGCGGTGAATTGCCGGCGATGGTGATTGTGGACGCCGTGACTCGCCTGCTTCCGAAAGCGCTTGGCAATAAGGAGTCCGCGCGCGAAGATTCTTTCACCGAAGCACTTGACGGTAAGAAGGAATATCCGCATTACACAAAGCCGCGCGTCTTTAAAAAATTGGAGGTTCCGGAGGTGTTGCTTGGCGGCAATCATGCTAAAATTGACGCATGGCGGAAAAAACACTTGCAATAGGAGGACTGACATCTCAAGAAGCGCTACGGCGTTTGGAACAATTTGGACCGAACGTTATTAAGGAAAAACGCAAAACGCCTTTAATTATTCAATTTCTAAGCCAATTTAAAGATGTTTTGGTAATTATTTTGATTGCGGCCGCAATTTTTGCGTATGTGGCCGGAGAAAAAGTTGACGGCTCGGTGATTATCGGAATCGTGATCTTAAATGCCACGATCGGCTTTTTTCAAGGATATAAAGCCGAAAAGGCCATTGAAGCGCTTAAAAAATTGCTTTCTCCAAAAGCCAGAGTGGCGCGCGACGGGATGGAAATACTCATCGACGCAAAAGATTTGGTTCCCGGCGACATCGTAATTCTAAATGAAGGAGACAAGGTTAGCGCCGACTGCAAAATAGAACGTGAATATGAGCTTCGCGCCGACGAGTCCATTTTAACCGGAGAATCCATGCCGGTTAAAAAAGATGCCGAACAAACCAATAAGCTGTTCATGGGTACGCAAATTACGCACGGAAATTGCATCGCGGTGGTTGCCCAAACGGGAATGCGAACGGAATTTGGCAGGATAGCGCAACTGACGAGTGAAACCAAGAAAGATAAAAGTCCTCTCCAAAAGGAATTGGCTCATATCGGTGTTTTTGTTGGAAAAATAACGATTGCCATTTCCGGAGTTCTATTTTTAATAGGTATTTTCGTGCAAGGCCGCGGAATTGTCGACACCTTGCTTTTTGCGGTTTCCGTGGCCGTGGCTGCGGTGCCGGAAGGGCTTCCCGCAACCATAACCGTTGCGTTGGCGCTTGGCGTTCAGAGGTTGGCCAGAGAAAACGCCATTGTTAAACAGTTATCCTCCGTTGAGACTCTAGGCTCAACCACCGTGATTTGCAGCGACAAAACCGGTACATTGACCAAAAATGAAATGACCGTTCAGGATATTTTTTTTGATACATATGAAATATCGGTACGCGGTGTTGGATATGAACCGACGGGCGCATTTGCAATTCAAAATCGCGCCGGCAAGGAGGTGGATTATTTTGATTATGAAAAAGAAGGACTTGGAGATTTGGCTTCCAAAAGGCCCGCTTTTTATAGATATTTCGAGCTAATAAATCGTTCCGCAATTATTTGCAATAATGCAAGATTGGCAAATACCGACGACCGCTGGCATATTTTAGGCGACCCGACGGAGGGCGCGCTCGTAACCATGGCGGAAAAGGCGGGTTTTATGTCCGGACACGTAAATTCAACACATAAGCGCATATTTGAAAGTCCTTTTGATTCCGCAAGAAAACGCATGTCGGTAATAGCGCAGGAAGCCGATACTAAAAAGGTTTTTGCATACGTTAAAGGCGCGCCGGACGCGATGCTTTCAATTTGCTCACGTGTATTGGAAAATGGCCAAATTATTCCTTTTGACGCAAAGAAAAAAGAGGCGTTTTTGAAAAAAACCGATTCCATGGCAAATCGGGCTCTTCGCACAATTGCCTTTGCTTATAAGGAAATTTCAACTACCGAGCAGCGCAATTATAACGAACAAGAAATAGAAAATAATCTTATTTTTATCGGGCTTGTGGGCATGATGGATCCTCCGCGCGACGAGGTGAAAGAAGCGGTCAAACTCACTCATCGGGCCGGAATTCGCGTGTTTATAATCACCGGCGATCATGGCCTGACGGCGCATGCCGTAGCCAAAGAATTGGGTATCGCCAAATCTTACGGTGTCAACATTGTTACCGGCGAAATGTTAAACAAAATGCCGGATAACAAGCTGGATAAATTGGTTGCCCCGGGTCAAGAAACAATTTTTGCGCGCGTGAGTCCGGAGCATAAATTGCGCGTTGTTGAATCCTTAAAGCGCCTGGGCGAAACAGTTGCGGTTACCGGAGACGGAGTTAATGACGCTCCGGCTCTGAAACGCGCCGATATTGGCGTCGCAATGGGCATAACCGGCACCGATGTCAGTAAAGAGGCTGCGAATATGGTTTTGACCGACGATAGTTTTGGAACAATCGTTACGGCCGTCATTGAAGGACGTACTATTTACGAAAATATGAAGAAATTCATTTATTATATTTTTTCCGCGAATATCGGCGAACTTTTGTGCATTTTTATCACCATCATGCTGGGATTACCGGCGCCGTTAACCGCAGTTCTTATTTTGATCGTAAATACTTTAACGGACGTATTCCCCTCTTTGGCGCTTGGAGTTGAGCCCGTTGAAAGAAATATCCTTGAAAAAGCACCGCGCAAGCCGGATGCAAAGATTATGGAAGGTCCGTTTATCCGCCGATATGTAACCGTTGGCTTTCTTATCGGCACGGTAACGGCGGGCACATTCCTGTGGAATTTATATATCAACGGATGGTGGTTCGGCGAAAAGGTGGAATTGGACTCGGCAGTTTATGCGGAGTCGGCAACCATGGCTTTTGTGGTTTTGACTCTCATACAAATGGTCCACTCTTTTATGTGCCGGAGCGAAAGCGTTTCGTGTTTTCGCATGAATCCGTTTAAAAATATGTATTTGGTTGCGGCGGTTGCCTCCTCCACTTTATTTACGATCGCCGCTGTTGAGGTTCCATTTTTACAGAAATTCTTAAAGACAACTTCTCTCACGTCGCAGCAATGGGGAGTTTTGGTCGCATTCTCATTTTCCATTCTTGTTTTTGAGGAAATTCGCAAATTCTTCCTGAGGAAAAAGCTTCAAAAAACCGCAGCATTAAGCCACGCATGAAAGATTTGCCATTATTGAAGAAAGAGAATTTTCGTCCAAAAAAATCATTTGGACAGAACTTTCTTACAAATCCGCAAATAGTGCAAAAAATAGTTGCGGCTGCGGATTTGAAGGGCGGCGAAACCGTAGTGGAAGTTGGCTCTGGATTTGGCATTTTAACCGAAGTTTTGCTTCAAAAAGCGAGTAAAGTTATTGCAATCGAGCGCGATGTGCAATTATATGAATTTTTGCGCACGAAATTTGCCGGCAATCCAAAACTTGAGCTTATGCATGCGGATGCCTTGGAGGTTGCGCCGCCAAAAGAACCTTATCATTTGGTGGCGAATATTCCGTATTCAATCACTTCTCCCCTGCTCGACCATTTTATAAGGGCTAATCCGCAAAATCTGCCGAACGGCGCTGTTTTGCTGGTTCAAAAAGAAGTTGCGGAAAAAATCTGCGCCGCGCCTCCGAAAATGAATGTTTTGGCCCTGCATGTGCAAACTTTCGGCACGCCCAAAATTCTTTTCAAGGTGTCTCAAAATAATTTCAGACCCGCGCCAAAAGTGGATTCCGCCGTAATAAAGATAGAATTTCCCTTAATGTCGTTGCGAGCACACACGAGCAAAGCGAGTGTGCTTCGTTCTCTCGTCCCCGCCAGGGACATCCCGACGCAGACATCCGTTGAGGATGTCCTGCAGCCGCAAGTCCCGCAAAAATATTTCGAATTAATTCACCGCGCATTTTCGGGCAAACGCAAAATGCTCCGCAACACGCTGCCCGTTGAGCTTTTAAATAAGGCTAAAATAGACTCCGCGCGGAGGCCGGAAACGCTTACGATTAAAGAATGGCTTGACATTGCAAATGCATGCGACTAAAATTTGGGCCATCTTTGAAATATAGTTAAATCCCATTCGAAAAGTAGTAAGCTTCGCGGATGTTGCGGGGACTCTGCAAACTGTACAGTGCGAGGAAAATTTGATTCACAAATTTTGCCATTTCCGACAGAGCCGTACCTGAAATGTACGGCGACGAGAAAATGGTGCAGCCGACAAAGCAATGCACAATTTGCAGAGTCCCTAAAGCGAGCCGGGGATGGTGTAAGCCCGGTAACAATTGCCAGCCGAACGCATTTCGATCTCGACGCCACGTGTGTCGAAGGGAGCTGCTTAAAATGAGCAGCCGGAAGTTGCCCGTTATCACACAATACCGTTTGTCTGCAATTTAAGAATTGCGCACGAGAACGGACAAAGGCCTTTTATGGCGACATGAAGGGTAAAACAAGGTGGTACCGCGAGATATTTAAGACTCTCGTCCTTGCGCTCTGAACAGATTTGTTTAGACGCAGGGATGGGAGTTTTTGATTTTTTAATTTCACTTTTTATGAGAAAAGGACCGCACCGTAAATTTCATTTTTTTAATTCTTAATTTTTAATCTTATGAAAAAAGATCTAACGTGCATTTCGGACCTTGCAAAAAAAGAAATAATAGCCATCGTCAAACGCGCTTTTGAATTTAAAGCCAAGAGCGATTGCGGCATTCGCCATGAGAATTTATTGAACGGCAAATTCGTTGCAATGATTTTCGAAAAACCTTCTTTGCGAACAAAGGTGGCTTTTGAATTGGCGGCCGCTTATCTCGGCGGAATCCCAATTTTTCTAACAAGTTCACAGATATTGGCCAGCGGAGGCGGCGAACACGGCAGGGAATCCATCCCGGATATCGCGCGCAATTTGGAAAGATTTGTTGATCTCGTTTTGGCGCGCGTTTATAGCCACGATACAATAAAAATTTTGGCGAAAACCCTAAAAAAGCCGGTGATTAACGCGCTTTGCGACAAGCATCATCCCACACAGGCTCTTGCGGATTTAATGGCAATAACTCGACATAAAAAATCCTTGAAAAATTTAAAAGTCGCTTTTATAGGTGATGGAAATAATGTAGCAACATCGCTTATGCAAATTTGCGCGACCGTTGGAATAAATTTTGCTATCGCGAGCCCAAAAGGATATGAAATCCCGATTGTCGAACAAACCGTTGGCGCTGAAATGGCCAAAAAAAGCGGCGTATCTCTTCATTTCTTGAAAAGCCCGAAAGATGCCGCAAAAAATGCTGACGTCATTTACACGGACACTTTCATCTCGATGGGACAAGAGAACGAAAAAGCCAAACGGTTGCGGGATTTTAAAGGCTATTGCGTGGATTCCAAATTGCTCAAATTTGCCAAACCGGACGCCATTTTCATGCACTGTTTGCCCGCTCACAGGGGAGAAGAAGTGACAAACGAGGTCATGGATTGCCAAAATTCCATCGTCTTCGATCAAGCCGAATGCCGCATGCACATCGCAAAATCTTTATTAACATTTTATTTATAATCTTATGAATACAACAGAGATACCCATGTTGTCTGACATTGAAAAAGGGATAGATTTAGCAAAACCGGGCACGGATTTGGCCATCAGACTGCTAATATCAAGGATGGTTGAGCAACCACCGGGTATCCTGAAAGGTTCATCACCACCTGATATAACAGGCCGTTTTCTTATAGAACCTTTATCGCCAGAAATGGCGAGGCAAATGAAATTGATGCGCATAGCGGTTGATAAGGTGCTCGGTGTAACGGCAGATACTCACAAATCCGATGCCGGTTTGCAAGAAGCGGCGGCTGCGCTTTGCAAAGAGCTTAAGGAAAACCGTGTTTTTAGTTTTGAAATAATCCAGTCTGCACGGGGCGAGGAACCCCAAGCTCAATTGACGCGAATTGAACGCAATCCCCGCTCTTCGCATTCGCGCGTGCTTTTACATAATTTGAACGGAGCGAGGGGTAATAGGAATTCCGAATTTGTTACTTGGAGAAGAGGTTTTATCCACGATGCTATTCACCACCATAGCCGCTTAGCGCCGTATTTTATGGGAGCTAGCCATGCCGCTAAGGAACCTCTGAAAAACTATGTTTCATAGCGAAAATTACAAATTTCGAGCGAAAACCTTGAAGACCGACGAGCCGCCAAGACGGCATGCCGAATTATATAAGGCGAGGCAGGCCATATCAGGTTTGATACGGCGAGGAGGTCTGAAAAGTTTGCAGCCGAAATTTGTAATTTGCAGCTGGAAGAGAGTTTTTCAGCGGTTCCTTAGATGATATAGTGTCTGCAATAAAACGGCGAATGAAATAATTTCTATTTTTTAACTCGCTATGCCATGAAAATCGAAAAACCTTACCAAAAAGTCGCTTCGTACGAAGCCAAACCCGGACAAGTAAAAAAAGTCGTGCTTTTGTATTCCGGCGGTCTGGATACTTCCGTCATGTTGAAATGGATTAAAGACGAATACAAATGCGAAGTCATTGCGCTGACCATTGATCTTGGACAAATGGCTGACGATTTGGTTTTTGCACAGAAGAAAGCCTTAAAACTGGGCGCAATGGAAGCCATAATCGTCGACGCTAAAGAAGAATTTGCAAAGAATTACATTACGCCGGCAATTAAGGCTAATGCTTCATATCAAGGCGATTACCATATGGCAACGTGCATTGGCAGACCGCTGCTTGCTAAATTGGCCGTCGAAACGGCAAAAAAGTTTGGCGCGGACGCCATTGCTCACGGATGCACGGGCAAAGGGAATGATCAGGTGAGAATTGAAGCCGGCATTCTAACGCTTGACCCGAGCATGAAAATAATCGCACCGGTTAGGGAGTGGGCGCTTGGAAGAGATGAAGAAATCGCTTACGCAAAAGAGCATAACATTCCGGTTCCGCACACGTTGGATAAGCCATATTCTTATGATGACAACATGTGGGGAATCTCCGCTGAAGGAGGAGAAATTGAAGATCCGACGCTCGTTCCTCCTCTCAATAAAATTTTGGCTTTCTGCAAAACGCCGGAACAAACGCCGGACAAGTCACAAATGATTGATATTGGCTTTGAAAAAGGCGTTCCGGTTTCTATTGACGGCAAAAAGATGCCGCTTACCAAACTGATTTTCGAACTCAATAAAATTGGCGCTGCGCATGGGGTGGGCGTGCATATCCACATAGAAAACAGGCTTGTAGGGCTTAAAATAAGGGATATTTATGAAGCTCCGGCTGGGCACATGCTAATAAAATCCCACAAAGTTCTGGAAAAAATCGTTTCCACGCGAGAAGAAAATTTTGAAAAATCCAGAATCGACGAGAATTGGGCATATCTATGTTATGGCGCAAAATGGTACGAACCGGTTATGCAACACCTAAACGCTTTTACGGAATCAATGAATCAAAAAGTAACCGGCACCGTGACTTTAAAGCTTTTCAAAGGTCAGGCAGTAGTAATGGCCGTGAAGTCGCCATATAGTTTATTTAACGCAAATTTGGCTACTTTCATGAAATCTTCCGGTTTTAATCAGAATGCCAGCCCTGGATTCATTGAGATTTTCAGTCTGGAGTCAAAAATGGCTTATCAAATGCAACGAATTAAAAAAGCACAACCTTTAACTTCTACTTATGGCTCAAATTTGGAACACGACAGACCAAAAACTGCACCCGCAAGCGCTAAGATACACAGTAGGCAGCGATTACCTGCTTGATCAAGACATATTTTTGCCTTACGATCTTACGGCTTCGCTTGCTCATGCAAAAATGCTTTTGAATCGCGAATTTCTAAATGCCGTTGAATTTAGGAATATAGAAAAAGGATTGGCTGAAATTCTCGATTTGTGGAAAAACGGCAAATTTCATATTTCTCAAGAACAGGAGGATTGCCATGCGGCGATTGAACAATATCTGACCGAGAAATACGGCTCGGCGGGCCAAAAAATCCACACCGGACGTTCGCGCAACGATCAGTCGCTCGTGATGATAAGACTTTATGAAATCGCACAATTGAAGAATATTACAAAACTGTGCAAAGAGCTCGTGGAGACGTGGTCAAAGTGGATTAAGAAAAACGGGAAAACGCCAATGCCGGGCTATACGCACATGCAAAAAGCGATGCCGACAACGGTTGGCGCGTGGCAAGAATCTTACAAAAATGCCCTCGAAGATGCCGGAGGGCTTGTTGAAGCGGTAATTGAGCTACTCGACCAATCCCCGCTTGGAAGTGGCTCAGGCTATGGGATACCCTTGGATATTGATCGAAAAGCCACGGCTCACGAATTGGGCTTTAAAAAAGTGCAATCAAACCCGATTTATTGTCAGCTTTCGCGCGGGCTTTTTGAGGCGCAAACGCTTAATGCAGCCGTTTTTATAATGACAGCTTTGAGCCGATGGGCAAGCGATCTTTTGCTCTTCACGACCAGCGAATTCGGCTATTTTTCGTTATCTGCGGAGTTTTGCACGGGCTCGAGCATTATGCCTCAGAAAAAAAATTATGATGTATTTGAGATAATGCGTGCCAATTTGACGGTCGTTCAAGCGGCTCAATTTGAAGTACAACAAATCAGCGGACGGCTTTATTCCGGATACCATCGAGATTTGCAGCTTGTAAAGCCGCCGTTGGTTCGCGGGATTTCGGTAACGCTCGATACCCTTGAAACCGCGCTGGTATTGGCGCCGCAGCTTCAACTGAATAAGGAAAAACTTGCGGCCTCCATGACTTCAGAGCTTTTTGCGACTACAAAGGTTTACTCAAACGTCAAAAAAGGCGTTGCGTTCCGCACGGCTTATGACAATGTCAAGAGATCAATAAAACGCAATTAGATATTACTAAGATCAGCCTTCATTGCAAGCGTTTTTTCGCGCGCCGCTGCCGCATAATTCTTCTCATTGCCTTCTTTTTGCCAGGCAAAAATGATGTCCCGGCTGCTGTTAATAATCGCCCCAAGTCCGTCTTTATTAAAACAGGCTTTCACGTCCGCAGCTTTGCCGCCTTGCGCACCGTAACCGGGCACCAAAAAGTAAACATGCGGCATTATTTCACGCAAACGTTTTGCTTCGACCGGAAAAGTCGCACCAATCACCGCGCCAATTGCGCTGTAGCCAAATTGGCCTATTTCATCAGCTCCCCATGACTCCAAAAAATGCGCCGTAACCTCATAATTCTTCAATTTATCTTCCGTCACGCGATCTTGCAGATCGCCGGAAGAATGATTCGAGGTCTTAACAAGGACAAAAATCCCCTTCCCCTTCTTTTTGCACACCTCCATAAATGGCTTCACGCCATCATAACCAAGATAAGGATTCACCGTCACCGCATCGCAATCCATTTGAGGCACTTTTTCGCCGAACAAATCGACTTCGCCCAAAAATGCGTTGGCGTAAGCCTCGGCGGTCGATCCAATATCGTTGCATTTTGCGTCGGCAATAACTATAAGGCCTTTTTCTTGCGCATACTTGCAGGTTTCTTCAAATGCCCAAACTCCGGAAAATCCATATTGTTCGTAAAACGCAAATTGCGGCTTAACAACGGGCACCAAGTCATGTACCGCATCAATAATCCCCTTATTAAATTCCAAAATCGCGTCCGCCGCAGCCACAAAACTTCGGCCTTTTTTGGCTATGTGCGCTTTTTTAATAAAATCGGGGATTTGCTCAAGGCGAGGGTCTAAACCCACGCAAATTGGCGTTCCCTTTTTATTTATCGCTTCCACCAGCCTATCCGCGAAATGAAATGTTTTTTTTGCCATAAATGGATTTTGAAAAGATTAGATTAATAGCCGACTTTGGCCGCCCAATCGCGCGGAGATTTCTTAAATTCAAGAATTTTGCCCCATTCTTCTTGAGAAATAACCTTTCGCTCAAGCGCCAAGCCGATGATATTTGAAAAATTGGTCAGAGTTGTGAGCCTCAGTTCGGCTTTTTGAAATATTCTTTTGGATTCGTCCAGTTCCCAGCTAACTATGGCAAAAATGTCAGAGACAACGCCTTTGCACTCGTTCTGAACCGCCTGAGCCGCCTTAACCGACGATCCTCCGGTCGAAATCAAATCTTCCAAAATCAGAACGCGCTTGCCGGGGGACAATTCTCCCTCAACTTGTTGACCGGCACCGTGTTGTTTCTTTTCAGGTCGGATGTAAATCATTGGCAAATTCATTTCGTAAGCCAAAAACGCCGCCCACGGAATCGCCGCGGTTGCAGTTCCTCCAATAAATTCCGGATTAATGCCGGTTTCGCGCAATATTTGCACAAACGCCTTTACAATCTTTCCACGCTCCTTTGGATACGAAATCAACTTTCTGTTGTCACAATAAACCGGCGATTTGATTCCGGAAACCCAAGTAAACGGCGGGTTGATTTTGACCTTAACCGCACCGATGTCCAGCAGTATTTCGGCAATCTCTTTTGCTTTATCCATTGAATAAAGTCTACTTCTTTTGACCGTAATCTTTCAAGAGCATCACACTTCCTTCCTTTTTGGTTTTTCTGAAATATTTTTCATCGGCCGTGATAAACATGCCTTTTTCTCGTATCGCCAATGCATGATAAAAGGCATCGTAAAAAGAAATCCTCTCATATTTCTCCATTAGCCGGAAGGTAATGGTCGCAAGCTCCAAATCAAGGTGTTTTTCTTCTATTCCGGACGTAACAAGATAAGAAAAGAATGAAACCGCAATGCCGGAATATTGCCTGCCCAGCAAATTGCACACTTCGGGGAAACAATGAACCGGCACCCTGATTTCCACCTTTTCTCCCAAGAAATCTTCCCGAAGCGTCAAAGCTTCTTCCAAATTTTGAGCCTCATTGATTGCCCATTTTATGATAACGGAAGCATCTGCAATATATACAGTATTAAGGTCTGCCATAGTTTTTTCTTTTAATTATTTCAGCATCTGTCATTTTAATTTTGGCCTTTAAGCGCAGTTCATCCATCGCCTTAAAAGCTTGCTCCCTTTTATGATAAATCAACGCTTCTTCCAAGGCACCATTAACAAAATCACTCCTCTCCCCCGCGGGCACCCATTGATAAAATTTAATCAAAATATCTTCGCCAATCATAAAATTGATTTTTTTGCGTTTTGCGCGCCTTGCGGGAGTAAACATAAGGGGTAAGATTATTACACCCTAATATTACCCCCAGTTTAAGCAAAAATCAAGCAAAAAAAATGCCTTATTCAATCAACCGCACCGGCTAATAACTAAAAGCTGTGTTTTTTGCCAACGCTATTGCGATGGTAAAGCCCGAATTCCTTTATCTTCCTAATCTGTGAAAGCGGCATAATCGGACCTTCTTGGCATGTTCGAATTCCAAGGTCGTCAACACAGCAATTTCCGCAAATTCCAAGGCCGCACTTCATATAGCGCTCAACGGAAACTTGCGCGTCTATTTTTTTCTTCCAAGCGACATCTGAAACGGCCTTCATCATCGGCTCCGGGCCGCAAGTCATTATCAGGTCATATTTTGCACCGGCATTCATCGTTTCAATCATCAAATTCACGCAATTACCCTCATGGCCAAGAGAACCGTCATCCGTTGCCGGCAAATATCGCGTGTTTTTTAGTTTTTTCACACGGTCCGCAAAAAGCAGATAATTTTTTGTGCGCGCTCCATGATGGAAATCCACGCGGCAACCGGCCTTAATGGCTTGCACAGCGGCAAAATACAGCGGCGCAACTCCATAACCTCCCGCCACCATCGCAATAAATTGGCTGGATTTTGAACCGTAATTTGTGCCATAAGGACCGCGAATGCCGATAAAATCCCCCACTTTCTTTTTAGCCAATTCTTTGGTCATTTCACCAACCGCCGCAACGGCGATCGTGTAGGATTTTCCATCATCAAAAGCCACACTGATCGGTTTTTCATCAATTCCCGGAATCCAAACATTCACAAATTGCCCGGGCAGTGCGCGGTGAGGATAATCAAAAACGAAAGACATCACAAATGGCGTTTCTTTGTTAATCTTTTTTATCTTTACGGAGAGCGGAATATCGCTTCTTTGACACATAGTATCATTCAGAATGACGTTGAACCGCGCCTATTAAGCTGACCAAATTACTGATTTTATTTGCCTTACACCAAGACTGCATTTCATCCGTAATTTTTTTAAAAATTTCAATTCCGCGATAATAAACGCCGGTTCCAACTCCAACCAAAGTCGCGCCCGCCATCATCATTTCAATCGCATCTTCACCTGTCATAACACCGCCGGTTCCAATTATTGGCGTACCCGGCAGCGCCTTGTAAATATCGTGAATGAAGTTGATTGCGATGGGTTTTAAAGCCGGACCGGTCAGCCCTCCAACCTTATTTGCCAAAACCGGAGCGCGCATTTCAAGATTTATCGCCATCCCCGGACCCATTGAATTCATAACCGTCAGCGCGTCGGCGCCGGCATCAACCACCGCTTTTGCAATTGTGACGATATTTTCCACATTGGGCGAAAGTTTCACGGAAATCGGAATCTTCACACCGGCCTTATCCAAGCGCTTTTTCACCTCGCGCGTAACCTGCGCGGCATCCGCCGCCACGCACGCAAAAGGCTTTCCAAATTCGCCTTCCACATTTGGACAAGAGATATTTACTTCAATAATGTCCGGTTTTAGTCCCGCAATATTTTCAGCAATTTCTCCAAAATCAGCCACTTTCCCGGCAACTATGCTAACAATCAGCGGCGAGGCCTTCCAACTCAAATATTTGCCAATTTCCTCGCGCGCTTTTTCAACTCCCGCATCCGGCAATCCAACCGCATTCAGCATGTAATGCTCATTAGCAATAATCACCGGATTCCTGTGCCCTTTGTGTTCAGTAAGCCAAATAGACTTGGTCGTAACGCCCCCTGCGCCATTTTTCACCACATTCCTCCATGAAGAAGCGGTTATGCCCAGAATGCCGGACGCAAGCACAAGCGGATTTTTGAATTTTACCCCGCAGAAGTTGACCGAAAGGTTGACAGCCATCAAGCCTATTATAACACCAGAAGCGAGTTGGGATTTAACGGGCGATTAATTGAATGCCAATATCGGGGAGTTTTTCTCCAAAACCATTCTCCCAATCGGGGGAATTTACGGAATGATTGAACGCAGCGAGTGGAGACCATACAAAATTGCTCGACAATGGATTTGTCAACACACCGGTTGCAGTTTGACCGTGATAGTCATCGTAATCGCCAATCTGAATCACACTAAAAACATCACCGCTACGAAGATCGGCATCTGCAATATCAGCCTTAACTATATATATGGGGCTACTTGTTTGCGGAATTACCTCTTCGTTGTTCCACGTTATAAGCAATCTTGGGTCACAATGAGCTGCATTAGCACAACTATTGTAATCCCCTTCTTTATCTTTTTTGGTTCCGAATTCAACAAGTTCCATCCTAACCTGTTCACTTATATCCCGCTCAGTACCATCGGGAGAATCTTTTTTATATAATTTAAAATTACTCAAAGAACGTTTAACCGCTTCATTAAGAAAGTCTTTTTTTTCTTTCATTTTTTTACCTTCTTTTACGGTAAGAGTACGCGTTTTGCTTATTGAAAACGACATCTTTTTAATGGCGACGGGATTGGCCGTTTTAACATTCAGCGCATATAGAACATTCTGACTATTGTTGAATATAGTATCTTGCATCAATAATCTATTCATCGACAATTCCGGAGGCATGGCGAATGCCCCAATCACCGGATTTAGAGGAACAGCGTCAACATTCGACGGCAGAACAAACGGCTGCTGATTGGCTACAGGTATTGAGAGCACTTTCGTCACGGAAAAATTATAAAACCCCGACATGCTCCCTTTGTTTAATTTCGTGTTACCAAACACAAGCGCCGCAGCCACAACTATTACGGCAACTCCGATTCCAACTTTTATTTTTGTTTGCATATTTTGTTTTTTAGAAATGAACGTGGTTTTCATCCACTCCAATCTCCACAAAATGAACTTCATATCGTTTCCCAATCTCAATGCATACTTCCTTGAGTGTATTTTCTACCTCAATACTGAAAACTTTCCTCCGGTATTTCGCAGGACATACTAA
>JACRID010000029.1 GCA_016220145.1 Candidatus Peregrinibacteria bacterium
ATAAATTATTCACACTAAAAGCATGATCCCTCGGTCCAGCAGGCCAGACATGAACGAACAATGCAACATACTGCCTGCTTTTATGATCAAAGTCTTTACAAATATCATTAAATCTTTTTCAAAGGAAAAAGCGTATGATCCCAAAATAGCGAATTTCGGGAGGGGACATTTCCCAAGAAGGCTGGATTTGTGGCATTTTCTGAGAACAGTTAATTCAAGGAAGCAGAGCGAGCCGCATGCGGCATGCGTCCTCCGGAGGCCACCGCAGTCCCGCAGGGCGGGGCGAGAAGGCCGCAGGAGGGCTGCGCTCTACTGTTCGAAGGAAATGTCACAAGTCCAGCCTCTCTTACTTCTCCTCCAAATTCACAATAGGACTCCAGTCCATCGCCGGCGGCTTTCTGATAAAGAAATTGCAGCGGTTTCTGTAAATCTGAGACGGCCCGTCGTTTTGAGATTTCGCGAGCGCCGACTCAAAATACTGCTTTGCGCCAAGGAAATTCCGCTGTGTATATAAAATGCGCCCGTTCTCAAAATCATCCAGCATGGCCTTAATTTCACTCGTCACATTCTCCGCCAGCGCCACAACCTCAAAAATGTCCGTCGCGTTTTCCTTACCCTTCACTCGCACCGTATCCAACTTCCTGAAAACAAACGGATTGTGATTCTCCGTAATGGTCACAAACGTGTTGTTGTCGACCATAATGTGCGTGCCGTACTTTTTATTCAGGCTCTCGAGGCGCGAACCCAGATTCACGATGTCGCCGATCGCGGTGTAATCAAAACGCTTTTCGGAACCGACGTTGCCGACTATCGCCGGACCCGTCGCGATTCCAACCCTGAAATCCAGCTGAATCAGCTTTTCCTTAAACGGCAGATCGGGAATCGCATTCCATTTTTCGTGCAGCGTCACCAAGGATTTTCGCATTCCGAGAGCGGTGTGGCAGGCATTTACTCCGTGCCCTGCGTCATCCATCGGAGCCCCATACAAAGCCATAATCGCATCCCCTTGATATTTATCCAGCGTGCCGTGATATGAAAAAACCACATCCGTCATCGCGCTTAAATAATCATTCAAAAGCGCAACCGTATCTTCCGGCGTCAATTTTTCCGCAAAGCTTGTGAAACCGACTATGTCCGAAAAAAGAACGCTGATTTGTTGGCGCTTTCCACCAAGTTTCAGCAACTCCGGCGTCTTAACCAACTCATTCACGACAATGGGACTGACATAGTGCGAAAATGCCTTCTGTATCATCCTTCTCTCCTTAAATTCAGTTTTATTCCTATACCAAAGAACCGCAACCGCCGCAAAAATCCATGCGGCTTCCGGATACACAACATTCAAAACATATCCGATTTGATACGCGCCGAAAGCAATCAGCGGAAACCCGAACAAAACGCCCCCGAAAAGGATTCCCAAAAATTTTATCGGCGTCTTGAACATCGCGATGCTGCCGCCAATCGCAAAAAGCACCAGCAAGAGCAAAAGCGAAATCGTCCCCTGCTCCGTTAAATTTTTCCCGTCCAGAATCTGCTGCAGAATGTTCGCGTTTATTTCAATCCCAGGCATCGCATCGCGCGAAACCGGCGTCATTTGAAAATCCTGCAAAATTCTCGCGGTTCCGCCAACCAAAACAATCTTGTCTTTAAAAATCGCCGGATCATAGCGCCCCGCAAGCGCATCGACAAAAGAAACCGTGTTGTATTTAAAAGGCGCGGCCGCATAATTTATTCTGATTTGCGGCGTCGGCGTTTCATTCCAAGAATCGGCATTCAATATGGTATTGCCCGCCGCCGGATGGCTTTCAAGATACGCGCGCCCGATCGCAACCGCGAAGGCCGGCATTTTGGCCACCCATGGAGCAAAACGCCTTACGATACCGTCGCGATCCCTCATTACGTTCGCAAAACCGACGGTCACATTATTCCCCCTGAAAATGGGTAAAGTCACATTTTTATATTCCGGAAATTTTTCACCGGTTGTAAAATCGCCGCCGCCAAGCGCAAGTGAAGAAACCAAAACCACCGGACCGTTTTCATTGAGCGCACTTTGAAAATCAACGTCGTCGGGATGAGTGGATTCCGCCGCTTCAGGATTAACTTCAAACCGCTTCAACAAGCCATACCAGTCATATGTGGCGGCAAGCGAATTGCCGACTTTTCTTTCATAATCGCGAAGAAGCTGCTGCAGGCGCAAAACGCTCATTCCGCGCGAAGCTTCCCTGAAATCCAGATCAAACGCCACGACGGCGGGTTTCAGCGTATTTATCGCCCGCAAAAATTGCGAATAATAGCTCCTCGGCCAATCTTTAAATCGCCCCAGATTGGCTTCCGGCGCCAAACTTTTGTCGTCAATCGCGACAATCGTGATGCTTTCACCGGCTCCCCTGCCCCTGAAGAACAAATCCGATATCTTATATTGAACAGCCTGAAGAGGGTTTAACAGAGCCAAAATCGACGTTACCACCAGAACCAGAACCCCAAGAAACAGCTTTTGACGGGTACTATTCACGGCGAGATTATAACTAAGCCTTTCCTTTAAGCCAAATTTTTGATAGAATATAAGGAGCCCTTGAGAAATTAAATAAAAACAAATTTTTATGAAATTCTTGACCAAATCCTTGTCTTTAATGGCAAGCGCACTCGTTGTATTGCTCCTCAGCGGGTTTATTGGACTTGAGCCCGTTGAATACATGTCCGCATATGCACAAGCCACACCGGTCGTGTGTCAAGACATAACGATGGCTGCCGGGCATACTTATACCGATGCCGTTTCTTCTCCCTCCGCAACGGGACGCGAAGCGGGAATTGCTGATTCCGGTCAGTTAAATTTCGACTTGCCGGCAGATGAAACCTATCGTGCGTGCACGGCGGAGACAACTGCAGATTGGGAACCAGGGCAACCTGTTCCCGCAACGGTATTCAACGGCTGGGCGTGGAATACAAATCTTGGATATGTAAGTTTTGCGTGCGATGGAACGGCCGGTAATCTCGGCAGCAATCCTCCGGGTAAAAGTTTGGCTAACTGCGGCAATTTCACTTACGGCGTCAAAACCGTAAATGGAAATCTTTTGCGCGGTTTCGCGTGGGGCGACAATATCGGGTACATCAGTATGGGATGCGATGCGGGACAAAATAATGACGGTACAAACAGCGTCGGCTGCGGGAATACGAATTACGGCGTCAAAATCGCGACCGCGGCAACTTTGGCTGAAGCTCAAACTGCTTGCCCGGGCGCTCAATCCGGCGATCTATACGGTTACGCATGGGCGGACAGCGTTGGCTGGATGAATTTTTGCGGCGCGCACGCGGAAGGCGGTGCCGGCGGTTATACGGTTAATACCAAATTTAACGGCGTCAACGATACGGGTGCCGATCTCACCGGCGGCATAGGGGCCGATACCCCCGTGGCAACCGTTTATGCAAACGGCGCGCAATACCACGAACTGCGCGTAAGAATTTTCAATAATTATCAGCAGGTTACAAGCGACCCCGGGTTTACCGTCACCGCTACATGGAATGACAAAGTAAAAATCGATCAGATAACCCCGTGCAATGTCGTGGACGCAGCCTGTACCGCCGCGGTCACAAAAGGGAATTTCGCATGGGATTCAACCGGAAATTTATATGCGGCGAAGGTAACTTCCGTTGCGCCCACAGGTGGAGACAACAAGCTTTTGCTGGAAAAAATAACGGTAACGCAAAATTCGACCGGCAAAAATTGGGTGGTTGAATATCCGGCACCGGGCAAAGAATTCACCTTCCTGCCGGCAATCGGCGTTTCTAAAATTCTCGCGGCGGATGAAGCGGGCATTTTGACGGAAGCGGGAACTCTTTCCACTTTGGCAAACACGCCTCAAAAAGTCCAATTTCAAGTTAAAAAAGATGCGAAAATGGACGGCGTCACCCCCGATTTAACGGCGCAAATTTATAACTGCGCAGGTGGCGCGTACGGTTTTGTTTTGAACGGTACGGGCGACGGACCCGAAAAAGATGCTCAAGGCAACCCCGAGTCAGCTTTGCCTAAAAATCCCGCGCTTGCACAGTTTCAAATGAAATCGGTGGCCGGATCATGTACCAATAATCCTCAACTTCTTGCCGACGTTTTTGTAAAATCGGGCCTCGCAATCACGCCTCCGCAACCGACCAACGTGGATGCCTTTGTATACACATATTCCGTCAATCAAGCTCAAAGCATCGAAACCACAAAGGCGGTGGGCCTGCAAACAATGTTGAGCTATACCGCCAATGGCAAAAATGTTAAATATCTTTCCAAAAAACTTGCCGACGGAACCGTTATCAATCAGGCGGCGGACGTGCGCGGAAATGTGAGCCTCAACGTGTTCGACAAAAACGCTTTGCCAAGCACGGGCGTTTCAGCGTCAATCGGCGGAAAGAATAAGGACATACGCGAGGGGTTTGTCAGGGCGCTGCGCATGGTTATAAATCCGAAAGTTATAAATAAATTGCAGGGTTCAAGCAAAAACAATGTAAAAATCGATTCCGGTGAACTTGAAAAACCAAACGGGAATACGGGCGAAACCGGCCTGTTTTATTACAGCAAGAAAAATCTGCAAGCGGATGCGGGCGGCAAGCCCTGCGCAGTGGTACTTGATAATAACGATGATATATCTTTTTCCGGCAGCAAAACCGTCGTGGTGGAAGGGTGTAACATTTTTATAGATCAGAATATAATTACATCAACAGGGCGGCTTGGGATTATTGCGCTTGAAGATTTAACAACGCATACCGGCGGGAATGTCTATATTTGCAGCAAAGTTACGGACATCGAGGCGAACCTTGCGGCGGACGGCAGCGTGTTTTCGTACGGTTACGATACCAACGATTGCGGTAGTAACAAAAATGATTTCATAAATGCCGACGGCACGCCGGATTACGGCAAAAAAAATGCAAACGTGAGCATGCGCGAACTTTTGAAAAATCAGCTGACAATAAAGGGCTCGCTGCAGACAAACAACACATATGGAGGTTCGGTTTTGAACGAACCGCTGATGTGCGACGGCGGCAAGGCCGACACGCCGGACAAAAAAACCGCCGCGCGCCACTGCGACTTGAACTTTTTGAGGTATGCGCACGTGAGGGCGGCGACGCCGGATGAAATTGACGCCGGGTGGCACGATTATGCCAAATGCTGGGACTCACCAAATATAAAACTTTCAAAAACACTTGGAGAAACGACATGTTCCAATAATCATCCAAATTATACTAACCCTAACAAACCTACACTAAATATCGCCGACGGCACCGGCATCGTAAACATCATCTATCGCGCTCCGGCGGCGGACATGCCGATATTCTCGCGGGCGAAGTGATGCCAAACAAAATATATTGCATAACAGATCGGCCAAAAAGCCACCCGACTTGCCTGTATGAAGTCGAGAGGTGGCTCTGCGTCACCGGTTTTTGTGGCGATGTAACGTTCAACTCCTTGGGATACATAAGCACTCGGAGTACCGGGGTGTTGTATTCTATCAAAATGCAAATGAGTTCCCCTGGAACTTGTGCCGGTATTACCAATGCGGCAAAGCGGAGTGCCTCTTAAAACAAAAGCCCTTTCTTGAGCCTCATCTCTATAATTTTTACGAGGCAATGGCGGCTGATCGCTATCATCTTTTTCCGCGCAGGCTGCTGCAACTGCTCCGGCAACGGCGATGGCTATGGCCGGTACGTGATTGCTCTTCGAAATACCTCGACGTTCTGGAACCGGATATGTAGATTCCATATATCAAGTAGCTTATTATATGTATTTTTGCGAAAAAATTGCCATTTACAGCCTCTCTTGCTTTCTTCTCCTGAACCCCAGCGCGGCGAGAGCGAGAAGAGCGGTGTTGCTTGCGAGGGCATTGGGAGTCGTGCAGCCGCAAACGGGTTTGTCGGGCTTTTCGGGGCCGGCGTCCGCCGAATTTTGTCCCGCATCGTCCATCGCAGGGCCGCCGTCGGCTTCGGGCCGGCCGGCATCGGCGACGGGAGAGCCTGAATCGGGCATGAAGCCGCCATCGGCGGGTTCGCCCGC